>CALFYE010000248.1 GCA_937952145.1 uncultured Myxococcales bacterium
CGAGATACATTGGCGTGACTGGAGTTCAGACGTGTGCTCTTCCGATCTGACCACATGGCGCGACATGGCGAAAGCTCGGCCAGACTTTGGCCAGAAGAGGCCAGCCGGCGGCTCGTGGATGCGGATAATGGGAAGCCGCTCTGTGGCTTGCTCGGGCTGCATCGAGCGGGGGTCGGCAACAAAAGGGGGAAGACGATGGCGGCGCGCACGTTCCGCAGGGTCAGCTACAACAACAAGCACTACTCCGTCCCGGTGTACGCTCTCGACGACGGCTGCGTCCGCATCACCCCGCGCTCGGGGGCACTTGACCCCGCAACGCTCTCCAGCGATGAGCGGAGCGCCCCGCTGCTCGGAGATCTCAACCGCCCCTTCGACGTCGAACGCTTCCTAGTACCGCATCATCCGATCAACGTCGGCGTGTTGTCGGCCGATGAGCAGCGCAGCTTCCTTGCGCCGGGCGATGCCCGCAATGTCCTCGACCTGCCGATCAAGTTCCCAGGATCCGACTTTCGTCTGCCGATGGAGTACGCGCAGTGGGCGCCCGTGGTGCAGCGCATCGCCGATGCCGAGTGGGCGCTAAACCCAACCTGCTACGACGAGTACTACTGCTACCTCACGCTGCGTCGCGAGCATGTCGAGCCCGGCGACCAAGGGCACTACGCCCCCTGCCACGTCGATGGTTTTCAAGGGGCGCGCTGGCAGCCCAAGGTCCGCGCCAACCACACGTACACCGTGACCAACTGCCTGCCGACAATGTACTTCCCGCAGTCCTTCGATCTGCGCCCGCTCGACCTGGCGCGACACGACGCATTCTGGGAGATGAATCGTCAAGTCGCCTTGACGAATGCTGAGCACGGCTGGAACGACTATCCCGACTTCGCGCTGATGCTGATGGATGCCTACTGCGTGCACATCGCCATCGATGCCGCGCGCCCCTACGATCGCGTCTGGCTGCGCTTCTCGTTCGAGGTGCGGATCTTTGACCGGCTCGGCAATGGCCATAACCCGTTCTTCGCCTACGACTGGCCGATGGTGCCGCGCGATATCGAGCAGCTAGGCCTTGTCCCCTTCGACCCGACCTGCGAGGCCTCGCTGCGTGTCTTCCCGTGGCAGGCTCTCGATGGCAGCCCCAACCCGCCGGGCGTCTACACCAAGCCCAACCTGCGCCCGCGCTAAGAATTTTTTCTTTCCCGCAGATCCTTCTTTTACTCGCAACGTTTTAGACCGGCACAGCGACGCGAACGCCCCGACCAGAAGTCGGCGCTGACGCGCCGCGTCTGTTGCTCTGGTTATGCCCTGCTCGTCTGCGCAGCCTGGTTCCCCCCCGGGCGGCAGCGACGGGGCGCCCTCTATCCAAGACCCCCCTGGGAGGCTCTATGCGCCGTCTGTCCCTGCCCCACGTGCGTCCCTTTCTCGCTTCGCTTGGCTTGTTTCTCTGCGGCTCGACGGGCTCAGCGCTGGCTGGGCTGCCCCCCAAGGCGGTCGATCCGGCCTGCGGAATGCCCCAGGCGGCCGTCGAAAAGGCGGTCCAGCCCGACGTCCACGTGCGGGCATCGGCCAGTCGCGGCCTTGCCTACCTATCCACGGCCAGCCAGGGCTGGACAACGCAGCATCGCTGCTTCGGCTGCCATGTGCAGGCGGTGACGATGGAGGCTCTCTCCGTCGGGAAAAAGCATCAGTACGAGGTGGGTAACAAGGATCTGGGAGCGATGGTGCAGGCGCTCAAGATGGGCGTCACCGCGGGTGGTCATACGACCGGCATCGCCTTTGAAGGCTCGGCCTGGGCGCGCTACGACCAGTGGGTCGGAAACAACGAAACCGACCAGCTCCTGCGCTACGCTAAGGAGCTCCTGGCGGTGCAGGCGAAAAGCGGCGCCATCGTCGATGATGATCGCCGCCTGCCGGTGACCGGCGGCACGCTGCAGACAACGTTCCAAGCCGCGCAGACTTGGCGACAGGCTTACGCCCGCACCGCTGATGCGAAGTGGCTGCCGCCCTTGCGGCGCGCCGAGGGGTACCTGGCCTCGCAGATCGCGGCCTGGCAGAAGGCGGGCGGGGGCACGTATCTGCAGGATCTGAACTTCGTGCTGTTGGGGCTTCTGGCTTCCGGGGTGACGCGCACCGAAGGCTCGGCGCAGCAGATTGTAAAGATGCTGCTAGCACGCCAGCACAGCGACGGTGGCTGGGGCCTCGAAGCTGGTAAGAGCGACGCCTTTGCCACCGGCCAGACGGTCTACGCACTCAAGACGGCGGGCTATTCCGATCAGGATCTTCCCGTCGCTCGCGCCATCCGCTTCCTGGTCAGCAAGCAAGAGCAGAGCGGGGCCTGGCGCACCTACAAGAGCGGTCAGGGCGGCGCCGAAAAAGCCGAGACCATGTGGGCCGTGCTGGGCCTGGTCACCGTCGATGTGTCGAGCCTGGCGGTGTTGGGCCTGGTCGATGGGCAGCATGTCGAGCCGCAGATGAAGCTCGCGGTCAGCGCGACCGACAACGGCGGTGGTGGCATCCGCAAGCTGGAGATCCTGGTTGACGATCTGCCCGTGGCCAGCGGCTGCGGCGCTAAGCTCGAGCATGTCCTCGACGGAGGCAAGCTGACGAGCGGCAAGCACTTGATCGATCTCGTGGCCCAGAACGGCAAAGGCCAGACCAGCCGCCGCCGCTTCGAGGTCTACGCTGGCGAGGTCTTCCTAACCGACGTCGGCGCGCGCTTCGACGAGGGAAGCGGAACCTCGATCGTCTCGTTGCGCAACATCGCCCCGCAGGCCGAGCAGGCCGGCGCTGTCGAGCTAGAGGTCTTCAAAGCCGAAGGCGGCAGCGAGGCCAAGCCCGGCGCGCGAGTCTTCCACGAGAGCAAAAAGGGTCAGCTCGGTGGTCTGTCATTCAGCTGGAACGGCATCGGCAGCGATGGCAAGCCGCAGTCCCGCGGGCGCTACCTGGCCAAGCTCTCGTTCCGCGATGGTGCTGGTCGCGTGCGTCAGAGCGAGACGGCGCTTTTCGTCCACGACAGCGAGGCCATGCAGCAGAAAAACTTCGCCGAGGTGGAAGGCCAGATCTCGCTGCGCGGCGGCGCGAACTCGGCCAATACGCTCGTCGAGCTTGTCGATGACAAGGGTCACGTCGTGCAGCAGACCCGCACCACGGATCAGGGCAACTATCGCTTCAAGACGGTCGATCGCGGGCAGTACCGCGTCCGCGTGAAGAAGCAGGGCTTCGCGGATCTCGAAGCGCCGATCCAGGCCGCTCCCGCCGCGGCTCCCGCCAAAGCCAGCATGAGCTGGTAGGTTCCCGCTCCGCCAGGCCGCGCGAGCCGCGAATCTAGGCGGCAAGCGGCAGTGTGTTGAGGCCGTGCAGCAAGAGATTGGGCAGGCCGCGCTCGACGGTAGTCGGTGGCTCAAACTTCTTTACCGCGGTGAAGCCGTGCGCCGAGAGCAGCGCCAAGAGCTCGCGCGTGCGCTCCTCGGTGCCATCGCACTCGATCGCCACCTGACGGATCTTCGGCCAGCTGCCGGCATCCAGTCCGGCCAGGACCTTGAGCTCAGCCCCTTCGACATCGACCTTCAGCAGATCGACGCGGGCGACGCCCTGCGCGGCCAGGACATTGCTCAGCGTATCGAGCGGCACCTGCGTCGTCTCCAGGCCCGTCACCTGATCGGTCAACCACTCGCCGACGGGCCCGCGCGGCAGGCTAGCGATGCCACGCTCGACGAGCTTGGCCCCCGGCCCAAGGAACCCCAGCGACTTGCCGATACGCGCCCCCTGCGCCGCGAAGAAAGCCTGAAACTCGCGCCGCTTGCCGCTGATGTCCATCGTCGAGTCGCGGGGGAAGCGACGAAAATAATAGAAATCGGCGCTCTTGCCGGCATCACTCGCCGTCGACAGCGCGACGTTTTTCGCCACGTGCGCCCCGCCCGACAGCCAGCGGTTCTTCTGCAAGTTTTCCGACAGCGCGCGATAAAGGGCGGGCACTGGCTCGCAGCAGATCAGCCTGAGATCGCGATGGCAGCGACGAGCCGCCGCGATTGCAAAGGCGCCGATATTGGCTCCGACATCGACCACCGTCGAGCCTGCGGCCAGCACCGCCCCACCATCAAAGTACTCCTCCACCTCGACGAACAGCGTGCGCAGCTCTGCCGCTGACTCGTGCACCGTCGCCACCGATCCGTACTCTGCGATCTCCATAAGCGCCTCCAGATAAGCCAGGGGGCAAGTCTTACGACATCGCCCAGGGCTCACTCAACCCCTGGATGCAGGCAGCGTCATCAGGCCCGACGCCCAAGCCAGCGCAGCGCAGTTGCCACGTCCAAGCGCAGCCGCGCTCGCGGTGACTAGGACATGGGTTGATAGGTAAAGCGCAGTTCGTAGTCGCAGATCGAAAACGTGTCGCCTTCATCAATGCGCTTATTGTCGATGCGCATGCCCTTGTACTCGATGCCGTTCGTCGAGCCGAGGTCTTTGATGTAGTAGACGCCGTTTCGGCGCAGCACGACGGCGTGCTTGCGCGAGATGTTGCCGTCCTTGATCGCCAAATCGGCGGTCTTCGATCCACGCCCGATCACGAACTGATCTTTGTCGACGAGCATGCGCTGGCCCTGGAATACCAGGTAGAGCGGCGGGGCGGCGCTCTCTAGACTGCCCGGAGGAGCCGATGGCGAAAGGGGCGGCGACCAGCTAGACGCCGGAGGCGAAACCGCCGAAGGCGCAGCCATCGAGCCGGAACTTTGGTTGGGGTTTGAAGGGGGTGTCGGAATCGGCGGCCGGCCGCCCAACCCGGGTGGCAACGTGGCGTTGCGTCCCGAGGGGGGCGCGGCTGGCGGCGCTGGCGGTCGTGGCGGAGCCATGGAGGCTGCAGGCACGATCGGCGGCGCGGTCGGCATCGGCGCCGGAGCCGGCGGCGTAGCAGGACCCGCTGTCACCGGCCGCAGCCCTGGCGAAGAGCCGAGCGTGGGACGCAGGGGCGAGCCAGGACTGGTGGCCGAGATGATCTGGCTGGGATTGGCAGCGCCGGGGACCTGATAGTTCTTCGAGCGAGCGTAGATGCGCATCGACTCGTTGACCAGGTAGTCGATGGAGCAGTCGAAGTCGTTCGCCATCGCCTCGAACGTCTCCCAGAGGACGTCGCGACAGTAAAAGTGGCGCATCGTCTTCTTGTCTTGGTCCATCGTGAGTCCCTTATCAATACCGTCGTCGCCCAGGCCCGGGCGACCCAGGGGTCGCAAGCACAGGGGAAGCAAACTACAACATCAGCAACCCTGCGACTGAGGGTATCGCCCTACGACCGTCGGGTCAAGGCTGCTTTCGGTGGTTGTCCCGTCGAGAACTACAGCGGCGTTCCACTCGGGATGCGCAGGCCAAGGAAGCTTAGGCACATTTCATCCAGCGTGCCTTCTCCCCAGGTCACATCGCGCGGCATCTGCTTCTGACCATCGACGATTGGTTGGTTGGCATAGCTGTTGTCGTACTGGCAGGTGAGCATCAGCAGCTGATTGCCGCGCGCGACGACGGGCGTTTCAAACATGTAGCCCTGCTGCCAGTGGAAATCCCAGCGCGGAATATCAACCAGCGGCTGCGAGTCCAGCGAGGTGACAATGCTGGTGCCAAGCATGTGCATATGCGGCGTCACCGACGTGATCACGGCCTCGGATAGCTTCAGGTACTGCAAGGCCAGCGAGACCGGCACGACGATGCTCTGGCTGGCCTCGGGATCGCCGGCCTTGATCTTCAGCTGGTCGGGATAGGCCAGCGGCGCCAGCACCAAGCGATAGGGCGGTGCGCTCTTGGCCAGCTCCAGCGTGACGGTGGTGCGGTCACCCTCGCCGCGATAGCGCTGCATGTTGTAGTGCACCTGCATCACAAAGACCGAGCCTTTGCGGACGCGCAGGCCCATGTCAGGCTGCACACGCTGCGGCACACCGCCGGGAGCCCAGCCGGTGATCATCTCGACGCCCCCGACGCCGGCTCCGCCGAAGCAGGTGTAGCCCGGGCCGGCCTCGTCGGTGTCCTTCTTGCGGACCGAGTTCACACGCGACTCGGGCACTTCAAAGAGGATGACGTGGTGCACAATCGCCGCGTTGCCCGGCGTGACATTGGTGGCCTGAACGTAGCGTTCTTCTTTCATGCCACCACCGCCGGGACCGGCTGGGTCAATGATGAAGCAGCGGTAGTCATCCGTGAGCTTGGCGTTTGGCTGATAGGTCAGCTGTGGGTCAAGCACCAGATCGCTGCGCGGTGGCTCCACGACGTCGGCGGGCGGCGGCACGATGCGCGGCGCAGCGCCCGGGTCACCGGCCAGCGCTCCATCGCTGACCCACTGCAAGAGGGCTGATTTGTCTTCTGCCCGCATGGCCCGCGAATAACGCAGCGGCACGCTCTCGCTCGACGGCAGCCAGGGCGGCATGCGACCGCTCTGTACCGCGGCGGCGATGGCCGGAGCATGCGTCCGAGCGGACTCGTAGTCAGTCAGCCCGAATGGCCCGATGCCCCCCTCGCGATGACAGCCGGTGCAGTACCTCTCGAGGAGTGGCTTCGCATCGCGGGCGTAGTCTCGCAGTTCATCGGAGGAACGGCCGGTGCCATCTCCGGTCGCCATATCCTCGCCCCCGCAACCAAGCGGCCCTCCCACGCCCACCATCGCTACCAACGCTATCGCAGCGGCAAGTGGCCGACGGAGCAGATTGAGATGTTGCGTGCGCATTCCAAGGCCTCCACAAGCTAGGTTGCGCGCATTGTAGCGCGCTCACTTGCAATGGGAAGCACGAGGTCGTGACGAAGGTTCAGGCGAGACAGGCAGCGGGGAAGACGAGGGGACAGGGGGCTCGGCTAGCGCGTTGAAAAAGTCGCTGCGGGGCCAAATCGCTGCGTTGTCGGTGCTCGCGTCCCGAAGGACGCTCCGCTCCTCCGCCTTGCGCTTTGGCCTCCTCGCTGACTTTTTCAACACGCTGCTAGCGAATCTCTTCCGAGCCAATGTCGTACTTGGTTCCTTTGGGCCGCGCGTCACCAAAAAAGTCGACTGGCAGCGCGGGGGTCGGAGCTTGCCCAGCATCGACGAGCATGCTGGCCAGGCCGCTCGATGGATGGAAGATCCCCGAGCCTGCCGGAGTCTCGCCAATGTCGCCGGCGTTGGTGCTCTTGATGATTCGCGTTTCGGTGCAGCCGTTGACCGCGGTGCCACTATCGACGATCACCGAGTCCGTAATCGTCTGCCCACCCACGCAGGTAATCCCGCCGGTATTGCCATAGAACATGTTGAACGCGAAGGTTCCGGTAATGCCGCTGCCATACGAAACTGCGTTGGTGTGACCTGCTGAACCCGACCGGACAAACTGGCTGTTCTGAACGACCGCGGACAGAGTGCCAGCACCAACGGTCAGGATGATGGACTCCCAGGCGGTATTGAAGTAGGCCTGGTTCACGCGGACCTCCCCGCAGGTGCCAGTGCTCTGGCCGTCGATGCCGCGGTGAGCCTTGGTGTTGACGAAGCGCGCCAGGCGGACGTGAACCTTCGCGCCGCCACCGCACGTGACGAGCGCCTTGCCGGTCGCGGTCGCCTCCATCTTGAGGTCATACAGGACCACGCGGCCCCCGGTCACGTTCAGGTGGGACAGGGCACTTTGAACCTGGGCCGGCTGCTTGTGGCTCAGCGTGCTAGAGCCGACGAGGACTACTTCGCGGCTGATCGTGAGCTCGGGATAGGTGCCGGGATCGAGCTTGAGATAAGGCATCGAGCCGGTGATCTCGTTCGCGATCGTGGTCGGGTTGACCTTGACCACCTTGTCACTGGGCACACACTGGCCAGGCATCAGCGTGCTCAGCGCCTGGGGCGGCGCATAGTCTCCGCTGCGGTAGCAGACACCGGAGGCACAGTCCTCGTGCTTGGTGCACGGAGCGCAAGCACCGCTTCCATCGCAGACGGGCTTGAGGGCACTGCGGGTCTCGCAGAAGCTTGCCGCCTTGCCGGTGCAGGTCTCACAGGTCAGCGTCGTTAGGTTGCAGGAGGGCTTGGCATCGTTGGTGCAATTCGCGTCGCTCTTGCACTCGCCGCACTGGTAGCGGGCTGCACCAGCGGGCTTGGCGCAGTACGGCTTGTTCGCCATGCTGGCGCAGTTCGCATCATCGGCGCAGGCGCTGCACCGCCCCTGGGCGCAGTACGTCATGCCGGGTCGCGCAGTGCAGTTGCTGTTGCTGGTGCAGTCGATGCACTCGTGCCTGGCGGTGTCGCAAGTCAGAAGGCCGTCCTGGCTCGCTGCGACATTGGCCATGCAGTCCGAGTCCTGCAGGCAACCGACGCAGCTGTGGCTGCTCGGCTCGCAGACCCGAAGCAGCGGCGCGCTTGGGCGAGCGGCGGCACAGTGCGCATCCGTGAGGCACTCGCGGCAGGCCCCCGTCGAGGCCTCGCAGGCAACAGTCGGCGCGACTGGCGGCATCGACATCATCGCCGCATCCGCCTGACGCTGTTGCCAGTTGGTCATGCAGTCTTGGTCGGCAGAGCAGGCCAGGCACACCGCGAGCGAGCAGATCGGCTTGCCGGGCTGCGTACAATCGGCCTGTTTGCCACAAACTAGACCTGACTCGCCACAGCTGATGCCGCTTAAGGCGACCGAGACCACGAAAGAATACCAGGTTAGTATGCGAGTATTCATAAGCAGCTCCTTTTTGCGATTTCTATGCGAGAGAGCCGTCCGACTTAACTATTCGAGCTCATGGCAGCCTTTGTCCCAGCCCTTGCCGAGTGGTCGAGGATTGCCAAAGAAATCAGTCGCAATCTCGTTTCCTGGAGGCTTGGTTCCCTGGTCCACGCACAACATTCGGTTTGCCGACGTGACCTGCAGCTTCGGGTCACCCTGCATATCCAGGCTCACTGACTCGTCCGTAACGCTGGTATTGGTGCCGCAGGATGCGCTTGGCTTCCGACCTGAATTCCCAAGCAATAGGGAGTTAGATAGCTCGACTGTATTACTACAGAACACACTCGTTTGATTGCGAGTGACTGTATTGTAGTTAAACGTCCCGCTGGCACCCGAATCCAACAATATCGCGGATATGCCTGATACATTCAGGCCACTCGACAATACCGCACTGTTGACGATGCGATACAAGGTTGTTCCGACCTTGCCCATGACGATTGCCGACGCGCTCTTGGCCTGGATTCGCGTCCGATCGATGGTAATCGTACAGTTCTTGCCTTCGACACCCGCGACCCCATCGGTCGTGGTGACGACGCTGCTGGCAACGAGGTTTAGCGTTCCGTTGCCGTCGCACGACACCGCGCTGGCGCCTGCGCTAGCCGAAACGGTGACGTCCGACAGATTCAGCGTGGCGGCGCCGGTCACGGCAACCGAAGGGAAGATCGCCCCCGGGCTGGCATCGCGCCCTGGGCCGATCAAGGTCACGGTCCCGGTGGGCAGGGTCAACGCTGGGTATGGCGTCGGGCTCGGCAGAACCCGGATGTACTGCTTACCGGCCATCATCGCGGTGTTCAGATTGCAGTACGGCTTCGTAGGGCTGCTGGGATTGGTGCTCATCGTCTCGCAGCCAGACGGATTGTTGCCAAGGTAGGCGATCGACGACGACGCGACACAGCGTCCAATCATGCTGGCCGAAGGGGTTGGGACGTCGTTCGGCCGGTAGCAGATGCCCGAGCCATCCCCGGCCGTCGCATCACACTCGCTGTGCAGCAGGCAGCCACGACAGAGGTGCGTCGTCGGGTCGCAGACCGCCTTGGCAGCGTCGGCCGCGCAGTCACTGTTCGTGAAACACTGGCCGCAGGTCCCGCCAGTCGCGCCGGTGGCTTTGACACAGATGTTGAGCGCCGGAGAGACGCTGCGCTGGGTGGACCACACTTGGCAGTGGGTATCCGCGGTGCAGGGAACGCACGCTCCCGCATTGCACTGCACAGCGCTCGCCATCGAGCACTGCGCAATCGCCGCGCACTGCCCAGGCTTCTCGCACTGCTTGGTGTCCGCGTTGCAGATCTGGCCAAGCGAGATGTCGCAGATCCCCGGATTGAGAATGCAGTTATTTGGGTTCTGCCCGGTGGGATAGAGCGCGTCACAGCTCAGCAGGGCGGCGAAGGAAACAAGAAGAGAAGCGCGAGTCCAGCTCATGGATACGACCTCAGCCAAGCGAGTAAGACGAAAGGATGGGTTCGGCGATTCTGGGGTTGGCTAGAAAGTCCCGAGGACCTGCGCCCCGGCCCCGCTGCCAACGCCCCCAAAAAGCAAGGTTGCTTGCGGCGCTGCTGACGGCTGTGCCGCCCCGGGGCTGGCCCCCCCTGACTCGGGCAGCGCCTGGTTGCGGGGCCCAGGCAAGGCAATCAGGACCGCGCCGGCCGCTCCTGCGAGGAGGCCCACCGCCGTCATCGCAGCACCGACGCCGAGCGAGGTATACACCCGGTCGCAGGCGCTCCCGGCCATGACCGTGTCGACACACTGGCCATTTAGCGCGAGCCCCGGAATGCCATACGCCAGGCCCAACACACCGACGCCAATCAGTGCCGCCCCCAGACCGATCCGCCACTTGGGCCGCGGTCCGTGCTCAGCGACGTACTTGACCTGCACTGGGTCCTGGCCGACTTCCAGCTTGATGCTGAGGGTGTTTTTCTGGCCCTCATTCACCGTCAGCGACTGATTCTTCGAGCGATGGCCGGTGCGGCGAATCGTTAGCTCGTGCTTGCCGGCGAAGATGGTGCGTTTGTACGGCGTCACGCCGAGCTCAACTCCGTCGATAAACACCGACGCGTTCGTCGGGTCACTGGTGATCTCGACCTGGCCGCGTGGCTTGGCGGCATCGTCGAAGACAGCCTTCTTGACCAGATCAGCGAGGCCGGTCGCCGCCTGGGCTGCGGTGCAGCTTGGACACTCAGAGGTGGCCTTGGCACCCAGCGCACCGACCTCGACGTTGTAGTACGTCGCGCCCAGAGTCCATGCCGAGCCCGACGGACTCCGCCAGACCTTGAGGCTATAGACGATTACAGCATGCGCACCGAGGAGCCGGCCGATCCGCTCCTGACACTCTTCCTTGTAGCAGCCCTGGATGGCTTCGCCTTGGATGATGGTGTCGCGCTCACTCTTCGACACGAGGTCGAACTGCTGCTCCTTGAGTGCGCCGTTCACGGCCGTCTCAAACTGCGCCAGCTCCTCGGGCGTCAGCGTGCCGTTGGTCTTCGCCTCCATGACGCAGGCGATCTTGCGCTCGACGGCTTTGGCCGTCGCAGGATGTAGTAGCAGCCCAGCCCACAGCAGGCCGACCAAGCCGGCAAACAGGACGCGAACCCGGGCAAGCGGCAGTGCAGAGAAACGATGGCGAGGTGGCATCGGCATGTCTTTCCTGTCGGTCAGCGCTCCCCAAAGTTTGAGCAGGAAGGCGGAGGGGCGAGCGCAAGAAGTCATGTTATCACGCGAGGGTTAGTCTCCTCCGAGCAAAAGGTACGCAGGTGCATACCTTGGATAGGCTGCGGGCCCTCTCGTTTCTGACAACGCGGCGAAGTTTCAGTCCAGCCGCTCGAAGAGCGCCGCTAAGCCCTGCCCCACGCCGATGCACATCGTCGCGATGCCATATCGGCCGCCGCAGCGACGAAGCTCATGGACCAGCGTCGTCGCGATGCGCGCCCCCGAACAGCCAAGGGGATGGCCAAGCGCGATCGCCCCGCCGCAGACATTGACGCGCTCCTGCCAGAGCGACTCGGGCAGCTCAGGAAGCTCACGCAGCACCGACAGCGCCTGCGCCGCAAAGGCTTCGTTGAGCTCAAAGCGCGACACTTCCGAGAGCGACACGCCGGTTCGGTTCACCAGCTTGCGCAGCGCCGGGACAGGGCCGATCCCCATGTAGCGCGGATCGACGCCGGCTGCGGCTCCCCCGAGGATGCGCGCCAGGGGACGCAGGCCCAGCCGGGCCGCTGCCGCTGGTGAGCCGATCAGCAGCGCCGCTGCGCCGTCGTTTAGCGTGGACGAATTGCCCGCCGTCACGCTGCCGCCAGCCCGGAAAGCCGCTCCCAGCTTGCCGAGCTTCTCAAGCGAGCTATCCGCCCGCGGCCCTTCATCAACGCTTACCGTCTGCGCCGGGCGCTCTTTGCCCTGAGCTGGAGTGGTTATCGGCACCATCTCGCCGCCAAACCAGCCGGCCGCCTGCGCGGCCACCGCCCGCTGATGACTGCGCAGCGCGAACGCGTCTTGATCGCTGCGGCTGATCTGAAAGCGCTCGACCAAGTTCTCCGCCGTCTCGCCCATCGCCTCAAGCGGGAACAGCCGGGCCATGGCCGGATTGGGAAAGCGCCAGCCCAGCGAGGTATCAAACATCGTCTGATTGCCGCCGATGAACGCGGTGTCGGGCTTGCCCAGGACCAGTGGTGCCCGGGTCATCGACTCGACGCCGCCAGCGATATACAGATCGCCTTGTCCGACCGAGATCGCCCGCGAGGCTTGCAGCACGGCCTCCAGGCCCGAGCCGCACAGCCGGTTCACCGTCGCCCCGGGCACCGACTGCGGCAGCCCGGCTAAGAGCAGCGCCATGCGCGCCACGTTGCGGTTGTCTTCGCCTGCCTGGTTGGCGCAGCCGGCGATGACGTCGTCGATCTGCGCTGCATCGATGCCGGTCTTCGTAACCAGCGCAGAAATCACCTGCCCCAGCAAGTCATCTGCCCGGACATCTTTGAGCGCCCCCCGATACCGGCCAATCGGACTGCGCACCGCCGCCAACACCAACGCATCCTGCAGTTCTCTAGTCGCCATGACTGGGCACTTTAGCCGATGCGCTCGCCACCACCGCAGCGGAATTGCCGTCGCCCCGCTTTCGACCCAAGCCGGCGCAGGTCCTGCGATATGATCGACGCTTCGCTGCCTAGGAGATCCTCGATGCTACGTCGCCTCCTCCCTCTGGCGCCGCGCTGGCTGCGCGCGCCGCGGCCGCTGCACATGACCCAGGGCGCACTGTGGTCGCTGGGCTTGGCCTGCCTGCTGCTTCTGGCTGGGCTGCCGAATGCGCTGGCCTTCTGCGGCTTTTTCGTCTCGGGCGCCGACGCCAAGCTTTACAACAACGCCTCGCAAGTGGTGCTGCTGCGCAAGGGCAATCACACCGAGATGTCGATGTCGAACAACTACCAAGGTCCGCCCGAGGACTTTGCGATGGTGGTGCCGGTCCCAGTGGTGTTGAGGAAAGAGCAGGTCAAGACGCTGCCGCCGAACGTCTTCGCCCGCATTGATGCCCTGTCGGCCCCGCGCTTGGTCGAGTATTGGGAGCAGGATCCCTGCTACGTCCCGCGTTTCTACGGCAAGAAGAAGGGCGCGCGACGCAGTGCCGACATGGAAGGCGCCGCCGATGAGGAGAAATCCTCGGGCCGTCACGGCGTCAAGATCGAGGCCAAGTTCGAGGTCGGGGAGTACCAGATCGTCATCCTGTCGGCGAAAGACTCGACGGGACTTGACGCCTGGCTGCGCGAAAATCGCTACAAGATTCCGCCCGGAGCCGCCGCGGCCCTCGCCCCCTATGTGCGCGACCAGATGAAGTTCTTCGTCGCCAAGGTCGACATCAAGAAGGTCAAGCGCGACAGCCATGGCTTCGTCGTGCTGTCGCCGCTGCGCTTCGGCTTCGACTCGCAGGATCTGCGGCTGCCGGTGCGCCTGGGCCTGCTCAATGCCAATGGCAAGCAGGACCTGCTCATCTACATCCTGCATCCCGAGAAGCGCTTCGAGGTCGCCAACTACCCCAACGTCTTTATCCCCACCAACATCGAAGTTGCCGACGAGGTGCGCAAGGGGTTTGGCAGCTTCTACGCCGAGCTCTTTGACGAGACGCTGCGCCGCAACAACAAGGCGGTGGTCACCGAGTACGCCTGGCAGGCTTCAAGCTGCGATCCCTGTCCGCTGCCGCCGCTCAATCCCCTGGATGTCTACATGTTCGGCGACGAGTCGATGAGCGGTCGCCTACAAAGCATGGACGGTGACGAAGAGGGCGGCTACTACGGCGACCCGGTGCCGTACGTGCTGACACGCCTGCATACCCGCTACGACAAAAACACGCTCTCCGACGACCTGATCTTTCGCGAAGCCAAGCCGGTGGTCGGGGGACGAGCCGACGATGAAGGCGGTCTGGGCGACAGCGGAGCCAAGCTCGAAGAGGGCGGCGAGAACAACTTTCAAGGTCGCTACATCATCCGCCACTACTGGTCAGGCCCCGTCGCCTGCGTGAACCCTCAGTACGGTCGCTGGGGCGGCCCGCCGCGCGGCGAGCTGAGCGCTCAACGCAAAGGAGGCGGTAGTCGCGGCGCCGAAGCAGCGCAGGATCTGGCCAACGCGCCACGCGGCAAGATCAGCCTGCGCAGCGTCGTGCAGACCCCGCTACCGACCCTCGGTTTGCCCGGCCACAAGCGCAAGCTGCGGCCCAAAGAGAATCCGCAGAGCTCAGCCGCCGAGGAGTGATACCTTGCCGGCATGAATCCGCGTGTCCTTGGCCTTGCCCCGTCTCTGATCCGCGCCATCCACGATCGCAAGCGACCTGACGCCATCGACCTGGGCATGGGCCAGCCCACCCTGCATCCCGACCTGGGCCCGCTGCAAGACGCACTTGCCTGGGTGGCCGAGCACGGCTGTCCCTATTCCCCCAACGCCGGCTTTGCCGACTTGCGGGCGGCGATTGCCGGTCACTTTCACTACCCCGGCCTCGATACCGCCGACCAGGCGCTGATTACCGTTGGCTCGACGGAAGCGCTGTACTTGGCGGTGAAGGGCCTGCTCAATCTCGACGCCGGTGATGAGCTTCTGGTCGTCGGCCCGACCTTCCCGGCCTATCAGAAGATGGGCTATCTCGAAGGCTTGCCAACGCGCGAGGTGATGCTGGATGCGGCAGCCGACTTTGCGCCCAGCGCCGATCGCGTGCTGGCCGCGCTGTCGCCCAAGACGCGCCTTCTGGCCCTGGCTTCGCCCTGCAACCCCACCGGCCGCATCTGGCCCGAGGCCGAGCTGGCTCGTCTGGCCGATGGCCTGCTGCATGCCCCGACGCCCATCTATGTGCTGTGGGACGAGGTCTACCGCGACCTTTACTACACGTCGGCCCCGCCGCCATCAATGGCCCGCTTCTATCCGCGGACCCTGGTGGCCGGCAGCCTGTCGAAGAGCTGCGCGCTGACCGGGCTGCGCCTGGGCTGGCTGCTCGCACCCAGCGAGGCCTTTACCCCCGTCTATAAGGTCCATCAGCTGACCATCTCGTGTGCCGAGACGCTGGCCCAGCGGGCGGCGCTGTCGATCTTTCGCCGCCCGGCGCTGCTTTCGGCGCACCGCGCTCACTATCTTTCGCAGCAGGGCGCGCTGTGTCAGGCCGCTGCCGAGCTGGGGCTGTCGTTGATTCGGCCGGAGGGCACCTTCTACGCATTACTCCGGTTACCGGAGCGCTGGGCCAAGGATTCTTACGGATGCGCTATGGCCCTGCTCGACCGCGAGAACGTGGTCACCATCCCCGGCTCGGCCTTCGGTGCTGAGGGCTTCCTGCGGCTCACGTTTGTCGCGCCCATCGATCAAGTGCGCACAGCCCTCACGCGGATCGCGCAGTTCTTCGCGACCCAAGCCGCCTAGCTCTCCCCCCACCCACACACCGTCTATCCGAGGCAAAGATGGCTCCCGCCCCTGCCCTGCCCCGCGCTTTATTGCCTGCTCGCTTCGCCCTGCTCGCGGTACTCCTGGCGTCGTTCGGGGCCCAGCCGATGGCGGGGGCGCAAGAGTCCCCTCCGACGACCGAGCCAGCCGCGGTCGCCCCGCCGGCCCCGCCGATAGCGCAGCCGGTATCGGCCCTGCAGCAGGATATGCATAACTACTTCCGAGCTGAGCTGCGCGGTGGGATTGTCCTTATGGCGATGGGTGCGCCGGCCGTCGCTCTCGGGGGCGGGCTGCTGACGCACGACTCGGCGCTGTGGCGGGGCCTGGCCTATCCCCTGCTGGTCGTCGGGGGGCTAGAGCTCTTGGGCGGCCTGTTCTTCGCCGCGCGGACCCCCGCGCAGGTGCGCAAGCTGGATGCCGGCCTGAGCCAATCGCCGCAGGCCGCCCAGGCGGCTGAGCTAGCTCGCATGCGACGGGTCAACAAGCAGTTCACCGCCATCCAGGTGTTCGAGGTGGTGCTGATGGCGGGCGGCATCGTCACGGCCGCCGTCGGAAGTGCCTACAAGCAAGACACGGTCACTGGCGTCGGGCTCGGCCTATCAGCCGAGGCCGCGGGGCTCCTGCTGTTCGACATCTTTGCGGCCCGCCGCGCCCTGCGCTTCACCGAGAGCCTAGAGCGCCCCCTGCAGACCGCCGGAGCGACGCGCTAGCCGGGGCTTTGAGCCGGGCACAGGATTTCTTCAGGCCAAGCGAAACAGCCCACCGAGCGGTGTTATCTTGTCAGGAGTGGGCTGCGCATCGACGCAGCGCGGTTTCTTCTGGAGGTTACCCATGCCGATTACCGAAACGCTTTCGCAAACGAATCGTCACGCGGTGCGTGGTAGCCGTCCGTGGCTGACGGCGGCGCTGGGCTTGGTTCTCTCACTATCTGCGGGCTGCGTCAGCATGCCGCACCCGGTGCCCACCCAGCAGCAGTCGGTGGCACAGGCCAACGTCGCTGGGGTGGTCGTCAGTGTCCCGCGGCTGGATAGCGGAGACTTTCCCGGCGACATCCTCGAAGTCGCGACCGCCGTCCTGGTGACCATCGAAAACCAGAGCGCGTACGAGATCACCGTCGATCCGTCGGCGTTTTCTCTCGGTGCAGCAGGCGGTGCACAGTACAGCCCGATTCCCGCCGGCCAGCTCGCGTACAAGACCCCGGTGACGCCGCTGCCGCCGGATACGATGCTGGCCTGGGGGGGCCGCGGCAGCATTGGCGTGCGCTCGGCCCCGGTGTATCGCGCCCCCATGGCGACGGGCCGCACCTATACGCCGTCACTGATGCCGCGTCAGCGCCCTGGCATGTACTACCACGTCCCGCGTAGCTCGTATGGACGGTATCCGTTCGGCTACGTCGGCGGCGGACCGTACTACGGCTGGGGCTATGGCGGGCCGATGTACTGGGGCGGCGGCTACTACTGGGATGGTCGCTCGTATGCCTGGTCGCGGGCCGATGCCCAGCGGCTCAGCCTGCAGAGCGGCAAGCTCCCTCCCGGGACGCGGATGACCGGCTTTCTGTACTTCCCGCGCATCGATGCGCAGGAGGGCACCGCTTTGGAACTGCAGTTCACAGTCCGCGAGAGCGCGGGCGGACAGGTGCTCGGCACCGCTCAGCTACCGCTTGAGATACGAGCAGACTAGCCGTGCAGCCTCCCCCCGCAGCGCACCGCCTCGGCCTCGCCCTGCTCGTCCTCCTTGCGGCACTGCTCCCAGGGCTGGGCTGCGGCAGCCGCCCAAGCTATGACGGCAACCCTCCTTCGCTGTGGGTGAACTACTCGACCCGCGAGATCGATCTTGTGCTGGTGGACTACGAGCCGCCGCCTTATTGAGCACCGGGCGTGAGGGTCGGCGACTCTCTTTCCTATCTAGAAGCGGCCTTCACCCTGCGGGCCCCGCTGGCCACCGGAGCCTGGGGCATCGTCGGCGATGGCATCCTGGCGGGCGGCGATCAGGTCCAGGTGCGCTTCGAGGCTCGGCTGCGACCACAAGGCACGCTGTCGGGAGACGACAGCCGCGACGTCGTACTGGCCAAAGTCGAAAACACCTTCGTCCGGAACAGCAGCCAGCCGTTTGGCGCCGTGCCCTTCTCAGCGACCGTGAACGGCAACCCCACGACCGGAGTAGCCGGCGATCAGCTGGTCTTCCGCGCCACGGTCCTTGGCGGGGCAGCGGGCACGATGTACATCCTCAACGGCGACGGAGCCAAGACCGGGGGCAGCATTCCCCGGCTCACCCTCCCGGCGCTCTAGACCCCAACCGCTACCCCGCAGCGATCGCAACCCCAAGCCCCAACGAGCCGCATGCCATCCCTGTATTTTCGCGTACCTGTGCACGAAATTGGATATGTCCGCATGATCGTCGAGTCCTACGATGGCCTGGCCTTCGTCCGCTCGCTGTCGGCGGCCCGCGGCGAGATTGAGTGGATCGTGGGCGAGGGCATGGAAGCGGAGGCGCTGGCCCTCTCTGCCAAGCTGGCGGAAGAGACGGGCCTTCTGCCGATTGAGCGCCCCGCTGACTGGGTCGATCTAGGGGGCTCTCCGGGGGAGGTTGGGTAGGCTGCTCACCGACTGAGAATTCGGTTGTTGGCCCAGCCTGTGAGCCGACGCTTGGAGCCTATCTGGGTGGGATAGGCCGAGGCCCTTGTCTACCTCGCAATTTGGCCGGCTCTGTACGATCATGGGTGTCCTATTTCGCCATGGATTCATCTGAAATCCCCACTCCTGCCGAGTCTGCCGAAGAGATGAGCGACGAGCTCGCGGCTCCTGATGCGGCTGAGCCCTCTGCCGCTTCCCTCCCCCCTAACGAAACGGAGGACGAGGCTTCGGACGCGCTCTCAACCCCCGCTTCCGCGAACTCCTCCCCCCCTGAAGAAGTAGAGGGAGAGGACGAGGAAGAGGAGCTTGAGGGCGAGGCCCCTGGGCCCACCCTGGCTCTTCCGCCCGAACCCAGCGCCACTATGCGAAGCCGCCAGCTGGTCGCGGTGCCGCCTGCAGAGCTGACTGGCCGAGTCGATCCCAGCCTGCTGCCCGAGTCTCCCCAGCGCGATGGCAGCTTGTTTTCGCTGCTGGAGCCGGTGACGCGGCGCGCGCTCGATATGGGGATCATCGCCCCGGACCCCGGCTTCCACCTGTTCGTGGCGGTCGATCGCGAGGTCATGCTCGATGCCGAGCTGGTCGCGCGCGCGCAGGAGCTGGTGCGCAGCCTGAAGACCCCGGGCGACTTGGTCTATGTCCATAACTTCGACGATCCGGATAGCCCGCTATGCCTGCAGCTCCCGGCCGGGGCCGGTCCGGCGCTGCAAGAGGCGATGGGGGATCTCCTGGCTGGCCTGCAGGACCGCATGCCGCAGCTGTCGGAAGCCGATGATGTGCAGCGCTCGCAGGCCCGCATCAATGTCGAGCTGGAGAACAAGACCCGCGAAATCGTCCAGGGCCTAGAAGCCAGTGCCCGTCATCACGGCTTTGGCGTGCGTAACGTCCAAGGAGTCTTCCAGACCTTTCCGATCCTGCACGGCAAGCCGCTCTCTGCTGAACAGTTCGATGTCCTGGATGAGGGCACCAAGCGCGTCCTGCAAGGCTCGGCCGATCGCGTCACCCGCGAGGTCGAACGGGCCGCCCGCCGCATGCGAGCGCAGAACGCCCAGCTCAATGCCGAACAGGACGCCGCGGTCTCGCTGGCTGCCAGTCAGCTGGTCCAGCACGAGATGCGCGATCTGTTCGAGCGCTTTTCCGGCATGTCCTCTGAAGTCGCACGCTACCTGCGACAGGTCCGCCAAGCGCTGAGCGAGAGCTGGCGCGAGCTCATGGATGCCGACGAGGACGGGCACAGCCACGACGAGGACGACTCGGGCCTGACGGGTCTGGATCGCTTCCGGATCAATGTGCTGGTGACGCACCGCGCGCACTCCGCAGCGCCCGTGGTCTTCGAGAGCAACCCGACCGCCTCGCGCCTGTTTGGCTACATCGGTCGGCGGGCCCAGTATGGCGCGCTGCTCAGCGACTTCCTGCACATCAAGCCCGGCGCATTGCATCGGGCGGTGGGCGGTGTGCTGATCCTGCGGGTCGCCGATATCCTCGCCGAATCTGGCCTGTGGGAACGGCTCAAGCGAGCGCTGCGCGAAGGCCGGCTGGCGGTTGATGAAGGCACCGGCTCGGCCGCGACCTTTGCCACCACCCTGCGTCCGCAGCCCGTCGCTCTTTCGACGCGTGTCGTTCTTATCGGTACGCCCGAGCTTTACGACTCGCTGCGCATGCAGGACGGTGACTTCCGCACCATCTTCCGCGGCAAGGTCGAGGTCGATCCGATCATTGAGCGCAGCGAGCAGAACCTCCTGGGCCTTGATGCGCACTTGATGTCCCTGGCCCGCGAGCGGAGCTGGGGAACCTTTGAGCGCGGCGCACGGGCCCGCCTGCTGGAGCTGTCGACGCAGCTGGCCGAAGACCGCGAGCGACTGGCCCTGGCCATCTCGCAGCTTGAGGAGATCTGCGTCACCGCCAGCATGACGGCGCGGGCTGAGCGACGTCCGGTGACCATGCAAGATGTCGAAGACGCCTGCCGCGAGCACCGCGAGCGCCTGTCGATGGACGAGCGGCGCATCCGCGAAGCCTGCCTGCGCGGCGAGGTCGCCGTCGAGACCACCGGCATGCGCGTCGGAGTCGTCAATGGCCTCTCGGTGATGCATACCGGCGACATCGAATTCGGCCAGCCGATGCGCATCAGCGCCGTCGTGGCACTCGGCCGCGAGGGCATCGTCGACGTCGAACGCGAGGCCCAGCTCTCGGGCGCGATCCACACCAAGGGGGTCGCCATCGTCCGTGGCTACCTCGGCTGGATGTTTGGGCAAGAGCGCCCGCTGTCGCTACGCGCTCAGCTCGTCTTCGAGCAGAGCTATGGCGAAATCGATGGTGACAGCGCCTCTTCAAGCGAGCTCTTCGCCGTCCTGTCCGCGCTGGCCGACATCGGCATCGATCAGGGCATCGCGGTCACCGGCAGCGTGAACCAGCTAGGCCAGGTGCAAGCAATCGGCGGGGTCTGCGCCAAGATCGAAGGCTTCTACGACCTCTGCTTGGCCCGTGGCTTGACGGGCACCCAGGGCGTCATGATTCCCCGCGTCAACCTGCCGCACCTCGTCCTGCGACCCGATGTCGTGCAGGCCTGCGCCGACGGTCGCTTCCACGTCTACGCCATCGACAACGTGACGCAGGGCATCGAAGTGCTGTGTGGTCTGCCGGCCGGCGATCGCGATAGCAGTGGCCGCTTCCCCGCCGCCAGCATCTTCGGCCGCGTCGAGCGCCGCATCATCGAGATCGCCGAGCGCCTGCGCCACGCCGAATCGCACGGCTTCAGCGAAGGCGAGCCAATCGACGAAGGGGGTGCCGAGCTATCCGAGCGCTCGGACTTTCGCCGCCTACAGCCCGCCACGCGCCGCCGCCGCCCCCGCTAGAAGCTTGCTGCAGTAACCCAGCTTTTATCAACCAATATAATCTCAATTTATTGCAATTTAAATATTGCGACATATTGAGATTCATTAATCGATCACTGCATCAATACTGCAAACGTCCGCTAGTAGTTAGCGTCAAGGCCGAGGCGAGCCCCGATGCCAGGACCGTCGACGCCCG
Source organism: uncultured Myxococcales bacterium (assembly GCA_937952145.1). Classification (GTDB taxonomy): domain Bacteria; phylum Myxococcota_A; class Polyangia; order Palsa-1104; family JAEUJZ01; genus JAEUJZ01. The sequence continues at coordinate 21,236 of CALFYE010000248.1, forward strand.
AGCCGTGGAAGCGATAGCTCTCGTTGCTGATGTTGTCGATGGCCGCGGTGAGCTGAATCTGCCGCGACAGCCGAAGCGCGCTGCGCACCGATAGCAGATAAAAGCCCGGCGTCCCGCTGCATGGGCCACCGAGCGCGCAGATCGTCGGATCCCACAGATCCTCAGGCGCCAGCGAGCGCTGCGGCCCCGCCCAACGGAGCAGAAGCTGCACGAAGGTGAAGACGGTTCGCGGCCGCCGAAACTCCAGCGCAGCAACGCCGTGCACGGGCGGCACGCGGGGCAACGGAGCATCGCCGCTGGCCGTGGCCTGCGGGTGGGTGTAGGCGACGGTGGCAAACGCCGTCAGACCCCAGAACAAGTAAACGCGCGCGCTCGCCTCGATCGAGTGCAGCCTCGCGGCTTCGCTGTTTTCGCGCGTAAAGAGCGGCGTGCAAGGCTCGCCGACTGAAGCCTGATAACAGCTACTGCCTGCCACCGCCGTCGGGACGACCAAGATCGGGTCAGCGAGATACGTAAACGCATAGGTCAGGCCGCCATCCAGGCGACGGTACGCGGTACGAATCCCCGCCTCGGCCGAGTAGGTCGATTCGCTGCCCAGCGGCGAGCGGGCGGGCAGCAGAATGCCGGGTCGCCCATCGTCGAGGCGCGCCTGATCGTCGAGCGTTGCCGGACGCACGCCCACCATGCCGCCGGCGAACATCGCAAGGCCCACGACCGGCTCATAGCGCAGGTGCAGCGAGCCACCGTAGACAGCTCGGCTCAGCTGCTGCTCCGGCGTGGTGAGACCGAGTCCGCTCTGCGCACTGGCTCGCGTACTCTCGGGCATGTACAGGAAGCTGCCGCCAGCGCGGGCGGACATCAGCACGTGCAGGCGAGCGCCGGATTCGCTCTCGCTCCCCGTCACCAGCCGCAGAAGGTCGAGCTCATCTTGCAGGAACAGGGCAAAGGTCTGGGCCCGGCTGCCGGTGGGATAGCGCGAGGCGCCCGGCAGCGACTCCGCCTGCCCTCCCGCTCCCTCGCTCAGACGCGCCCGCTCGACGGCACTGCCGACCCACTCAAAGCTGCTCTCGAAGCCGGCCGCTAGGTTTCCGCCGCGTCCCAGGTCGCTGCGCAGGCGGACACTCGCGCCTAGGACATCAACACGGTTGCTCTCGCGCAGCAGCTGATTTCTGGTGACGATCTGCCGCGCCGCGAGCTCGGACTGCCGCTGATAGGACAGCACAGCGTGGGTCTCGACGGCTCGGCCGCTGACCTCGAACTCGCCGTCGTAGCGAAGGTAGCCGAGGTCGCGCGCCAGCTCGGGCAAGGCGTAGACGTCCCCGGTGTGGCTGCGCTCACTCCGCACCGCGTCGTACTGCCGCAGTCCCTGGTACACCGCGTTCAGCGTTCCGCGCCCGGTGTCGACTCCCATACCGAGGTAAAGTCCGCCCTCGTTGTACGCGGTGTTGGGCTGGGGGCTGTTGCCGCCGTACGCTCCGCCCATGACGTCACGGAAGCGGCGCACCGAAAAGGCACTGTCGAGCGCGAAGCGGTTCCAGCGACCCGAGCCGGTCACGCTGCCCTGCAGGCTCTGATCTGGGCTGGCGTAGACGCCGCGCGCCCCGGCCGAGAGCTCAATCTGACTGCCGGCGATCGGCGACGGCCGCAGCGTGCGCAGGAGGATGGTGCCGCCAAGGCCGCCCTCGCCATAGGGGCCAAGGCCGCTGCCGTGTACGACCTCGATGCCGCGCACGGTGTACGGGTCAACGAGGTTCAGGGTCGAAAGTCCACCGGGGAGCGTGCTGGTGATCGTTGTCGTCAGACGCACGTCGTCGACGTACAGAGCGACTCGCCCCTCGCCAAGGCCGCGCAGGCTGGGACTGGCGAAGCTGTAGCTGGGCTGCTGCACGAACACGGTTTCTTTGTCGCGCAGCATGTCCCCGACGGAGCGCGCCGGAACGACCCGCAGCTCATCGCCGAGGTCGATGCCCATCGCGGCCGCGGTGCTACGCGGGCTCTCAAAGACGGTGCTGCGCTGCAGAGTCACCCCGCGCACCGTGTCCGTCTGCGATCGCGGCTTGCTGCTCTCGCTAGGCTCGCTGGGCTCATCCGCCGCAGCCGGCTGAACGCCGCTTATGGACCACAGCCCAAAAGCTGTCATGCCCCAGCGCGCCCACCGCGAATGAACCCTGGTCTTGCCCAACGCTTCCGCGCCTCGCTTCCCTCGGTCTGCGATTCCCGACCTAAAGCACGCGCCCGGCCGCCAGCCGCTCTAGCTGCCGCGCCAGCGCCAGATCGAGCTCGGTCACACCACCGGCATCATGGGTGGTCAGGTTGATGGTCACGCGGTCGTAGACGTTCGACCACTCGGGGTGATGGTTCATCGCCTCAGCCCGCAGAGCGGCACTGGCCATGAAACCGAATGCCTCGACGAAGCTGCCGAAGCGGTACTCGCGATGCAGCCTGCCATCGCGCAGCGACCACGCCCGCAGCGCCGGATCAGCAAGCGCCGCCTGCAAGGCATCAGCAGTCAGACATGCGGAAGAAGACATCGTTTTCGCCCAGGCTCTAAGAAGTTTCGACTTATATGGCCTGGTTTGGCGCGCGCTGGCAAGTGCGATCTCGCACCGTGCAGGGGTGGCCTAGCCCAGCCGTGCTCAGCACTACTCAGCGACGAAAAAGCCGCAGGTCTTGTGGGGTCAAGTCAGCGGGGTTGGCTCGTCCAGCGATCCCCTAAGACAAGGGCCAGGACAGGCTCAGCCAAAGCGAGAGCGTCACAAAAATCGCGGCCAGCAAAAATGCAGGTGAAGGAACACACGACTGCCAGGCCGGCGCGGGGGCAGCAGGCGACATCAAGAACTCCTAATCAGCAAACGGATCGGACCGAGGAAACTCGCCGGGGGCCGCGATGCAGGACGACGCTCCCGGTTGAGCAATGAGGAGGAATACGCGAGTTAAGTGCCAAGCAGCCCACAAAGCGGCTCAGCAAACTTCGCAGGCGTCCGGCCGGCGCCTGCCCTGCCCCGTCGGTGCCCGATGGTCAGTTACTTCAGACGATAGCTTCCCAGGAAGGCGTCAACCTTCCCGAGCGCCACCTGACCATTGATGGTGCCGTTGGTGGTCCCGACCGCGAAGGCTCCGCCCTGGGGATTGGCGACAGCGGCCCGCAGGAAGTCGTCACCGAAGGTGCCGAACTGGCTGGCATAGACCGAGGTTCCGTCGCTAGCGAAGCGGAAGAAGGCGGCATCCTTGCCGCCGACATACTGGCTGGTCGGCAGCGCGAGGCTGACATAGCCACCCGCGATGACCTCGCCTGGGGCTTGTGGCAGCAGGGTGAAGATCTCGTCTTCAAACAGCGTCCCGACCTGACGCAGCCAGCGCAGGCTGCCGCCGCCCGCATCCAGGCTGGCGACGAAGCCATCGAGCCGACCAAGGAACGGCTGCCCGCCCATCGAGCCGGCCGTGCGACCGCCGATAAACACTGTGCCGCTCCCTGCCGCCACCGCTTGAACTTCGTCATCCGACGAGCTACCGAGCTGCACCGCCCAGGCCACGCCGCTGCCCGGCACATAGCGATAGAGCGCGGCATCCCGTCCGCCCAGCGCCGACTGCCCAGCAGCAACGCTATCGGTCGCCCACCCGCCCAGGAAGAAGCCGCCTTGGCCATCGGTGGCGATCGCGGTCAGGGCATCGTCTTTGGCGCAACCAAACTCACTCAAGGACTCCTGCGTGCCGTCGCTGCGGTACTTGACGATAAACGCGTCAGAGGTACCGCGCAGCGTCTGGCCTGCGAAGCTGCCACTCGTTGAGCCCACGGCATAAGCCGCACCGCTGCTATCGACGGCGACCGCCACCAGAAAGTCGGCCCCACTCGTCCCGAACTGTCGCAGCCAGTCGAGCGTACCGTCCGGCTTCAGGCGAGCGATGACGGCGTCGCTGTCCCCCCCAGCGCGTGTCTGGCCGGCGAAAGTGTTGTCGGTAAATCCGACGACGTAGACATTGCCGCTGGCATCGCTCGCGACGCCGCGCCATTCGTCGGTGCCGGCCGTGCCCAGCTGCTTCTGCCAGCCGATCTGCCCGCCGGGGCTCGACTGCACGATGTAGCCGTCTGATAGGGCGCTCCCCGCCGGGGCATCCGGCAGCCGCCCGCGCGTACTACCGACCGCCACCAAGTTGCTGCCCGAAAAAGCCGCACCGTAGAGCGCGTCGTCTTCAGCGGTCCCAAGCTGTCGCTGCCACAGATCAGAGGTCGCCGGCTCGGCCGGCTGACAGCCAAGCGCGACGCCGTAAAGGCCGGCGATCGTAAGCCCAACCCAGAGCCCACGTTGGGCCCGTTTGTGAACACCGTTCATCGTCTAGTCCTCCTCGTAAGCCCGTTGCTAGTGGGCGGTGATTGTTCCCTGCGATGTTGCCGTAGACAAGCACGCTGCGCACTTGCCGAAGGCGTGTCTCGCGGATGCTGCACTTGCCCCGGCCAACTCGATTCCTGATACGCTGCGCCGCACCTCGGCCATGGCCGATTGGGAGGTCAAGCAACCATGACGCGACATGTACCTCGACCGCGCTCGCTGCTCTCTGCAGGCAAGAGCGCCCTGCTCTCTGGGCTCACCATTGCTCAGCTCCTTGTCGTGGGCTGCTCGGTGGAAGCGCCCCAGCCGAACAGCCCTCAGTCCGAAGAAGCCCCGGATCGCTATGTGGCGCATCGCGATCCCGAAGCCGGCGCCCCGACGTTCATCTGGCTGGATCAGCAGCCTCGACAGGGCGATGCCACAAGCGTCGCTTGGCGCGTGCTGCGCGGTCTGGCGAACACCTACGGCTTGGATGAAGCCGCACTCGCCGCTGCCCGCCTGCAAGAGCTTCACGACATCGGCGATGGCGCGATTGTCGCTCGCTTCGAGCAAGAGGTGGAGGGCCTGGAGGTCTTCCGGCACAACCTCAACATCGCGCTGAGCCACGATCTGCGTCCGATCGCCGCCACCGGCTATCTGGCGGCGCACGGCCGTCCCCAGAGCCGCGAGTTCACGCTCAGCTCTGACGACGCGGTGGCCCGCGCCATCGCCAACATGACCGGCGCGAGCACGCACCCCACCACCCTGCCCAAGAGTCAGCGGCAGTACGACACGCATGCGGTTCCGGCGTTTGCTTCGTCGGGACAGACCTATGTCGCGGCCTCGCCGCCGCGCAGTAAGCGTGTGTGGTTCGCGCAGGGCGGAAGCCTGGTGCCCGCTTATTACGTTGAGCTCGATCTATCGATTGGCGATCAGCCGGACTCGGAGCTGCGCTCGTACGTCATCGCGGCGAAGGATGGCGCGGTGCTGTTCCAGAACGACCTGACCGCTGCTGATTCGTACAACTATCGCGTCTGGGCCGACAAGGCGCCGACTCTGCAGCCCTGGGATGGTCCGCACGGCAACGGCTTTACGCCGCACCCGACCGGCAAGAAGGACGGCACGGTGCTGACCTACCAGCCCTCGCAGCTGGTTACCGCCGAGAGCCTGGACTTTTCCAAGAAGGATCCCTGGCTGCCGCCGATGGCCACCGAGGCCCGTGGCAACAACGCCGTGGCCTATGCCGACATCGCTTCGCCCGACGGCTACAACACCGGCGACGTCATGCTCAAGCCCAGCATGCCAGGCAGCTTCGACTACAGCCTGACCATTCCCACCGACGATCCGGCCAAGGATGCGAACAGTCGCCAGGCGGTGACGACGAACTTCTTCTTCATCGTCAACTACCTGCACGACCTGTTTTACGACGCGGGCTGGGACGAAAAATCGCGCAACCCGCAGACCGACAACTTCGGCCGCGGCGGTGTCGACAAGGATCCGGTCAAGGCCGAAGCCCAGGACTACACCGGCCGCAACAACGCGAATGCCTCGACCCCGGCCGATGGCGCTTCGCCGCGCATCCAGATGTACCTGTTCGATCCGCAGGAGGACGCGCTGCGGGTCACCATGCCTGCTGACCTGGCGAAGTCGCTGACCGTTGGTAAGGCGCAGTTCGGAGCTCAGCGCTACGACATTACGGCGGAAGTGGTGGCCGGAAATGACGGTATGGGCATGAGCCCCACCGACGGCTGCGAGACGCCCTACGTCAACGCGATGGCGGTCAAAGACAAGATCGCGCTCATCGATCGCGGCAACTGCTTCTTCGAAGAGAAGGCGTACAAAGCCCAGATCAACGGCGCCAAGGCGATCCTCATCGTCAACAACGTCCCCGACGCCCCGGGTGGCATGGCTCCGGCACCAACGCCGCCACCGATGCCGGTGACGATTCCCGCCCTGATGATCACGCAGGCCGACGGCAACGCCATCCGCGCCAAGCTGACGGCGGGTACCGCGGTGACTGCTTCGTTCAAGGCGACGCTGACCAACAACGACAGCTCGCTCGACGGCCACATCGTCACGCACGAGTGGGGCCACGTGATGTCGAACCGCCTGATCGGCAACGGCAACGGCTTGTCGAACAACCAAGGCCGCTCGATGGGCGAAGGCTGGAGCGACTTTGTCGCCCTGCTCATCACCACCCGCCCAGAAGACGCGATGGCGATGGCCAACGCCGACTGGAAGGGCGCGTACGGCACCGCCGCGTATTCGCTCGGACCGGCAGGCAACTCGGCCTACGACGGCATTCGCCGCTACCCCTACTCGGGCGATCCCGGCAAGAACCCGCTCATGTTCCGCCACATCGCAAACGGCGTCGCGCTGCCTGCCATGCCGCCCCCGGCGTTTGGCAGCGATGGCCTCAGCAACGCCGAAGTGCACAACTCCGGCGAGGTCTGGTCGAACATGCTGTGGGAGTGCTACATCTCGCTGCTCCGCGACACCGGGCGCTACACGTTCGCGCAAGCCACCAAGGCCATGCGCGAGTACCTCGTCGCTTCGCTGAAGCTGACGCCGAATGCACCGACCATGGTCGAGGCGCGCGATGCCGTCCTCGCTGCCGCGCTCGCCAAGAGCCAGAAGGACTTTGAGCTCTTCGCCCGTGCCTTTGCTCGTCGCGGCATGGGAGTTGGCGCCGTCGCCCCGTCGCGTAGCTCCACCAGCCACACCCCGGTCGTCGAGAGCACGGCCTTCGGTGGCGCGATCCAGATCGAGTCGATCACCCTCAACGACGCCGTCCGCTCCTGCGACTCCGACGGCATCCTCGACAATCGCGAGCGCGGTCAGCTGGTCGTGAAGATCCGCAACACCGGCTGGGTGCCGCTGGCCCCGCGCGCCCGCGTCACGATCGATGATCCGGCAATCAGCATGCCGCGCGGCAGCCAGATCAGCTTCCCGACGCTGCAGCCCTACCAGAGCGTCACCGGCACGATCGAAGTCGCCCTCAACGGCGCGCCTGCCTTCGCCCCGCTCGCCGTGGCGCTGAGCATCAACGCCAGCGATCTCGCGCAGCCCGGTCCAGTCGTTGCGCGCAACACCTTCGTCGTCAACTACAACTTCGTGGACGGCGCGGCCAGCGAAGACACGATGGATGACCCGGGCGCAGCCTGGAGCGTCGCCGGCGACAGCAAGCTCGACGCCAGCGGCCCGTGGCGCCATGTTCGCAGTGGCAGCGGTGGCACCTGGTCGATTCCCGATTCGCCCCTGGCTTCCGATCAGTGGCTGGTTACGCCGGCCCTCAACGTTGGTAGCGGCGCGTTTGGGTTCAGCCTGCGCCATCGCTACGCCCTCGAAGCCGACAGCTTCACGTTCTACGACGGCGGCGTGATCGAGATCAGCACCGACGACGGCATGACGTGGACCGATACTGCCACGGCGCTCAAGACAAACGGCTACAACGCCACCCTGTGGTCACTGAACACGCCGCTCAAGAGTCGCCGCGCCTTCTCGGGCAATAGCCCGGGCTACCCGGCGTTTATCGACACCACTGCGGACTTCGGCACGACCTACGCCGGCAAGACCGTGAAGCTGCGCTTCCGCGTCGGCACCGATGCCGATGTCGGCGCCACCGGATGGGACCTGGACGGGATCGCCTTCACCGGCATCACCAACGCGCCGTTCCCCACGCGCAAGCCCAACAGCGCAAGCTGCCCGCTCCTCCCCACTCCCTAAGGCCCGGGGCCGTCCCGGCGGCGAAAAATCTCCCCTCCCGGTGCCCTTGGCCGGGTGCAAAATAGGCGACGCCGCTCACCTGCCAATCGCCAATTGCCACTTGATAGAGCGGCTGGGGAGACCACGCATGACGCCGCCGCGCTTCCGCTCTACCTCGCTCCATCCCAATCGCCGCCACGCCCTGTCGACCCTCACCGGTTCGCTAGGTGCCGGCCTCGCCCTCGCCACCCTCGGCCTCGTGCCTGGCTGCGCAACCGGGGCGCGGCTCGTCGCCCAGCGTGCTGAGCTGATCACCCCAGGCGCCATCCGCGTCCTCCTGCTTGGCGTCGATGGCAACTTGGTCAAAGTCGATATCTTCAACCAGACCTCAGCCCCGATGCTGGTCTATCGCGATCAGGTCATGCTCAGCACCAGCACCGGGATGCGTGCCCGCATGCAGGGAGGCGTCGGCCACGTCTACACCATCCCGCCCGGTGGTGTTCACAAGCTACACGTTCGCTACGATCTGTACGGCCTGCGACCCGGTGATCAGGTGGCGATGATCTTTCAGAACGCCATCATCGTGAACGGCCAGCCCGTCCCCGTCGAGCCCTTGCCGCTTGTCGTCCAGTGATGACTGCTGCCCCCGGCCGCCCGAGCCAGCCCCCGCCGCCCCCTGCCGACCATCGCTTGCCGCCCGCCGATCTGCAGGTTCACCACGGTCCCCTCTCGTCCACTGAGCTTTCACGCCTCGCCCCGGCCCTGGCTGCGCTCGAACGACTTGCGCTGGCTGATGAAGCTGCGCTCTGGGGCGAGGAGGGACTCGGCCAGACGCTGCGATCACCGCAAGCCAGCGTTGCAATCCTTGGTGAGCTCGCGGCACCGCGCGCCTACTGTCTCTACACCTGCGTTGCTGGGGAGTGCGAAATCTTGCAGATCGGGACCCACCCGCAGCACACCAGAAGAGGCCTTGCACAGGCCCTGCTCCACGCTGTCTTTGGCCAAGCGATCGCTTCCGACTGCGACCGTGTTGTGCTGGAAGTCCGTCGAGGAAATGTGGCGGCCCGCGCACTCTACGATCGCTGCGGCTTCAATCAGGTGGGGCTCCGTCGTGGCTACTATCAGCGTCCCGGGACTGCGACTGCCGATCGCAGCGCCGACGATGCTCTGCTGCTCTCCCGTGCGCTGTGATCGTTTGGAACGTCCAGCCCGGCTTTCCAGTGCCCCACCAAGCCACGAACTCCGGGCCAATACCGGCACTGGCCTGCCTGTCAAACCGCCTGTCCGACGGAAACTTGCCGGCAAATCGACCGCTCACTTACCCCGTAGATTGTGGAACCGCAGATCGGATAAGATGAATTTCGCAGCCGGATGCCGAGTGAAGCACAAAATGCCGCGTCGCTGATCGGTCGCACTATCGGCGGTCGGTACACAATCAAAGCGACCATCGGATCTGGTGGCATGGGGCACGTCTACCGTGCCAGCCAAGCCCCGATCAATCGCGACGTTGCGATCAAGGTTCTCCGCGTAGACTTGGCGCACCAAGAAGGCGTCGCCGAGCGCTTCAAACGTGAAGCGCGCGCCGCCAGCATGATCCAGCATCCCAACGCGATCACCATCTTCGACTTCGACCAGGACGGCGACATCCTGTACCTGGCGATGGAGTTTCTGTCGGGCGAGACGCTGCGACAGAGGCTGCGGCGCGAGCCGCCGATGGAGATCCAAGAGGCGCTGGACATGTTCGAGGCCATGGCCGGCGCACTCGGTGCGGCGCACAAGGTCGGTGTTGTTCACCGCGATCTCAAGCCGGACAACATCTTCCTGGCCAAGTTCGATGCAGTCGGACAGGTCGTCAAGGTCCTCGACTTCGGTCTCGCCAAGCTGCTCGATCGCGCCGCTGACAACGATGGTCTGGTGACCGAAGCCAACCTGCGCCTCGGCACGCCACGCTATATGGCGCCCGAGCAGGCGCTGGGCATCCAGCCCATCGACTCACGCTGCGACGTCTACGCGCTGGGCCTGCTGCTCTACGAGATGCTTGCTCAGCGCGCTCCGTTCGTCGGTGACGACGGCATGGAAGTGCTCGCGCAGCGTCTGCGGCGCGAAGCCCCACGCATCTCGACCATTGTCCCGGCCAAGAACTTCGGCGAGCAGATCGACGAGCTCTTGGCCTCGATGCTGAAGCGGGATCGCGATCAGCGACCGCAGGACGCCAACGTGGTCCTGCAGAAGCTGCGCGACATCCGCAAGGCCAATCAGGTCTTCCGCGCCGAAGAGTCTGCGCCACCAGACGCCGGTCCGGCGATGGGTGGACGCAGTCACGATGGGGTTCGGCCGGTGCGTCCAGCGACGGCAGGCGCGATTCCAGCGCTGCGTCCAGGCGGCCCGACCAGCAAGCCTGCCGAGGCGATGGTCCGCCTCGACCAGGATGACTTTCCCGAAAAGCCGACGGTGGTCGTTGATCCCGGTGCAGTCGACAGTCCGGCGATGGCAGCAGCGGCCGCAGCAGCGGCGCTTGGGCGTTCCAACCCCGGCATGCATGCACTGGGACCGCCGCCACCGATGCCGATGCCGCAGGCGTCCTCGTATGCCGCCGCCGCGGCGTCCCAGATGGGGGTTCCGCCAGTCGTTGGACAGTCGGGCTCGGTGTCGCCGTACGCCGCCTCGGCTTCCAACGTCACGCTGCCGAGTGCCGGCCTTTCGACCGAGCGCTCGCAGACTGCTCCCGGCCGACGGCGCACCTTGCTCATCGTCGTTGCGGTGATCGTCATCGCGGTGCTCGCTCCGGTGATCGCGCTCATTGTGCGTTCAACCAGCAACCGCGGCAGCGATGAGCACGGCGATCCCAGCGGGAACTCTGACACCCCCGGCAAGAAGCCGCCGACCCCGCCGAATCCGCCCACGCCCAAAGACCCCGAGGTCAAGGCGACCGCCGATCCGACGCCGGACAACACCCCGGACAAGGGAACCAAGAAGGGGACTGGGGGCAAGAAGAAGCCGCCGGTGAAGGGCAAGTCGGACGGTGGCAAGAAGCCCGAGGCCCCTAAGAAGGGCGACGCGGGGAAGAAAGACACCACGTTCTAGCCCGCCTGCTCGCAGCCGCCTTCTTTCCTCTCTCCATTTTGTCGGACGGCGTGATATCTCGGCGGTATGTCGACCGTTGATGTCTCGGATGTGCCCTCCTCCCCGTCTCACGCCGATGCCTCGCCCCTGCCGCTGCAGCTAGACGGCGCCGCCGTTATCCTGGGAGCCTCCAGCGGCTTTGGTGAAGCCATTGCCCTCGAACTAGCCCGGCGCGGCATGGACATCTATGGCGTGCACCTGGATCGCCGCAGCACCATGCCCCACGTCGAGGGCATCACCGCGCAGATCCGCGCTCTTGGACGCCGCGTCGAGTTCTTCAATGTCAACGCGGCCGATGAAGCCAAGCGCAAAGAGGTCATCGAGCGCGTCGCTGCGGCCACTACCCGCAGTGTTGGGCCCAGCGTTCGCGTGTTTGTGCACTCGCTGGCCTTCGGCACGCTGCGTCCCTTCGTCTCGCCGGCCGGCAGCGATGGGGGAGACCTGATCGGCAAGACGCACTTAGAGATGACCTGCGATGTCATGGCGCACTCGCTCTTGTACTGGACGCAGGATCTTGTCAGCCGGGGCCTGATTGGACGAGGCTCGCGCCTGTTTGCCATGACCTCGGCCGGCGGTCACCGCGTGATCGGTAGCTACGGCGCCGTCTCGGCAGCCAAGGCCGCGCTGGAGTCGCATATCCGTCAGCTAGCGTTCGAGCTAGCGCCGCGCGGCATCACCGCCAACTCGCTGTGCGCTGGCGTGACCGATACGCCGGCCCTGCGCAAGATTCCCGGCAACGAAGAGATGATCCGCGTGGCGACTGCGCGCAATCCCGCAAAGCGCCTGACCACGCCGCAAGATGTCGCCAACGCCGTGGCTGTACTGGCGCACCCGCTGGCCGGCTGGATCACCGGCAACGTCATCAACGTCGACGGTGGCGAAGACATCGCCGGCTAGCCCGCGGGCAGCGGCGGCAGGTAGCGGTAGTAGTCGATATCGGCAAGAGAGCCATCGTTGGCGCGCAGCATGCGCGGCATGCGGGCTTCGAATTCAAAGCCGGCCCGCTCGGCCACGCGGCGACTGCGATCGTTGCGAACATCGATGTGCAGCTGTACCCGCTTGGCTCCAAGCTCGCGGACGGCGTAGCCGACGATGCCGCGCACGGCTTCGGTCACGTAGCCCTGACCAGCAAGCGACTTGCGGACCCAGTAGCCGACCTCGAAGCGAGGCACGGTCCAGTCGATGCGCGAAAGGCCGCTCGACGCCACCAGCTGGCCTGTGCCTTTGAGAAAAGCCAGCAGCCACAGGTCCTCTCGTCGCTGCCACTTGGCAACGGCATCGCGCATCAGCTCTTCGCAGTCCTCGGCCGTCGGCAGCTTGCGCGCCCAGGGCAGCCAGGGCGTAAGCTCGTCCCAGGTCTCGCAGACCGCCGCGTGAAGCTCCGGTCCATCCCCCGCTCGCGGCGCCCGCAGGTCCAGGTGCTCCGTCGAGAAATGGTCGGGAAAATTGAGCAGGATGGGATTCACGGCGGGCTCCTGGATTCAGCGAACTGGCGGTGGTGGCAGGAGCGGAGTCAGCCGATCCCACAGCGCGTCAGCGACGGCAGACTTGGGCAGCTTGGGCAGGGCCTCAACATCCGGCTCGCCCCCGGGCTGGGTCGCGCGGCGGATGATGGTCACTCGGTTGTCGTCGGCGCCGAAGCCCGATCCTGGCTCGCTGACGTCATTGGCAACAACGACGTCGCAGCCTTTTTTTTCCAGCTTGCCGCGAGCGTAGGACACGACGTCATGGGTCTCGGCCGCAAAGCCCACAAGCAGCGGCTGCCGGGCGTCCCCTCGTCGACGGCCAAGCTCGGCCAAGACATCGAGCGTCGGCTCTAGCTGCACGGTAAGTCCCGCGCTGAGCGTGTTTTTTTTCAGCTTCTGCGCAGCGACCTGGGCGGGACGAAAATCAGCGACCGCAGCGGTCATGATGACGGCATCAAGATCGCCGGCCGCCTGTGCCGCGAGCACGTGTTCGGCAAGCTGCGCCGCACTCTCGATATCGATGCGCTGCACACCTGGCGGCGTGGGCAGAGCAACCGGACCCGCCACCAAGCGGACCTGCGCTCCGCGCTCAGCAGCCGCGGCGGCGAGCGCAAACCCCATCTTTCCCGACGAGCGATTGCCGATAAAGCGCACCGGATCGAGCGCCTCGAACGTCGGCCCGGCCGAGATCAGCACCTTCCGACCGCTAAGTGGTCGCGCCGTGGGAGCCAGCCGTTCGATGACGCGAGCGACGATCTCGGCGGGTTCGCTCATCCGGCCGGCGCCGACCCAGCCACAGGCGAGCTCTCCAGCTTCGGGACCGACGAGCCGAGCACCGCGCGCAAGCAAGCGCTGTACGTGCTCTTGCACCGCCGCGTGCTGCCACATGTTGACGTTCATCGCCGGTGCCACAAGCAGCGGCGCGCGACAGGCCAAGGCAATCGTCGTCAGCAGATCATCCGCCAAGCCCAGCGACAGCCGGGCCAGCAAGTCCGCGGTTGCCGGGGCGATCAAAAACAGCTCGGCCCGATCTGCCAAGTCGATGTGGCTGATGCCCGAGCCACCGGCCTCGCGACTCAGGTCGAACAGGTCGGTGCCGACGGGGTTTCCCGATACGGTGGCCAGCGCGAGCGGCGTCACGAACTGCGCCGCAGCAGCCGTCATGACGACGTTCACCATCGCCCCAGCCCGGGTGAGCTGACGAACCAGCTCCGGCGTCTTATACGCCGCGATGCCGCCGCTCACCCCAAGGAGGATGCGCCGACCGGCAAGTGGAGCCGGGGTTTGCGTGCTCACCATGGCTAAAAGACTCGCTCAGGGACGAAGATCTCGTCGCCCGGCTGCAGATAGAACGTGCTCTTGCCCTCGGAGACCTCGCGCAAGTTAACAGTGGAGCTGTCGGACTTGCCATCGCGCACCCGAGTCACACGGATGCGATCGCGAGCCGCCATCGCCGTCAGCCCACCGGCACTGCTGATCACCTGCACCAGCGTCATCGACTCGACGAAGTTGAAGCTGCCGGGGTGGTGCACTTGGCCGTAGATCGTCACCTTCTTGCTGTTGATCTCTTTGACGAAGACGTTGACCTGCGGCTGCTTGATGAAGCTCTGCAGGCGCTCGCGAATGGCCTCGGCGACCTGGGCAGAGGTCATGCCCTTGACCGGCACGCGCCCAATCAGCGGAAAGTCGATGCTGCCCTCGGGCGAGACGCGGTAGGTGTTGTTGAGCTCGGGCTCGCCGTAGACGCGAACCTCGAACACATCGGCTGGGCCGAGGCTGAGATCGACGGTTGGGGGTCGCTCGACGTCGCGCAGCACTTGGCCAGTCTCGGCAGGACAGGCGGACCCCAGGCCTACGAGCGCCGCGGTGAGCAGCCACAGCGCAAGTCGGCTAGTACGCCAGATCGGCTTTGAACAAGAGGACATGTTTTGCGAAGGCCGCGTCGTTGCGAGTGCCGGTGCCGTCGACAAAACCAAAGTCGGTCTCGTTGTCGAGCACGCTGTAGCTAGCGCCCACTTCCAAGAAGGTCAAAGGACGGTAGGTGGCTTCGGCGGTGAGGGCAACCAGAACATCGCTGCGCGCGGTAACGCCGTTGCGATAGGCGCGATAGCCAAAGGTCGGCGGGGCCACCAGCGCGCCGTAGCCACGGAAGTAGGTATCGAACTGCGCGCGAACCAGCAGGCTCCGCCACAGCCCATGCTCGTAGTGAACATAGAGCCGGTCGTCGACGAAGTAGCTGGCGTAGATCGAGTCGAAGAAGTCGCGCGCATACCCCGCCGAGAGGCGCATGCGCGACAGCAGGTGCAGCCGCGCTTCTAGGCCTCCGACGAACCCGCTGTAGCTAACGCCCCCCAGGTTGCCAATCAGCTGCACCATCGCCGGCGGCGGCACGTTGTGATGCAGGCTGTTGCCATAGCCAAGGTAAAGCGAAGCGCCTAGCCAACGCCACAGCATGCTCTGCGCACCGGCGATGACGCGCAGCGGTGCCGAGGGTGGGAGCGGTGATCCCGAGCCGTAGAAGCTGACGTAGGACGAGCGAACCTCCAGCCGCACCAGCGTCTCGGGCAGCACGCGCAGCTGACCGTAGAGCTGGATGTCGTTCGACAGGGCGCGGCTGCGCTCAAGCTCGGTCTGCACGT
The DNA here is from genome assembly GCA_937952145.1 of uncultured Myxococcales bacterium. GTDB lineage: Bacteria > Myxococcota_A > Polyangia > Palsa-1104 > JAEUJZ01 > JAEUJZ01. Next base: position 36,476 of record CALFYE010000248.1, read on the forward strand.
AGTGGTCGACGCGAAACGACTCGGCGAGGCCAATCTCTAGCGGCCCGAGCCCCGGGCGATACGTGCCGAGCAACCCTAGGCGGTCGAAGATGCGCGGTGCAAAGGTCTGGTTGCTGGCGATTTCCAGGTTTCTGGCGTCGTTGGTCACCAGGAACTGGTTCCAGGCTCGCAGCGACAGCGGCCGGCCGCGAAACAGCGTCAGCTCGGCATCGCTCTGGGCGTTGACCTGGGCCATGTTGCCGACGCGATAGTCAGTCGAAAAATACTGGCGATATTCAATCGCGGCGCCGACCCGGAATTCCACCGTGGGCAGCGTGTTATCCAGGCGCTGCGGCGGCAGCGTGGCCAGGTCGACATGGGCCCGCAGGCGCAGCACGCCCGAGTGAGCGGACTTGCTCGCCAAAAGAGGGTTGCTGTCATAACCCAGCTCAGCTGCGATGCCGGGATGCAGGACCAGGCCGTCGCGCAGCACGCGAATGCCGGGGCCCTCGCGGAACACCTGGCCGGGATAGACCTCGAAGGGCCCATAGGTCACGTACTGCGCGCGCGCCGGGCCAGCGGTGAGAGCCAGCAGCCCAGCAGCCAGAGTCAGCGAAGCGCTGAGCCCGGCGCGGCGTCCGCGCGGCAGTCCCGGCGTCGGTTTCGCGCCACGGGGGGCGGCCTCCGCCGGGCTCGGCCTAATTGCACCTCGCGTCATGGCCACCCGGCGTTACCTCGCCTGGCGAAAGGCGCTGGCCGGGTTGGGGCGGCTGGGCAGTTCCAGGCGCAGCGTGTTGGGCTTGGCAAGCTCCGTGGGGCCTGGCTGCGGGTCGTCCAGCTGGCCCGGTCCAGCAACGGTCACCGTTGTAGGCTTGGCGGCAACCGGCACCGAGCCACCGCAGCTCTCAGCGGCACTGCGCAGGCTGCGTCCCAGCCGCAGGGCCTGCTGCGCCCGCCCTTGCTCCGTCTGGGCCCGCGACGCATCCCCGGCCTGATTGGCCGACTCCCAAGCGACTCGCGCGGTCTCTGCGCTCTCCAGCGCTTGTGCCAGCGCGCGCTGTCTTTCGTACAGGCAGATCTCGCGGACCTTGTCGCCGCCCTTCTGGGCTGCGGCTCGCTGGGTGCTGACCTCGTGCACCGCCGACCGAAGCTCACGTAGAAGGGCGACAAACTCGACGGGGCGCTCAGCCGAAGGCTCCGTCGAAGGCGGCTTAGCGCTCGCGCTAGGCTGGCTGTCAGACCTCGAATCCGTCGGTTTTTCCGTCGCTGACGGAGGCTCAGCGGCCGAAGCCACAGTCACCGCCCAGCCGGCAAGCCCAGCCAGCAGAAAGAGCGATCCGCGCGCACGGCGCGTCCTTCCCTCCCAACTGCTTTTCCGACGCGGCTTAGGCTGAGACATCGACTGTTCCACGCTCCACGAAGATTATTTTACGACGGTACGGGGGTCAAATGATACCGTTCCGCCTGACCCCTCATTTTCCCTCTCCAGGCTGAGCAATCACCGTGAGCAAGTCCCCGGCCGAGCGAGACTTCCTGCCGAGTGCAGCCCACGAGCCGAGTGCAGCCCACCCGAGGATCCTGGACGCCCTGGGTCTGCTCTTGCTCCTCTGCCCGCTCCTCGGTGGGACGGCGGACCGCCCCTATACGCTGTGGATGACCGCCGGGTCGGCGCTGCTGTGCCTGGTCATCGGCCGGCATCGTCAGAGTGAGCCGACGGTGGCCTTCGTCGCAATCGCCCTCCTTTCGGCGCTGCTACTCGCGCTGTTGCAGACGGTGCCGCTACCGCCGGGGTTGCGAGCCGTCCTTGCGCCGGGCAGCGATGCCGCGCTGCGACAGCTCTTGGCCGGCCTGCCCGCACCGTCCGAGCCACAGCTGGCCTGGCTGCCGCTGTCGGTGGATGTCCCGGCCACGTTACATGGTGCGCTGACGCTGGCTGGGGGGCTGTGCCTGCTCTTGGGCCTGAGCCAGGTGCAGCTGGGTGCCTCGTCGCCTGCCTTTGCCGGCGCCCCGCAACTGTACCTCTGGCTCGTACTGCCGCCGCTTGCCGTCTGCTTGCTCGGCGGGCTGGCGGCGCTGGGGCTGACCTTGCCGTCGCCGATCGCCGTCCCCGGAGCCGGAGCGACGCGAGCCCTCCTTGCCGCCGGCCTTTACAACAGCAACCACATGGCCGCCTTGGCCGGACTCGGTGCGCTGCTGACCCTCGGCCTTGCCCTCGCTCCGTCTGATCCAGAGCGGCGCTGGCTGCCCGCGCTGCTCCTCCCTGGCTGTGCGCTCTGCAACGTCGCGATCTTGGGGACGCTGTCGCGGGCGGGCATTGCCACTTGGCTGGTTGCCCAGGGGCTGCTCCTTGCGGCAACCTACCGCCGCTTACCCCGACGGCTCGACCGAGCCAAAGTGCTGCGTCTGGTCCTCGCGGGTCTTTTGTGCACGGGACTCTTGGCCGCCCTCCTCGCCGACCGGGCCCCCGCCTTGCTACACGAGCGGCTCGCCGGACTCAGCCGCTCTGCGCTCTTCGCACCGGGCAGCAAGCTGCACATCTGGCGCGAGTCACTGCCGCTCCTCCGCGGTCACCTCTTCCTCGGCGTCGGGTACGAAGCGGGCGAGAACCTGCTGCAGCACGTGCACGTCCTGTCGGGACGAATGCGCTTTGTCTACCTGGAAAACCAGTGGCTGCAGCTTTTCTTCGATTTCGGTCTGCTGGGAGCGGCTGCCATCCTGATCCCGCTCGGCCTGGCGCTGCGCGATGCCTGGCGTCCGCCGAGCACGCCTCTCCCCCCGGTGCTCCGGCTGGCTGCCGGCCTCTCGCTGGCAGCGCTGGCGGTCCACAACCTGTTCGACTTCAACCTCGCCATCCTGGGCGTCGCCTGGCCCGCGCTCGGCGTGGTGTCGCTGCTGCAGCGCCCGCGCTTTCGGTTGCCCACCTGGGCCGGATGGCTACTCCCTGGGCTGACGCTGGTCGGAGTCGGGCTGGTTTTCCGCTTTGCGCCTTCGCACGATGAAGACGGGGCGCTCCTGCGCCGCCTCGCCGAAGACTCCAGCACACCACTCGCCGAGGTCGTGGCGCGAGCCGAGGCAGCCAGTGCCCGCCATCCCTTTGACTCGTACCCGTCTGCCCTTATCGCCGCGCGCCTGCTGCAGGCCGGTGCGGCCGATCGCGCCCGTCCGTTCCTAAACCGCGCCCTCCTCGCCAATCCCCGCGACCCGCTGGCCCTGCGCGAAACCGCCCGTCTGCAGCTTCTGTCGGGCGCTCGGGCGAACGCGTTCCTCTTCCTGCGCCTCTCGATCGAGCACGGCGACGATACCGATCAGCGTCTTAGCCTGACCCTTTTGGCCCAGACCGCGCGCTCGGCCGAGGAGGTCTGGGCGGCCCTGCCCTCACCGGATCACCTCGCCACCTTCTTCGACGTTGCGGGCTTGCAAGCCGAGCCCCGCTGGCCGCTGCTTTCCGACGTCGCGCGCTCTGCACTACCGCCTGCCGTCGCCCCCCTGGCCAGCCAGGAGCGCGCTGCGTACTTCCTGGGCCGCGCCGCGCTTGCCGAGCACCACCCCGCTGCCGCCACCGCCGCACTCACCGCCCTCCTCGCGCTCCCCGAGAGCCGTCCGCCATCGCCACCGACCCTGCTCATCGCCGACCTGCTCGACCTCCTGGTCGACAGCGGTCAGGCCGAGAGCGCAGCCCGACTGGGCCAGGCTTGGCTTGGGCGTCAGCGGGCGGTGGAGTGGTTGCTGTCGACGGCCCGAGCCGGACTGCAGCAGACCCCGCTCCCCGCCGCCGCGGTGCGCACCCTGCTCGACGAAGCGCTCGCTTCGCCGCAGGCGGTCCCGGGCACCGCTCGCTCGCTGCAAGCGCGCGCGCATGAGCTCTACGCCGACCTCGAAGCCACGCAAGGCAACACCGCCACCGCCCACAGCCACAAGCAAGCTGCGCTCCACCTCCGCTCCCCCTAGCTGCCCCCGCCAGCCCACCTGGCAGCGCTCGAAGATCAGCTCTGCCATGGCTGATTCGGCCAAAGCCCGTCTGCATTCTGTCCTGCGGCCGTTGCTGCTGGCCTGGCGCAGCCTGCATACCACTCGGCCACCTGGGGTCCCCGCTCTGCGCGGTCTGCCGGAGCCGTCACACGCGGTGCGGCGCACGGGGCGGCCGTTTGCAAGACGCCAACAACGCTTGCGGCCGACAATCCGCCGTTTGTACGGCCCCCCCCGCGTGCCGTTGAAGACAGCTCAAAATCTGGCAAATCCGCCGCAACGGGAGACGGACGCCGTACGCGGTCCGAGGCCTGCCCGACAGCGGTTGTTGATCCCGATACCGACCGCACAGTCCCGACGGCCCCCGGGAGAAGGCCGCTTGCAAACCGCAGCACAGCGCCTGCCCGAGGCTGCGCACGGCTTCAGCAACCTAGGCTGACTAGGAACCGGCCCCTGGCCCCTGGCCATCTGCCCCCCGCGCGACGCGGTCGCCCTCGAATATCTCGTCCCCGGGTCGGTGTGTGGGGGGGGGCAACAGCCTCGGCGGCAGCCCGATGAACCCTCGACGGGCCTCGCGCCGTAGTTGTTGCAAACCGTCGCCGAGGAGAGTAGAACCCGTCCTTTCTAGAATGGAGAAATCCCATGCGTAGCGTCGTCAAAGGCACCGGGTTCGCAGTCGGCGAGCATCTAGTCCCGAACAGCCGCTTTGAAAAGGTCATGGAGACCAGCGACCAGTGGATTCGCGAGCGCTCGGGCATTGAGCAGCGCTACTTCGCGGCCGACGGGGTCGCGACGTCAGACCTTGGCGTGCGGGCGGCCAAGATCGCGATGGAGCAGGCCGGGGTCACCGCCGCCGATATCGACTACGTCGTCTTCGCCACCATGACCCCCGACCACTTCTTCCCCGGCTCGGGCGGCATCCTGCAGGCGAAGCTGGGGCTGCGCAACATCCCGGCGCTCGACATCCGCCAGCAGTGCACGGGCTTCATCTATGCGTTGCAGGTCGCCGACGCGCTGCTCAAGGTCGGGGCAGCCAAGAACCTGCTGCTCATCGGTGCCGAGTCGCACTCGCCGTTCATGCCGTTCCCTAGTTGGGATCTGGTGCTGGGCCAGGTCGAGCACAAAGAGATCAGCGAAGAAGAGCGCGCCTTTGGCACGCAGATCCGCGATCGCGCCGTGCTGTTTGGCGACGCCGGGGCGGCGGTGGTGCTGCGCCGCGAAGAGGGCGAAACCGAGCGCGGCCTGATCGACTTCGAGCTACACACCGACGGCAGCAACTACAACAAGCTGTACGTTCCCTCGGGCATGGCACATCGGCCGTATGTCACCGAGGCGATGATTCGGAAGCTGGATCACGTGCCGCACATGGACGGCAAGTTCGTCTTCCGCATGGCGGTGACCAAGATGCCGGAGGTCACGCGCTCGCTCTTGGCCAAGCATGGCTACACCATCAACGACGTGAAGATGTTCATCTTCCACCAGGCCAACCTGCGCATCAACGAAGCGGTGCAGCAGGCCCTGGGCATCCCGCCCGAGCGCATCTACAACAACATCCAGCGCTACGGCAACACCACCGCCGCCACCATCCCCATCGCCTACGACGAGTGCCGTCGGGCCGGCAAGATCAAGTCGGGCGACCTGTGCTGTTTCGTCGGCCTCGGCTCTGGCTTCCACTGGGGCGCGGCGCTGCTGCGCGACTAGCCCATGGCTGCCCCTCCCGCAGGCCACGACAAGCGGCTGTTTACCCCGGGTCCGCTGTCGACCAGCCCGACGGTAAAGGCGGCGATGCTGCGCGACCTGGGCTCGCGCGATGCCGAGTTTTTGGGCGTCGTAAAGAAGGTCCGCGCGGCGCTCTTGCGCATCGCCGGTGTCGCCGAGCCGGACTACACCTCGCTGCCGCTGCAGGGCAGCGGGACCTATGCCGTCGAAGCCGCGCTGGGGGCGCTGCTACCGACGGGAGGACGCATCCTGGTGGCGCAGAACGGCGCCTACGGCCAGCGCATCGCTCAGCTTTCGCGGGCCCAGGGCCTGCAGGTCACACCCTGTGACTTCGCCGAGTCGGATCCCGTCGATCCGGCCGCGATCGATGCGCTGCTCGCCGCCGATTCTGGGTTAGCCGCCGTCGCCCTGGTCCACTGCGAGACCAGCACCGGCCAGGTAAACCCCGTCTCTGCCGTGGCCGAGCGATGCCGCGCCCGCGGCCGCCGCCTGCTTATCGATGCCATGTCGAGCTTCGGCGCCCTGCCCTGCCCGCTTTCCGAGTGGGGGGCCGATGCCCTGGTGACGTCGGCGAACAAGTGTCTGCAGGGCGTGCCCGGCCTGGCGCTCATCGTGGCCAAGCGCGAGATCTTGCGCGCCGCCCAGGGTCAGGCCCGGAGCGTCAGCCTCGATCTCTGCGCCCAGCTGGCCGGCCTCGATCGTGATGGTCAGTTCCGCTTTACGCCGCCGGTGCATGCGCTGCTCGCCCTGCATCAAGCGCTCGTCGAGCTGGATCAGGAAGGCGGCCCGGCCGCGCGCCTGCGACGCTACCAGGCCAATCAGCAGCGCCTGCTCGCCGGCATGACCGCACTCGGCTTCCGCACCTTCCTGCCGGAGGCGCTGCTCTCGCCGATCATCACCTCGTTCCTGCTGCCGGCTCAGCCCGGGTTCGACTTCCCCGCCTTCTATCGCGGCCTGTCGGATCGCGGCTGTGTCATCTACCCCGGCAAGGTCAGCCGCGCCGACTGCTTCCGCATCGGCACCATCGGCGACCTCCACCCCGACGATGTCGACCACCTGCTGCACGCCATCGCCGAGGTCCTGCACGCTCAAGGTCTGCCCGTCCCGCTCCCCGCCTAAGAAGGTGTTTACATATTATCTCCCCCGTCGAGGGAACCGTAAGGCTGGGGC
>CALFYE010000249.1 GCA_937952145.1 uncultured Myxococcales bacterium
CTCTCCTTGCTACAAGTCCTCGCGCGAGGTTGTTCAGGCTGTGCTCGACGCGGGCCTGGCGGAGATCGAGCACGAGCTGTGGCCGCTGTCCTCGCTCAAAGGCACCGATGAGCGCCCCGGACGACGCAGCAAAGAAAAAGGCGGCCGCGCCGCGCAGAGCCCGGACAAGCGCAAGCTGTCCCGCAAGCGAGCCGACCTGACCGCCGCCGAACTCGACGCGGAGCTCGAAGCCGACCGCCTGGCGGGATACAGCCCTGCCGCGGCCGGCCTTGGCGAAGCGGGCGACGACGGAGACGACGACGAGCCAAGCGGCGGCCACTACTAATCGCGGGGCAGCCCGCTTGGTCCTCCGCGGGCCAAAGAGCTGATCGAACGAGGCCGGCGGGCACGCGGTAGCGCTTCTTTTGCCGTCGTCGTTGACAGGGCAGGGGCGCGCGATACGATGCGCGGCCGTGTCTGCTCCTGTGCATTGCCGTCGTCGTCCTGCTTCCCTCGGGCAGGGATGGTGGCGGCGCGTGGCGGGCTTTTCACTGGGAGCTGTCGTTGGCAGCTTGGCCTCACTAGGACAGGCGCACGGCTATGCGGTCTCCGCCGATGTGACGTCGATCGCGCAGGCCTACAACCTATGGACCGCTGATCCGCAGGCGGCGCTGGTAGCGCGGCGACGGGTGACCAACTACCTCGGGCTGCGGATCGAAGACATTTCTCTTGGACCACGGCTGCGCCTCGACGAGCCGCTCGCGCGAAATGAGCTGGCCGTGGCTATCGAGCTGCGTGTCGATTCTGACTTCGGCGACTACCTGTGCAGCGTCGGTCGCGTGACTGCATCAAGTCCACTTTCCTGCCTCGATCGCACGGCAGGCGGTGTACGCACCGATCCAGAGCTTGGCAACCATCGTCCCGAGCTGCTCTTCGCCTACGTCGAGGGGCGACGCCTGGGCGGCTGGCTGACGCTGCGGCTGGGCCGACAGCTGACCTGGGATTTGCTCGATCTCCGGGGACTCGACGGACTGCAGATTTCGGCGCAGACGCCGTTTCACGTGGCGATCGATGCCTGGGGTGGCCTGTCGCAGAGCGGCGGCCTGCCGATTGATCCCAGCCTGTACGTGCTCGACGGCACCAGCCGATCGCCCGATCGCCGCCCTGACGACCCGCGCCAGCAGTCGCTGTCGCTGCAACCCACCTTCGGATTTTCGGCCCGGCTGACCGGACTACGCGACCTGCAGGTACGGCTCAGCTATCGCCATACGTGGTCGCCCACTGCGGGAAGGCAGGCGGCCGGCTGTCCCCTCGGGCAGAGCTGCGCCCCGGCCTGGGGCAGCCTGGAAGACCGCCTTGCGGCGAGTGCCCATGGTCGCCTGCTCGACGGGCGCCTGCAGGGCTGGGGCGCCATCCGTTACGACCTGCTGAGCGGCCGGCTGGATGAAGCCCAGGCCAGCCTGCGCACCGTGCTCGCTGGCGATGCCTCTGCGATGGCGCGCGGACAGCACACGCTGAACCTCGACTACCGCTACGACGTGCCGACCTGGGATGGCGACTCGATCTGGAACGTCTTCGCCAGCGACCCCTATCACCACGCCGGGCTGCGCTATGCCGGGCGGCGGACCCTGAGCGCCCCTTCGATGATTCGATTGCGCACAGCGCGCAGCGAGCTGTCCTGGTCGATCGGTGGGTATGGCCGGATGTTCGTCGATATCGCACGCGCCACCGATGCCGCCGATGCCGTCGCAAGCCCGACCGTGCGTCCAAGTGCCGGGGGCGATGCCTCGCTGCAGTACCGACGTGGCAGCAGCCATCTGCGGATCGACGGCTTTTACGGCGGTGGCTACGGCGGCACGCAGGCCGGCGGTGACCTCGCCGGTCGCTGGGCGCTGTTCCGCGACAACGTCTCGCTAGAGAGCCGCGTCCTTTACACCTATTACGCCGACGAGCTACGCGAAAGCAGCCGCAGCCACGGAGTCGCGCTGCAAGCGGGCGTGCGCTGGGCGTTTATCCGCGGTGCCCTGTTGCATGTCTTTATCGAGGACAGCATCGATCGCTACAGCAGCTCGCAGGTGCGCTTGCTGGCCAGCTTGGACCTATCGATGCTGCTCGGGCCGCACGGTGGACCGCAGAGCGTGGCTGGCCTCTTGCCCGCCGGCTTTGGCGAGGCGCCGCGGGCCCTGCCCACCCCCGGGCTGCTGAATTGAGGTCGCCCATGTTCAGCCCCTCCACCACTGACCGCCTCTTGCGCTACGCGTCGTTGTTCTTTCTGGCCTGGGCGACGCTTGCGACCTGGCCTCGCGATGCCGTAGGACAGGCCGCCCCGCCGTCGGGATCCCGCTCGGGAGTCGACCTGTGGGGTCCCCTGCGTCGCGAGTCCGCTCCCCCGGCTGCGGCGTCGGCTGCCGGGCCATCCACGGTGGTGTATCCCCCGCAGCGCCTGCCGCTCCATTTTTCGCATCGGCGACATCTGGCGCGGGGCAGCGACTGCCTGGCCTGTCACGCCGCAGCGGCCACCTCGCTTTCGTCACGCGACAACCTTCTTCCGACAGAGGCCGCCTGCCGTGCCTGTCATCCCATCGAGCGCAGTCGGCCATTCGGCCAGGTCTTTGCGGCGAGCAGTGCCCCGCCCAGTGCCTGCGCCACCTGCCATGTGGGTTTCCCCAGCCAGCCGGTGCTCGACGGTCAGCCCAGCATCGCCGCCGGAGTCGATCCCGCAACGCTGATTGCCCGCGTTGACCTGCCGCCGCCAGCGCTGCAGTTCAACCATCGCCTGCACATCGAAAAGCAGCTGCCCTGCGCCACCTGCCATGGCGACCTGTCGCAGGTCGATCTGGCCACCCGCGAACAGCTGCCGACGATGGCGCTCTGCCTGCGCTGCCACGATGGGGGTCGTCGAGCAGCGGGGCGGGCACCGGATCGCTGCGCCATCTGCCATCCCGCGCAGCCGGGGGGGCTCCTGCAGGTCCAGCTGGCATCGGGCGTTCTGCGTCCCAGCGGCGGTCTGCGCGGCGACGATCACACCGCCACCGACTTCCGCCAGAGCCACGGCCGCGTCGCGCAGAGCGGGACTGACTACTGCAGCAACTGCCACCGCGAGAGCTACTGCCTGCGCTGCCACAACGCCGCTGCCAAGCCCTACGATCTGCACGGCGGCAACTACATCGCGCGGCATGCCGTCGATGCCCGCCGCAACCAGCCCGACTGCAGCACCTGCCATCGTCAGCAGAGCTTCTGCCTGGGCTGCCACCAGCGCCTAGCGGTCAGCGATCACGCGACGCTGCCTGGACAGCCAGCGACCTCGGCCTTCTTTCCGGCTCGTCCGCGCTCGTTTCACCCCAGCGGCTGGTCGTCAGCGACGGGCGGATCGGCCAGCAACCTGCACGCCGAAGAGGCGCGTCGCAGCCAGCGCAGCTGCACCTCGTGCCACCGCGAGGACACCTGCCTGGCTTGCCACAGCACTCTGTCGGACTCGCGCGTGCCGGGCGGGGCCAACCCGCACCCACCCGACTGGGTTCGTGGCGGCCGCTGTCGCGCCCTCGCCAGCCAGAACCCGCGCGTCTGCCTGAAGTGCCACCGCGACAGCGATAGCGCGCTGCGCTGTGAGTAGAAGAGGTCTGCCGCGATGGAGCAGATCTGCGATGCGTCGCTTGCGGCGCGTGTTAGCGTCGCGGTCCCGCCCTGGCGCGCCAGCCGGAGTGCGGCACGTAAGCGGAGAAAGGTCCCCCGTGAGTAAGACTCTTTGGAACATCGGCTTTGCCTTGATCCTGGCACTGACCTCCTGCAGCAGTGGCGGCCTGATGGAGCCTGGAACGGGCCCTGGACCGGGACCCGGCCCCGGACCGGGACCCAATCCTGTGGGCTGTCGCGCGGACCAACACATGTGCGGGGAAGCCTGCGCCTTGAACAGCGACCCCATGACCTGTGGCGGAGCCTGCACGCCGTGCCCGGTACCCGAAAACGCCGTGGCCACGTGCGACGGGACAAAGTGCGGCTATTCGTGCGCCGCGGGCTTTCACCAGTGTGACAAGGCCTGCGTTCCGGCCGCGCGCCCCTGCGGCGTTCCGCTGCCCGATGCGAAGTGCACGGACTCAACAAGCTGTGGCCCAGCCGGCGAGTGCATTGGCTCGTCGTGTGTCTGCGCAGCGGGCTACGCAAGCTGCAGCATCGGCTGCTGTCCGGTGAGCTATGGCAGCACCAGCCTTGCGGGCGTGGCCGGCCGAGGGGTTCAGCTTGAGTTCGGCACCGACGGTACGGCTTACGTCATGGTCCAGGTCGAGAGCGGGTCGAACTTCTCGCTGAAGCTGTACACCCGCAAGCCGGGCGGGAAGACGATCGAGCCAGCGCCCCTCAGCATCGCCGTGGGCTACAAGCGTGAGGCCTGGGACTTTGCACTGCGCAACGACGGGACGCTGTTCGCCGTCGTGGCACAGGTGAGCGGAGAAGGAACCCCTGTGGATCTGCACCGGTGGAAGGAGGGCATGAGCGGCTCGACGTCGGAGCGCATCGGCAGCGCCTTTGGCTATGACCCCGGGGTGGGCATGACGATTGATGGCAAGCAGACCGTATGGGCGTCGTGGTCGCGGTCACGCAGCGGGGGCTTGGACGCCTTTAGCTTGGAGGTCGACGATCTGCACCGGAACTACATGCACGGCTCGGGAGGCACCGTCGAGCAGAGCGATGTCGAATGGGATCCCAAAGGCGGCGGCGTCTTTTCGTTCTGGGGCCACCGGTATACCGGGATGTTTCGCACCGGCGTGGTCCAGCTTTCCGGCACCAGCGCGCTCAGCAACACCTGCCCAGCTGATGACGCGGCCATCGATAGCCAGGGGCGGATGTGGGCCATCTACAACTCGTACTCGTCGATTCAGACGTACTTTTGCGCGCCGGGCGACGTCGTCGCTGCCAGCTACGCCACGATCCGCCCACCGGCCCTGCCCACGGCGTTCAACGGGCCGATGACGATCGATGGCGATGACACGGCGTTCGTGGCGTATTACGAGCCGAGTGCCTACACCGCGCACTGGCTCGCGAGCCGCGACGGTCGGCGCTGGGCGCGTGGGACGCTCCCGGTGCGGTACGGCAATCCGCGCGGCTCGACTTCGCCGGGGACCGCTTTAGTCGCCAGTTCCCGCCGACCCGGCAGCGGCCGCATGTCGTTTGTCATCCTGCCGTCGGACGCCACCCAGGGGAATATGACCCTGGTCGATCTGCAGTAACGCCCGCCCAAGCGTTCATAAGTTATTAACATATCGACACAAAATAGCCGGATATAAGCACAGGCTGTATTGGCCAATGTTCGGCTGCACACTGTTCCGGCGGCAGGCCCTTGGGCAAGGCGCAGCTACAGCGAAAGCGTCGCCAGGCGGCGATCGATTTCGTCGCGTGCGCTGCGGAACCCCTCGCGCAGGGTGGACTCGGGGTCGGGGGTGTCGGTTGGCGGGGCGGTCGCGGGGTCGGGAATCGGCCAGTGCAGGCGGGGGGCGCTGCTCAGGAACACCGGGCAGACCTCTTCGGCGCAGAGCGTGATTACTAGGCCGACGCTGGCCGGGTCGATGCTGCTCGCGGCTTTTGAGTAATGGCGGCTGAGATCGATGCCTAGCTCGCCCATCACGGCGGTCGCCATGGGGTTCACCCGGCTAGGCTGGCTGCCGGCGCTCTGCACCAAGATGCGCTCGCCGAAGCGTCGTCGGGCCAGGCCTTCGGCCATTTGACTGCGCGCCGAGTTGGCCACGCACAGGAACAGGACGCCGCGCTGCTGATCGAGCGCAGGGAGGGGACTCATGCCCGCATCTTCGGCGAAAGCGCGCGGGCGGGGAAGCGCCAAGCTGTGACCCGCCTCGCAGTCGGGCTTCATTCCGTGCGATGCTAACCAAACTCCGGAGAAGGCAGACATGGCGCTGCGCACCGTCCTTGGCAATCCCTTTCGCCCTCAGATGGATCTCAGCAAGTGGCACATCCAGCAGGCCAAGGGACCTGAGGGCGGTGCCGAGCTGGTCATCGATCCCGGGGCCGGCTCAGGCGAGGCCGGGACCCAAGGGGGCGGGATCTTCGTCATCGATACGCGCAAGGACTCGATCCCGGCACCGGATGATGTCGCGCTGTTCGTCGGGTCTGGCGTCGCGGCGGCGGCGGAGATCGTCGGTGACCAGCTGCCAATCTACGAAGACAGCGCGGGACGCTTCACGCTGACCACCAGCGGCGAGGTCGTGACCCTGGCCCATACCTCAGCGCTGGAGTTGGCGGAGTGGCGGGCCCGCGCGCCCGGTCGTCCGGCGAGCTTTTCGCATGCCATCTTTGCTGCCGTCGAGGAGCGCGCTGCTGAGCTGGTGCGTCAGCTGGCCGGCAGTGCCCTATCGCAGGCCCGCTTTGAAGCCCCGGTGCTGCGCCCCCCGGCGACGCTGGCCCGCGAGCTGGCCGAGCGGCTCTTTCCGCGTGGCCTGGCGGCTCAGCTAGCGCATGCCGCGACGCAGGTCAACGCCTCCCTGCTGTTCACGCTGCGCATCGAAGACGGCCTGATGTTTGGTCTGCGCGGGCCGGCCCAGATCGGCCTGTATCTGCAGCCCAACCGCGACGGCGATGGCAGCTGGGGGCTATCGGCCAGCACCGATGTCGCGACGCTGGACCCCGGCGGCGCAGTCAGCGGACCTTTGAAGGTGCTGCTGCAGGTTCTGTGCGGACTGCCCGAGACGCTGCTTAACCCCGGGCGAAGCGTGATGGTCGGCGAGAGCCGGCGTGGGGCAGGGGGGCTGGAAGGCAAGTCGGTCTTCGGCACCGAGAGCCAGCCCAGCAAAGACCTCTTACTGTCGCCGGCGACCGTCGAGCTGAACGGCTGGCCAACCCAGATCCTGCTGCGGCGCAGCGATCGCGGCTTTGTCGGCTTTGCCGGCGCCGGTGAGCTGACGCTGCGCACCCAGCCGAGCCCGACCTGGCCGATTGATCTGGCGATGGTCCTCTTGGAAGCCGCCGCCGTGGCGCCGAGCTATGCCATGGCGCTGCTTGCGGCCCAGAGCCCGGGCCTGCGCGACCGGCTGCTGAACACTGCGCTCGCCGCCACGGTGTCGCTGTTGCAGCCGCGCTATTACGGTCCGCTGTGCAACTTCAGCCGCATCGAAGACGGTAGCTTCGTACCGCTGGGCGTCGAAGGGGCCTGGGTGCGCTTTGCTCCGTCGGATGCCAGCCGGCTGCACTTCCGCCTGGTCGCGGGACTGGCCAGCGCTCGCGATGTGTCGATTGAGTCGCTGGGCTCGCCGCCGCTTTACCTGCGCGCGCTGCAGTCGCGGCTTGTGCCCTGCCCGTACGAGGACGACTCAGAGTTCCGGTCGGCTGCGACCTTTCATCTGGTGCGCGGGCTGGCCAATCCGCGAGGCGTCTCGCTGCGCACCCACGAGTCGCCGCCGCGCTACGTCGTCGCCACCAACGTCGCTGGGGATGGGGCCGAGGGCACGATGGAGATCCTCGACTTTTACTTCCTGGGCCTGGAGCACGAGCAGCACGAAGCCAGCTTTCGCGACTCGGCCACCTTCTTCCTGGAGACCGCGCTGCGTCCCCCGCCGCAAGAGAGCGCCGTCCTACGCCTGGGCGAGCGGCTGCTGATCGGCGAGGGGCGACGTTCGGGCAATGGCCGCTACCAGCTGACGCTGACCCCCAGCGGAGCGCTCTGCGTAGTTTCCGGGGCTGGGCCCGGCGATACCCGGGGAACTACCTGGGCGAGCAGCGGCGGGGCCAGCAGCTTCTACTCGGCGCGCATGGAACCCAACGGCATCCTGCAAGTGGTGCGCGAGGCGCCGCTGGCTGCCCAGTCGAATGCCGCGACCCTGGCCCTCAGCGAAGAGACCGTCGTCTGGCGCTCCGAGGTCTATGGCGAGCCCGGCGACTGTTTTGCGGCGGTGCTGGGCTCGGGGGAGCTGGCCGTGTTTCGCGGCAGCCCCGAGGATCCCGGCGATCTGGTCTGGTCGTCCCGCCGCGGTGCCCTGCACTGGGCCAAGCGGCGCACTCCCGTCGCCGTCAACACACCGCGCGGGCTGTTGACGCTGCGCGCCGAAGAAGGCGGCGTCCGCACCGATGGCCAGAGCCTGGGCAAGCATCAGTCGCTGGAGCTCTGGGAGCTATGGGACGGCCGCGTCGCACTGCGCGCCCTCGATCACAGCTTCCTGTGCCGCTACAGCGATGCCATGGGACAGCGCCGCCTCGGCGCGCGCACCAACGTGCTTTCGCCCGACGCGATCTTTGTCCGGCAGGGCAATAGCAGCAGCCAGATCCTGCGTACCCCCGACGGTCAGGCGGTGGCCGATCGCGATGGCCAGCTGGTCCTGGGCGACTCGCCAGTGCCGCTGCGCCCCATCGATCTGCCGTTTCAGCCGCTGCCGCGCAGCGGTCGTGCTTTCGAGGTCAGCAGCGCGCGCAGTGGCCTGCTGTGGACCGTCGATCAGCGCAGCCTAGAGGACGGGGCCCCCGTCGTGCTGCGCCCGCGTACCGGCTTTGCCGAGCAGGTCTTCCGCTTGGTCTATCAGTCGGCTGACGACACCTATGCGCTGATCGCCGTGCACTCTGCCAAGTGCTTGGGCATCGCCGGGGCCAGCGCCAACGTCGGGGCGACCCTGGTGCAGGCGGCGGCCAACGGCCACCCCAGTCAGCGCTTCCGCCTTCGCCCGGACAGCGACGGAACCTGGCTGCTTGTCGCCGCGCACAGCGGGCAGATCCTGACCGTGCCCGAGGCCCCAGTCAGCGGTGCCCCAGTCAGCGGTGCGCCGCCCCCCATCGAGCAGCGCGGCGTGCTGGGCGCCAACGGGGCACTGCCCGAGCGGGCCCACGACAGTCGCTTTCGTCTGCGACCAACCCGCCTGCTCAACGACCGCGCCTTGGCCCTTGACCTTAGCGTCGGGCATGCCCCGGCGGCCGTCGTCTATCGCGAGTCGCGTGGCGAGTCCACCCAGTTCGACGGCCTGCTTGGCAACGGCAACGTCCACCTGGTCGGCGACTTCGGGGCGCTGGGGCGCTCGCAGATCCTGTGCATCAACCGCACCACCAACACTGGACCGAAGCTGCGCGTCTACGACCTGTCCCCTGGCCACCCGCCCTGCGGCGCCGTCATGCACGAGGACTGGGGCGAATACGACTGGCTCAACGGCTGGGTCGACGCCAACGACTGGTATCTGGTCGGCGACTTCATGGGCCTGGGGCATCAACAGCTGGTGCTCATGAACCGCGGTGGCTCGCTGGGGCGCGTGATGATCGCTGACCTCGCCACCGGCTACCCGGTGCAGATCCGCTACTGGGAGAGCTGGGGCCAGAGCATGTGGCTCGACGGCTGGCAGGACGATGGCGACGTTCATCTGGCCGGCGACTTCCTGGGTCTGGGCTATGACCAGTGGCTCACCATCAACCGCGGGGGGCAGCACGGCCGCATCCGCATCACCGACGTCAAGGGCGGCAAGGCCCGCCACCTGTACCAAGAGAACTACGGCGACAGCCAGGTGTTCAACGGCTGGCTCGACGTGGGCGATGTGATCCTGGCCGGCGACTTCCTGCACCGTGGCTACGACCAGCTCTTGTGCTGCGATCGCAGCAACGGTGCCGGCGGCCTGCTGATCGCCAGCTTTCACGGCAAGAAGCGCGCGCCCGCCGACGTGCTGTACACCGACACCTGGCAGGCCGGCTCGGCGTTTAGCAGCTGGTTTGACGCTGGCGATGCGCAGCTGGTCGGGGACTTCTGCGGCCTGGGGCACGATCAGCTGCTGCTCATCAACCGCAGCCAGAGCACCGGCGGCAAGCTCTTGGTCACCGACCTGGTGCGAGGCCGCCCGCCCAGCGAGACGCGCTACTACGAAGAGTGGGGCCAGAGCCTGATCTGCGACGGCTTCGGCGAGATGTCCGACATCGTCGTGAGCGGTGACTTCGCCGGTCGCGGCTGGTCACAAGTGCTGTTTCTCAAGCGTCGCTGATCTGAAACGCCAGGGCAGGGCAGGGCAGGCCCCCTTCCCCACCGTCGCTGTGCCTCAGCGTACAGGTGGCGGTGGGGGTGGCAGCGAGGCCGGTCGCAGCGGATCAACGACCGCCTGCGCCGACGCGACCCCAGGCAGGGCGACGCCTGGCGGCCCGGCGTAGATCCGCGGCGG
The DNA here is from genome assembly GCA_937952145.1 of uncultured Myxococcales bacterium. Taxonomy (GTDB): domain Bacteria; phylum Myxococcota_A; class Polyangia; order Palsa-1104; family JAEUJZ01; genus JAEUJZ01. The sequence goes on from CALFYE010000249.1 coordinate 10,101, forward strand.
AGGCGGAAACCTGCGGGCCAGCGGCAGCGCCGTCTGCAGCACCCCGGGCACGCCCTCGGGCCCCGCATCGAAGACCTGGCCTTGCTCCAGGTAGATCGTGCGGAACAGATCATCGTAGCTGTCGAGCCGACCCACGTAATTATACACACGGCCCGGCAGCAGACTCGTACGAGTACTGGGTGCGATGTGTGGCACGCGCACCAGCACGTCATACGAGCTTGTCGCGCCTAGCTGACGAAAGAGCATCGCCGCCGCGCTGACTTTCACCAGCTGACCGGTCCAGTGCACCCAGCGGTTCTTATAGAACCGGGCCCAGACTTCCGAGCGCTCGGTCTTCGTCAGCCCGTACTGCATAAACGTCTGGTGCACGACATCGAAGCAGGCATCGATAAAGACCGGCCGCAACATCTCGGCATCGCTGGGCGGCGGGGCTGGCGGCGGCCGGGGAATCGCCGGGGTCGCGGCGGGCGGTGGCTCGGGCTCGTCGTCCATGCACGCGGCGAGGCTCATCGCAGAAAGCAGAAGCAGCCGCCGCAGCCACATGCGTCCAGTATCGGCCCAAGCCCACGACCAAAGAAAGGGGCAACCCACAAAAGGCCAGCCAAGCCCAGCCCAGCCATGCCGGAGCGCGACCGGCGCAAGCCCCGCAACGCGACGCCGCAGACGAAGCAGGACCCGGTGCCAGCCTCGACCCAGGCTAGCCCAATCCAGCGGCTGCCTGAGTTGACATAATATACATTATCGGCGTTTTAGGCCGCACAACTTCCCCCGAGGGCCACCGAAATCTCTGACACGCGGCTTGTCGCACAGTGGCTGTCGTCCTCAGGAGCTCGTTGGAATGTTCTTCGACACCGACCAGAAACCTGCTGCTGCACCCAGTAGTCCACAACAAGCCGCTGCCGCCCCCGGCGGTTGGTTCGGTGGAATCCTGGGTGGCATCCAGAAGACCGCCGATGCCGCCGTCGACTACGCCCGCGATGCCTGGAACCCCACGCCAGCCCAGGCCGAGGAAAAGCAAAACAGCATCACTCACTTGTTTGGCAACTTCGCCGATTCAGCATTGAATGCCGCCGGGTTCGGCGGACTGCGTGTCGCTGAAGCCAAAGAAGCTGAGCGCGAAGCCGCCCGCGCTGAAGCCCGCGCCAAAGCTCCAAAAGAATTGCGCGATGAAGCGGATGCAAAATATGAGTATGATCACAGCAGCTACGAGCGAGATAAAAAGAAACCGGGTTTCAAAGGGACCGAGCCAAAGCGAGTTGATGATAAAGAAATCGAGCGTCGAGTCCATGGGAAAATGATTGATTATGAATATAAGGACAATGCAGATATTCAGAAAGTTGACCCTGAGCAGCCAGTCGGTAAGCTCGATACGCCAGAAGCTCGGGCGTCGTTCTTAAACTCCTTTGTTCAGAACGACCCCAACGACCCAAAATCGGCGCATATGTGCGGTCCTACCGCCTTGGTCGCCGCCGCCATCGTTGCTGACGGTCCAAAGGGGCTGTCGCCGATGATCAGCAGCATGGAAAAAGACGCGGCTCACCTAACAGAAGAGCAAAAGAAACAGCTCACCGATATTAAAGATAAAATAAAGAACAATACGGACCTAAAAGCTGGAGATATCCAGTTTATGCAGAAGCAGCTTTATGAGCAACTCCAGCGAAATCAGACGGATAATAAAAACAAAGATTATCCCAACGAAGCCGACCGCGATAAGGCAGACCATAACGCGATTAATAGCAAGACAATGGAACGGTATCTGAAAGACAATCCGGCCATTTCGAAGATGTTTAGAGACAAGGATATGAATCTAAACCTTGTCGATAACAGTGGAAAAGGAACCCCAGCCCACTGGGTGCTAGAGATGAGGAACCTCTACGATGCAAAATGGGGAGCTCCGAAGACGAAGGCCTACTATGATCCGTGGGCCCGTAAAGATGGCCAGTTGGTTACCGATGAAAAGCAGCGCGGAGATTACAAGGACACCACGAACTGGCGCTACGACAGCAACGGTCAGTTCATCACGCCTTCCTAGGTCAGCGTCCCCGAACTAGGCGGGTTCCGGCTATCGACTAGAACCGCAGCCCGTTCGCGGTCAGCGCCAGCTTGGGTCGCGAGTCTTTGCCCAGCGCCAGCGTGTAGCCATCGCTGGTCGTCACGCGGGTGTGGCTGTAGACGATCATCGCGATGCCGCCGGCCATGAGCAGCGTACCGACGCCCAGGTTGACGCCACCCGCGATCAGCATGCCGCGCGACGTGTCGGCGTACTTGGCGTCGGCGCTCGACAAGCCGGCTCCGATGGCGGTGAAGACGATGCCGACGACCGTGTGGATGCTGCCAAAGGTCGTCATCACTACGCCACCCGAGCGCACGCCGCGATGGCCGGCGTTGACTGACAGCGCCACGACCCCGGTCTGCGGTAGCTGAAAGCCGTCGGTGGCGACAATGCCCGCGCCGCGGATCGAGTAGATGCCATTGGGATCGACGGGCACGCCGCACGGCATGCGACAGATATGATCCCAGGTCTGATAGTTGCGCACCGCCGCGTGGCGAAACCCGATCGCGAACATCACGCCGCCGCCACGTAGCTGCGACAGCGTGGCGCGCAGATCGTTGCTCTGCATCTGCACCAGGGTTCCTGCGGGGGCCGGCGGCATCGCTACGTTAGGTTGCGGATATGGCTGGACCATCATCGGCGGCGGCGGCGGCGTCACCACCACCGTGGCGGGCGCTGGCAAAGGTGGCGCCGGGGGCCGCGGGGGCAGAAACTGGGCCTGGGCTGTCGGCGACCAGAGCAGCGAGGGAAAAACTATGCAAGGCAAGCTAAGAGCAAGGCCGCGCAGAGTCCGCATCCCTCTACTCTATCCGCTTGCCCGTCGAGAGCGTCGGAATTTTCACGCCCGCAAAACCGCTAGGGCGGCTCGCGCGTTTTCGTTACCCTAATTCCTGCTCTGCAGAGTCCGCGGCGCTTCTCTACGGCCCACTTGCTGTGGGCTTCCGCGACCTGCATCCGGTCCACGCTAGGGGTGTTTTGATGCGAACCAGAGTGCTGTCGGTTGTTCCGCTTGTCTGTCTGCTCTTATCCGGCTGGGGGGCGGCGCAGCGCGCGCCGAGTGTTATCTGGCAGCCCTTACCGCCCAAGAACCCCGACGCTGAGCGGGTGCTGCGGCCGGTCGGTCCGCCGATGTCGCTGACCTCATCGGATGGCACGGGGCTGATCCTGCAGTCGCTGACCGCACGCTCGGTGGTCGAAGATCCGCTGGCCTTCACCGAACTGAAGCTGGTGTTCCGCAACCCCGAGCCGCGTCAAATCGAAGGGCAGTTCGAGATCACGCTGCCGCCCGGCGCAGCGATCTCGCGCTTTGCGATGCGCCTGGGCGACCGCTGGCAAGAGGGCGAAGTCGTCGAGCTTCAAGCCGCCCGCGCCGCCTATGAAGACTTTCTGCACCGTCGCCAGGACCCGGCGCTCCTAGAAAAGCAGGCCGGCAACCAGTTCCGGGCCCGCGTGTTTCCCATCCCGCCGTCGGGTGAAAAAGAGCTGATCCTCTCGTACTCCGAAGAGCGGGTGCGCGCCGACCAGCCGTATCGCATCTATCTGCGCGGCCTGCCCAAGCTGTCACGCCTGGATATCCGCACCATCCTGGCCAAGAGCGCGACCCCGGGGGGCGTGACCTCGTCGCTGGGTGGGACGGCGGTGACGCATCAGAGCGTCGAAGTCCAGAAGGCCGACTTCCAACCCGATGTCGACTTTGAAGTCGCTGTGCCAGTGCCGCCGCCCAATGCGCAGGCCTGGTCGGGACTGCGGCACGAGAACCTGTTTGTCGCCCGCGTGCAGCCGTTTGCCGACGTGGGCGATGCCGACAAGGCGGCGGCTCCGATGCCGGGCAGCGTCACCGTGCTGTTTGATACCAGCGCTTCGCGAGCCCTAGGCTATGGCAGCCAGGTCGATGTGCTGGCCAACCTGGTGAACGAGCTACGCAAGCGCGGCAGCAGCTTCCAGCTACGCGTCGTCGCCTTCGATCAAGAGACGGAAGAGATCTTCGCCGGCAAAGCAGCCGACTTTTCGCCCGGCCACCTGCAGCGCCTGCGCGATCGGCGAGCGCTGGGCGCTTCGGATCTGGAGCGCACGCTACGCCAACTCTCTTCGGTGGGCGCCAGCCGTGGCGGGGTCGAGCGCGTGCTGCTGATCACCGATGGTGTGGCGACGGCCGGCGATAGCGAAGCCCCGGGTCTGCAGAAGCTAGTGCGCGACTTGGCGCAGGTCGGGACCAAGCGGCTCGATGTCGTGCGCGTCGGCGGTATCCACGATGACACCATGATGGGTCGCTTGGTAACGGCCGGCCTGCCGCAAGACGGCGTACAGCTGGAAGGTGATCTGCCGGCCCCGGGCCTGGCGGGACGCCTGCTGCGCCCGACGTACTCGAAGATCCAGGTGGCGGTGCCGGGCAGTCAGTGGGTCTGGCCGGTGGAGCTCTCGGGCGTGCAGCCCGGCGACGAGTTCCTGGTCTACGCGGATCTGCCGGCCGGAGGCGCGCAGCCGCACATCGTGCTGTCGGGGCCAGGGCTGGGCAACGTCGACCGACCGATCACGGCATACGGCGTGACGCGACCGCTCCTGGAGCGGGCCTGGGTCGGGGCGCGCATCAAGCGCCTGATGTACCAGCGCGACACCATGGCGGCACAGGACGCCGATCTGCGCGAGGCGCTGCGGCACCAGATCATCGACCTGTCGACCAAGTTCCGCGTGCTGTCCGACTTCACCGCGCTGCTCGTGCTGGAGACCGAGGCCGACTACGAGCGCTTCAAGATCGATCGCCGCGCGCTGACCGACATCATGACCGTGGGCCCGACGGGGATTGAGCTTCTGGGCCGCAAGAACCAGGTGGCGATGGCGCCGCCGCCGCCGCCGCCGGTGCTGATGCCGGTGGTGCAGGAAGCGACCAAGGGCGATCGGGGACGTCCCATGGCCGCGCGGTCGGAAGCGCGACCCGAGGCCAAGGCCAAGAAAGAGGCTCGCATGAGCCCGGCGGAAGATGGCGCGATGGCCGGCGCTGCCAGCCCTCCGGCTGCCGAGCCGATGCGCAACATGGGACGACGCGCGGCGGACAAGGACCAGGCTCCGGGGGGCCCACCGATGGCGCAGGGCATGGCAGCCCCGACCTCTCCCAGTGCGGCGATGGAGCGCGAGGAAGCGCGACCGGCTCCGGCCCCTCCCCCGCCCCCGCCTCCACCGTCGTCGTCGGCGCCCGCTGCCAAGACCGCTGTCGTGGTTAGCAAGCCGCGTCCCAGCGCCGGGGCGGCCATGCCTTCGGTTCCACCGGCGAACCTGGACGGCGAGTTCATTGACGCCCGCCGTCGCGCGGACAGCAGCATGTCCCGCCGCCAGCCGCTGCAGATCGCGACCGGCAACCGCCCCGAGCCGCCGCCGCCACCCGCTGCTGAGCCGTACGAAGGCCGTCTGCGAGAGGTCATGGATCTGCTCAAGGGGAAGCGCCCGGCCGAGGCCCTGAAGGCGGCGCAGAAGTGGCGCGACGACGACGCCGGCGACGTGCTGGCGCTCATTGGCCTCGGCGAGACCTATGAGGTGATGGGACAGCTGACCCAGGCCTCACGCGCCTACGGCTCGATCATCGATCTGTTCCCCGGGCGGGCCGACCTGCGGCGCTTTGCCGGGGCTCGTCTGGAGCGCGTCGCGGTGCGCTACGCCAAAGCCATGGAGCTTGCCGCCGACACCTTCCGCAAGGCCAAGGACTCGCGCGCCGACCACCCAAATAGCCACCGCTTCCTGGCCTTTTCGCTGCTGCGCCTGGGCCGCTACGCCGACGCGCTGGAGGCGATCATCGCCGGTGCCACACGGCAGTACCCCGGCGGTCGCTTCCGCGGTGTCGATCGCATCCTGTTCGACGATGTCGGCCTAGTTGCTGCCGCCTGGATTCGCAAAGAGCCCAAGCGCGAGCCCGAGATCCGCGAGCGCCTGCGCGGCATCGGCGTCGAGATCCCGACCCAGCCCTCGCTGCGCTTCGTGCTGAGCTGGGAGACCGATGCCAACGACGTCGATTTCCACATCTACGACGGCCGCGGCGGACATGCGTACTACAGCTCGCGGCAGCTTCCATCGGGCGGTGAGCTCTATGCCGATGTCACCACCGGCTACGGGCCTGAGTGTTTCAACATACCGCTCGACAACAAGAGCCGGGCTTATCCCTACACGCTGCAGGCCCACTACTATTCGCGCGGCCCGATGGGCTACGGCATGGGCAAGCTGCAGATTGTCGAGCACGACGGAAAAGGCGGCCTGAAGTTCGTGGACCGGCCGTTCATCATCATGGTCGACCGCGCCTACGTAGATCTTGGCATCGTGCCCAGCGCCCTGCCCTAAGCTACCGACCTCCGCCCTCCCCTCACGCCGCTGCTCAGTAAGCTGACCGTCGGCTAGCCGCCCTCGTCATCCCCCCAGCACACCGCGACGTGCGGAGCCAGACCGTAGCCGGTCGCCGTGCGCACCAGGCAGTCGCGCAGGCCCAGGCTGCGCAGCGTAGACAGCACGACATATAGGCGGTCCGGACCTGAGCTGCCGACGAGCGTCTCGCCCGGCCAGCCCGCGGCGACAAGCTGCGCCAGCCCGCACGGTGCCGGGGCGGATCGCACCAGCTGCAAGAGCACTCGGCGCAGGGCTTGCCGGCGCAGGAGGTCGACGCGCGGCCCGGCTTCCAGACGGAACCAGGCCGCATCTGGCCCGAGGGTGATACGACAGCGCGCAGACGTCCCGGCGAGCCGGCTGGCCAGTCCCGCTTCGTCGGGAGCGACGCCCAAGATCCGCCAATAGCGACGCAGCGCAGCCACCGCGGCGCGACCATCGCCCGGCCCGGCGAGCGTCAGGGCGCGACCCAAGATGGCCTGCAGGGCGCGCTCGGTACGACCCGACTCGCCCGCCAAGATGCGATCGAGAAGCGGTGGAATCCCCGCCGCCCAAGGCAAGAGCGAGCGCATGAACAGGAGCCCGGTGTAGACATCGGTACGCGGCGTCGCTGGCCGCCCAGCCGCTACGGGGGGCGCCAGGCTGGCGTGCCGTGACCAGGCAGTGCGCGGCGCGCCGAATCCGACCAGCCACAGCCGACCTTGGCCATCGATCACCAGGTTCTGCGGCGCCAGTGTGCCCAGGGTCTGGCCGACGTCATGGGCCGCCGCCAGCGCCTCGGCAATGGTGAGGGTCAGCGCAATCGCCTGCTCATACGGCACACTGCGCGGCGCCATCACCGCCAGCGCTTCCGCCAGGGTGGCGGCGGGCGCACAGTCTAAAAGCGCGCGCTCTTTTCGGTCATCGCAGGTCAGAAGAGCCGGCACGCGCGGCGAGGTGATGGCAGCGTGCGCCCGAGCAATCAGGCGGGCGCCATGCCCACAGACGGCCAAGCACATCCGGCCCTGATGCCGCTCGGTCACCAACCGGAGATCGCCCAGGACAGCGAGAACGGGACCTTCGCCATCCCCAGGCTGGTTTTGAATCGGGTCGGCCATACGCACAGATTATGGGTCCATTCACCGAGGCGGGGGCGACATGAAGGGAGCACTTGCCAAGCGTCTGCGAGCCCTCTGCCGGACCGGGCGGATGGGCTGCGAGAACGCCAGTCCTGGCAGCGGTCTTTACGAGGACGAGTGAGCCGGATTCCCCAGGAGGCGCCGAGCCCGCCGTCACCCAGCGGCTGATATGCGATAGTCAGTGCCATGCCACATGACATTCTGATTCGCGGAGGACTGGTCGTAGACGGCAGCGGGGCCCCGGCGGAGCGAGCCGATGTCGCGATTCGCGGTGAGCACATCGCAGCCATCGGCGATCTGCGCGGCGACGCGGCCGAGCGCGTAATCGACGCCGAAGGCGCCTGGGTCACGCCGGGCTTTGTCGATCTGCACACCCACTACGATGGTCAGCTGTCCTGGGATGCCGATCTTTTGCCGTCGGTGGCCCACGGTGTGACCACGCTCGTCGCCGGCAACTGTGGCGTCGGCTTCGCTCCCTGTCGAGCCAGCGATCGCGATGCGCTGGTCGCGCTGATGGAGGGCGTCGAAGACATCCCTGGCTCGGCGCTCGCCGAGGGCATCCGCTGGAACTGGCAGAGCTTCCCCGAGTACATGGATGCACTCGCCGCCCAGCCGCACAGCATCGACTTCGCGCTGCAGGTCCCGCACGACGCGCTGCGCGTCTTCGTCATGGGCGAGCGCGGCATTCACGGCGCAGCGGCCACCGACGACGACATCAGCGCCATGCGCGGCCTGTTGAAAGAAGCGCTGCAGGCCGGAGCGGCGGGCTTTTCGACCGGGCGCTCCGACAACCATCGCTCGCGCAGTGGGGCTGCCACGCCCGCCGCCGAGGCCACCGCGGCTGAGCTATCCGGCATCGCCGCTGCCTTCGCGGGTCTGCCGCACGGCGTGCTGCAGGCAGTGTCGGACTTTGACATGGCGCAGGGGCCCGACCGCTTTGATGGCGAGTTCGATCTGCTGCAGGGCATGGCGCAGGCCGCCGCGGGTCATCCGCTCTCGATCTCGCTGTCGCAGCGCGATCACGAGCCGGGGCAGTGGCGACGCATCCTCGGCCGCGTCGAGGCAGCGACGGCCGCCGGCATCCCGATGCGAGTGCAGGTGGCGCCGCGCGGTATCGGCGTGATCCTGGGCTTGCAGGCCACCTTCCATCCCTTCATGGGCTACCCCAGCTACAAGGCCATCGCTCACCTGCCGCTTCCCGAGCGTGTGGCAAAGCTCCGCGATCCGCTGCTGCGGGCCCGCCTGCTGGCCGAAAAGAGCGATCGCGTCGCGGGCGATGGCTCGTCGCTGCCGCCGCTCGCCGACATCCTGCTTTCAATGATCGACCGCATCGCCTTCCGCATCTTCCCGCTGGGGGCTGAGGCCGCGGTGCCCAACTACGAGCCAACGATGGCCGACTCGGTCGGCGCCGCGGCGCGGGCGCGCGGTGTGCCGGTTTTGGAGGCGCTGCTCGACGCCCTGCTGGCTGATGAAGGCCGCGCGCTCTTGTACTTCCCCGTCTACAACTACTGCGAGTTCAGCCTGGAGTCGGTGCGCCAGATGATGACGCACCCGCTAGCGTTGCCTGGCCTATCGGATGGCGGGGCCCACGTCGGGACGATCTGCGATGCTAGTTTTTCAACATTCTTGCTAACGCATTGGACACGCGATCGCCCAAGCGGCCGCATCTCGCTGCCGCGCGCCGTGCAGATGCTGACGGCCGACACCGCTGGCTATCTGGGCCTGACCGACCGTGGCGTGCTGCGTCCGGGCCTGCGCGCTGACATCAACGTCATCGATGGCAACCGGCTGACGCTGCATTCGCCCCACCTAGTCGGGGATCTGCCAGCGGGAGGCAAGCGCCTGCTGCAGGCCGCCACCGGCTATCGCGCCACCCTGGTCGCCGGGACTCTGGTGCTGCAAAACGATCGCCGTACCGACCTGCACCCCGGACGCCTGGTGCGACTCGGCAGCGCGCGCTAGCCGACGGCCCGCGTCGTCCCCCTGCCCTTTCCCCCCGATTTTCTTCGCGCGCCTACGACAAGAGCCGGCGTCGCTGCCACATGTAGAAACCCAGCACCAAAAGGGCAAACAGCGTCGTCGTTGGCTCGCTGGCCGAGGTCGTCAGGCCGCCCTCACCGCGGCTCAGTCCGCCCCGCCCCACCGAGCACGAGCAGCCTGCGGTCGGCCTCATGTCAGTCGGCTCGGGGGGATCGAACTCGTCGCCGCCCTGATCGAGGGGCTCGGCGTAGTTGCCGGTGTTGCGGTTGTCGTGATGGAAGCTGTCCCAGTCGATGCGGCCGCGCGCCTTGCCGCGCGTGTGCCAGGCAAACAGCCAGCCGTTGCGGGTCGAGGCCACCATCTCCAGTCGCCCATCGCCGTCGAGATCGCCGACCGCCGGCGCTGCCGCCACCCAGCCGCCGGTGAACTTGGGGAAGCGGCGGGCTTCTTTGCCGTCGGAGTTCCAGGCGTGGACGAAGTAGCCGGCCGATGCTGCCACCGCTTCACGCCGTCCATCGCCATCGACGTCAGCGACGATGGGATTCTGGAAGAAGACATAGTCCTCCAGGCTGCGCGGGAAGCCGTCTAGCTGCTTGCCGCTCGCCACATCCCAGACCGAAAGCAGCATTTCGTAGTCCATGCGCTCGTAGCCTTTGAGCATCGACAGCGCGGTGTTGGCGCCGGTGTTCGGCAGCAGCGCCTCAGGACGGCCATCCCCGTCGAGGTCGCCAATGGCCGGGCTGGCAATAAAGCCCAGTGCCGCGAACTCGCTGGTATCGCTCTGCGAGCCGAAGCCGGCTTTGCCTGGCTGCAGCCTGACGGGATAGCTGCTGCCGTCGCTGCGCAGGATGTCGAGGTTGCTGCCGATGCCGTTTACAAAGATCTCAAGCTTGCCGTCCTTGTCGATGTCAGCCAGCGCCGCCGCATTTGGCATGCCCGATCCGACGACCGGCAGCACGTAGCGCGAAAACGTCGTCACCGGCCAGCCCGGCAGGATCGCCTTGGGGGCTCGGCTGCCGCGTCCATCCAGCACATAGACGCGGCCGTTGTCGCCGTACTGTTCGTTGGTGCCGACGACGATATCCAGCACGCCATCGCCGTTTACATCCCCGACAGCCGGCGTGCCCATGATGCGCTGCCGCTGCCGCGGCTCTTCGCCGCGATCGTCGTCCGGGCGCTCTGCATCCCACAGCAGAAACGGCCAGCCGGGCAGGATCGTTCCGTCGCCGCGCCAGACGTAGACCTGGCTGTCCATACCGGCGGCGATGATGTCCAGGCGGCCGTCGTGATCCAGATCGGCCAGCACCGGCGAGGCGAAAAATCCGTCATCGATGACGTGCCGACGATCGCGGGCCACCAAGGCCGAGACCCGCTCTAGCTCGACGGGAAAGCCGGGCAGGATCTTGCCGTCGCCGCCGATCGCCACCACGTGACCGTCATAGGTCGCGACGATGATCTCGGGCTTGCCGTCTCCCGTGACATCACCGATGGCGGGGGTCGCGGTGATCGCGGCGCCATAGCCAGGTCGCGGACGATTCGCGGCGGAGGGCTGGCTCCAGCCGGGGGCTGTCGTGTGACCGGCCGGCGTTGCGGCCAGCGCGGCAATATTGGGTACCGATACCGGGAAACCGGGAAGCTCTGTCCCGTCGGCGCGCAGCGCATGCACCAAGCCACCGGCATCAGCAACGATGATCTCGCGCCGGCCATCACCGTTCAGATCTGCGGTCTTTGGCGAGGCCTCGCCCGACGCGCCCAGCCGCTTGGGAAAGCCAGGCAAAAGATCGGGATCGGTGTGAATGTGCACCGCGCGTCGGGCCTCCGAGCGCAGGCCATTGCGTCGCGGATCCGCCGAGCGCTGAAGCACGCGCACCCGCACCGTGATGGTGTAGATGTGTGCCCGATCGTCGGGCTGCCAGGCCGGATCGTCGACGGGCAGCACTGGGTTCTGCACCTTGATCTGCGCCACTGGCAGGTCGGCCAGCTTGCCTTCCAGCGTCTGCGACAGCATCTCGCCATGCCCCAGGCGCATGAAGCGCTCGTCGCGAGGATCGACACCTGGAGCCCAGGCGACCTCGAAGTCGAAGCTATCGCCCTCCGGCTTGCCGTGGCGAATGGCGATGCGGCCCTCGATGGGGACGGTGCCATCGCGCTCGCCGAAGACCTGGAACCACTCCGGCTTTTCGATCTCGACCTCGGCCGGGATGGCCCCGGAAAGGATGTTGTCGACGGCGCTGCGGGCGTTCACCCGGCCGTAGCCGAAGCGGCGAACAAAGCCCGGGCCGGTGGGATAGGCCCCCAGGTTGTTGTCTTCGCTGGGGTCGTAAAAGCTGTCGGCGGTGCCCACCATGATCTGCCGGACTTCTTCGGCCGATAAGCGACGCACGCGGCTCGCCAGCGGTCCGCCATCGCCCGCCGGAGCCGTGTCACCTGCCGTCGGTGGATGCAGTCGCGGCGGGGCCGGCAGGTCGGCCGCCAGCGCGGCGCTATAGATCAAGCCCGCCATGCCCGATCCGCGCCCGGTTGCCTCCGAGCTGCAGCTCTCGCCGGGCACCGACAAGAGAAGCTGCGCGCCGTAGTTCGTGCAGTTATCGAACGCAAAGGCGTGCGTGGCGTCGCGCGGTTCCTCGGCGTTGGGACGGATGGCGTGGACGTAGATGGTGTGATTGTTGGTGCCGGGGAAGTTGTGGTGATAGCTGTTCTCGTCGGCGGCCGAGGCGATGACGGCGACGTGGTTGTCGTAGGCGTAGTCAATCGCCCAGCGCGAAAGCGGCGTGTTGTCGATGGTGCCTAGCGCTTCCTGGACGACGGATGCGCCGATATCGACGGCATACACCGTCGCCACGGCAAAGTCGTTAGAGTCGGCGACGAAGCTATCGCCCACCCGCAGCGGCATGACGCGGCAGCGCGGACAGACGCCGGCCTCAGCTCGTCCGTTGTCGGCCTCGGCGCTGGAGTCCTTGGCCTCGCCGGTGCCGTGCCCATAGCGCGTATCGTCGTAAGCGTCGTTGTCGTTGCGGAAGAAGTCCCAGCCTGCGATGTCGTCGATGTAGCCGTTGCGGTCGTCGTCCTTCTTGTCGGAAAAGGCGACGATCAGGTCCTGCGGATCGACGATCCCGTTGCCGTTCTGGTCGCGCAGGCGCGGGTCGCAGATCTTGGCCGCTTCCGGCTGCTCGTGCCCGCTGACCGTGGTGTAGTCCTGCACGTTGAACACGCCGTCGCCGTTGGCATCGTGGCGGCGCTTGCCCTCGCCGCGGTTCTCGGGCTTCTGGCAGGCGTCATCGGGCGGCGGTAGCTCGGCCTGGTTCAGGAACCACTTATTGACCAGATCGCGCTCATCCCAGTACGCCCCCGAGTCGAGGACCGAGATCACGACGCGCGGATCGCCCTGTGTCTTGGCCCAGGCGCGGTCGTAGCTCGCGCCCATGCCCAGCCGGCGGGTGCGGGCATCGAGCTTGGTGAACTCTTTGGGCGCAAAGCTCCACGACTCCCACTGGTTCTTGAAGCTGCTGTCGCTGGGCCAGTTCTTCGGGTCGCTGTAGTCCACCGCCCCGGCCCGCTCGTCGGGCGGCCAGGCGCCGCCGCGGCCTTCCGGCAGCAGGGCCGCCACCCCACAGAGCGAGAGCAGGATCCCAAGCAGTCGCCGACGGTGCGGACTCCGGCGGGGAGGTTGCGGCGACGGGGTACTCGCATCACGGCGCAGGTGGGCGGATGTAGTAGACATGCCCCGATCTGTAGGATCGCCGCCGCCGAGCTGTCGATGCTTTTTTTCGCTCGCCCAGGGTGGCCATAGGCCGGCATATACTCCGCGCCATGCGGAAAAAAATTGCCCAACGGTTGTCATCCTCAGGCTGGTTTCTCGTCGGTGTGCTGGGTCTGGCAGGCTTCGCTTGCGTGCCATCGGCCAGCGACCCCGCGGAAAGCGAGCCCACGATCAGCGCGGCATCTGCCCTCAGCGAGTCCGACGAGGACCGGGTCGCCGAGAGTGCACCGACGCAGAGCAGCCCCACCGATGCGCCGCCGCCTGGCTGCTGGGCCGAGCGAAGCTGTGGCGCGCGCAAGTACGTCTGCCGCACCGCCGACACCCCCCGCCCCTGTGGCGCCGCCGGCTGTGCCGAGATGCAGTTCGCGTGCAGCAGCGACGCCGGCTGTCTAGAAGGCTACGCCTGCGTGCTGTGCAAGCCGGGCGATCCCTTCCCCTGCTCGTTCGCCACTGGCCTGTGCCGGCCCAAGACCTGCGCCGCCGACCGCGACTGCGGCTCAGCCAACGTCGTCTGCCAGAGCGGTCGCTGCGCTCACAAGACCTGTCGCAGCAGCCTAAGCTGTCGCGGCTACTGCGTCGCGGGGGCATGCTGGAACAAGCCCGGCTGGTGTCACGACACCTCGCTTCCCCCCCCTCCATAGGCCGCTCACCCCATAGGTCGCTCAGATGACACACGCGCGCAGCTCTCTTCATCGCAGACGCCGACGCAGTCCCGCACTGGTTGGGGTGCTGTTTCCTTTCGCACTTGCCTGTGGCACCGACGGAGACGACGTCGAAGTTCACGGTCCGTTAGCGACGCTTCGCGGGGGGCTTTCGGCCGTTGCTCCGGCCGATGCGGCGAGCAAGGCGGGCGCGCTCCCGAGCTGTCCTAGCTTTGGCAGCGGTGTCGCCGCTGGGCGCCTCGCTTCGTCGGCCCTGACCGAGGCGAGTGGCGTTGTCGAGGGGCGCCGCACCCCCGGTGTGCTGTGGACGCACAACGACTCGGGCGCCAATCCGCGCGTCTACGCCGTGGCCACAAGCGGGGCGACGCTGGCCATGTATGACCTGGACGGCGCCAAGGCCAACGACTGGGAAGACATCGCCATCGGCCCCGGTCCCGTCGCTGGGCAGAGCTATCTATACGTCGGTGACATCGGCGACAACTCAACCTCGCGCAGCCACATCGATGTCTATCGCGTTGCCGAGCCCGATGTCAGGACCGGCTCGCCGACCACGCCCAAGACGCTGACCGGCGTCGAGCGCATCCGCCTGCGCTACCCCGATGGCGCCCACAACGCCGAGACGCTGCTCGTCGATCCGCTGCGCGGCGACCTGTACCTCGTCGTCAAGAGCAAGGACGGCACCTCGCCGGTGTTCCGCGCCGCCGCGCCGCTGTCTACCTCCTCGACCAGCACGCTGGAGAAGATTGCGACGCTGCACTTCGGAAGCTCGCCGCTTTCGGGTGACAAGAAGGCGACGGGTGGCGACATCAGCCCAGCCGGTGACGAGATCGCCATCCGCACCTACGACGTCGCCTACCTGTTCCGCCGTCCCGCCGGATCCTCCGTCGCGCAGGCGCTGGCCACCGCCCCCTGCCGCCTGCCGCTGGCCTCCGAGCCGCAGGGCGAAGCGCTCGGCTTTGCGGCGGATGGCCGCGGCTACTACACCGTCAGCGAAGGTCGCGGCTCGCCGATCTACTTCTACGCCCGTCGCTGAGTCGCCCCCTACCCGCGCCTTTCCGGAGAAATCCGGAGCCCCAAAAATCTGCTAAGTAGTTCTAGATACTGGACATTTGTGTGGGTACCTTGCTATAGCCCCAGCACGGCGTCGTCGCGCAGACCAAGATGACTGCGTCAGCGACGGGAACTTTTGCGAGATAGCACCCCCCATAGCCGCCGATTGTCAGGCCCCGGGAGCAAGAATGAGAGCCAAAGGAGACAGTTCGCACATGGCAACCGAGAAGAAAGACGAAGTCCGCAGCGTTGGCAAAGGTGGAAACGGGGCAAGCGGCAGCCACAGCGAGCGCGAAGCCGCGCTGGAGGCCGTGACCAGTAACATCGAAAAGCAGTTCGGCACCGGCGCCATCATGCGCCTCGGTGAAGGCATCACGTTGCCGGAAATTCGCGTGATCCCCTCGGGCTCGCTGGCCCTGGACATTGCGCTTGGCTGCGGCGGCTTTCCGCGTGGCCGCATCATCGAGATCTATGGTCCCGAGTCGTCGGGCAAGACCA
The DNA here is from genome assembly GCA_937952145.1 of uncultured Myxococcales bacterium. Taxonomy (GTDB): domain Bacteria; phylum Myxococcota_A; class Polyangia; order Palsa-1104; family JAEUJZ01; genus JAEUJZ01. The sequence continues at coordinate 25,584 of CALFYE010000249.1, forward strand.
CCCTGGCGCTGTCGACCATCGCCGAAGCGCAGCGCCGCGGTGGAGTCTGCGCCTTCGTCGATGCCGAGCACGCGCTCGACGTCAGCTATGCCCGCAAGCTGGGCGTTAAGACCGATGACCTGCTGGTGTCGCAGCCCGATCACGGCGAGCAGGCGCTGGAGATCACCGACATGCTGGTGCGCTCGGGCGCCGTCGATATCGTCGTCATCGACTCGGTCGCGGCCCTGGTGCCGAAGGCCGAGATCGAAGGCGAGATGGGCGATCAGCACATGGGTCTGCAGGCCCGCCTGATGTCGCAGGCGCTGCGCAAGCTGACCGGCACCATCGCCAAGTCGAACACCTTGGTCGTCTTCATCAACCAGATCCGCATGAAGATCGGCGTCATGTTCGGCAACCCCGAGACCACCACCGGCGGCAACGCGCTGAAGTTCTACGCCAGCCAGCGCCTGGATATCCGTCGCGTCGGGGCCATCAAGCAGGGCGAAAAAGCGGTCGGCAACCGCACCCGCGTCAAGGTGGTCAAGAACAAGCTTGCCCCGCCCTTCCGCGAGGTTGAGTTCGACATCCTGTACGGCGAAGGCATCAGCCGCGAAGGCGACCTCGTCGACCTCGGGGCCGAGGCGGGTGTCGTCGAAAAGGCCGGCGCCTGGTTCGCCTACGGCGGCGAGCGCATCGGTCAGGGCCGCGAGAATGCCAAGGAGTACCTGCGCAACCATCCCGAGATCGCGCAGACCATCGAAGCCGCCATCCTGACCAAGCACGGTGTGGCGCGGGCTGGCGTAGAGGCTGCTGCGGCTCAGGCTGCGGCCGCTGCCGCTCCGGCTGCCGCCGAGCCCGCCGCCGCCCCGGCGCGTGGTCGCAAGTCCGCCGCCGAAGCCCGCGCCTAGCCCGCCTGTCCGCCCCCCGCACCGCGATCCCGCCCCCGCAAAGTCTGCCGCCTGCTCTAGGCAGGGTCCACAACCGCTCCACCTTCGCTACCGATAACTCCACGTAGCCAGCGCGCTGCAGCAAGGGGGGCTCATGCCGATCCATCAAGAGTCGCATGCGGAGCTAAAGGCGCTCCGTCAGCACTTTCCCGCCCACGAGCCGGCGGCGCCCGCGAAGGTCACCGAGCCGGACCTACCGCCGACTGCCCCCGTCGTGCACGGGGCGGGTGGGGGCTCGCTCGGGGCCATCGCTGGAGCCCTGTCGCACTGGCATGAGCCAGCGGGCAAGCAGAGTGCCGAGACGTCGGAGTCCAGCCAGGAGAGCAAGCTGCCTGTGCCGCAAAACGCCGTCCAGGCAGGCGTCAGTGTGGAGATGCAGCCTCTGGCCGTGCCGATGAGTGCACTCAACCCGCAGGCGCAGTCCGTCGTCGCGCAGGGCGGTATGCCGGTGCGGCTCTTGGGCGGCTCGATCGGCTTGGGGGGAGACGCGCTGCAAAGCGAAACCGCGCAGGCCGGCAGCGGCCCGCAAGGCGTGAACTGGAGCGAAGGCCACCTGCCCGAAAACCTCGACCAGCGCACGGCTAGCTACGGCATCCAGACCATCGTTAATCCCGACGGGACGATCGTCGTCACCTCGAACAATATCCAGGTGCAGGTGCAGTCGCTGGGTCCGCAGTTCGACGCCATGTTCGAAGGCAAGAGCGAGGCCGAGATCAACGCCATGCTCACCGAGTGGCGCCAGCGCAAGGACGCCGACGACACCCTGGCCTACGGCGGCCAGGGAACCGAGGATCTGCGCGCCCAGGCGACCGAGTCCGACTACTACGGCTCGGAGCAGCACGTCGTCTGGGCCACCGCCGCCTCGGCGCGCACCGGCGGCCGCATCCCCCCCGAGTTCTTCATGGAGTTCGATCCCTTCGGCGGCACGGCGGGCAACGGCCCCGAGATCATCAATCCCGGCGACTGGGCGGGCGGCGGCGCCGGCGGCATGCTGTCGACGATCGCCATGGGCCACGACACCGACTGGGACCTGGGGCGCTATATGGGCGTCGGGCCGCTCAATGAGCTGCACGATCTGAACCCCACCAACCAGGCGCAGATGGCGCTGATGGGCACCGTCGGCTTGATGCCTGCCGAGGCTGCTCTGGCCACCGCGGCGGGCAAGCTGCCCCCTGAGCTGCAGAATCAGCTCGCCGGTAGCGCAATCGGCGGCGGACTTCTGGGCGGCATCCCCGGCCTAATCAGTGGCGCCAGCGACGGCTACAACCAGCTGCGCAACAGCCCCGAGTACGCGCCGTTCTTCAATGCCATCGATGCCAACGCCTCGGGCTCGGACTTCTACAGCACCGGCAACGCAGCCTGGGATGTCAACTACACCTGGGACTACATCGCCCAGAACACCAACGGCGAGGACTGGAACGCGCTCGGCGCCCGTCCGATCATGGCGCAGTACCAGTTCACGCCCGAGCAGCGCGGCGGCCCACGTCGCCACGACCTGGACGACCTGATCCAGCAGCACAGCCCCGGCCACAGCAATCGCGACGAGCGCGAACCCGCCTAGCTAATTTCCCTGACTCGCCGCGGCGCGCCTGGGATCGCCACCTAGCCATGGCCTAGCGTACTCATCCATCGCAGAATGCGCGGATGAGCTCACGATTGCTGTCTTCTCCTGCCTTCCGACTGTCCCCCCGCGCCTGCTTGCTGGGCGGCGCCTGCCTGCTGGTGCTGGCACAGCTGGCCACGGCGCAGCCGACCACCAAAGCGACGCCCAAGCCGACGGTTTCAGCGAGTCCGGCCCCCACGCTGCGCCTCCCCGAGGGAGCGCGACCAAGCGGCTATCAGATCCACCTGCGGCTGCAGCCGGGGGCCGATCAGTTCAGTGGCACCGTCGAGATCGCGCTGCAGCTAGCCACCCCGCAGCCGATTCTGTGGCTAAACGCTGCGCCCGAGGTGGTTATCGATCGCGCCGAGTTCGTTGCCGAGGGGACCGCAGCGACGCGCCAGCCGGTCGTCGGCCAGGAGCGCGGCGGTCGCGACTTTGTCGGGCTGCGACCCGCCTCGACGCTGAGCGCCGGGAATTGGCGCCTGCGCATGGATTATCACGCGCGGCTCCTCAAGAACGAGGGCGTCGGTCTGTTCACCGAGCGGGACGGCAGCGACGACTACATTTTTTCGGATCTGGAAGCCATCGATGCCCGCCGCGCCTTCCCTTGTTTCGACGAGCCTGAGTACAAAGTCCCGCTGCGGCTGAGCGTCGATGTCCCCGCCGCCCACCTCGCAACCGCGAATGCCCCCGTCGAGAGCGAGACGCCGCTGCGCGAAAATCCCGGCCACAAGCGCGTGGTCTTTAGGCCCACGCCGCCGCTGCCGACCTATCTGTGGGCGCTTGCCGTCGGACCGTTTGGCGTGGTGTCGGCCGGCAAGGGCGGCAGTCGCGGCGTGCCGCTGCGCATCCTGACCCTGCGCGGTCGCGAGGCCGAGGGGCGCTACGCCGCGCAGGTGACGGCGCCGATCGTCGATCTGCTGGAGCGCTACACCGGCGTGCCCTTCCCCTACGACAAGCTTGACCAGATCGCGGTGCCCAATCAGAGCCACGCCATGGAAAACCCCGGACTCATCACCTACGGCCTGCGACTTCTACAGATGCGGCCGGAGGAAGAGACGGTCGGGGCCCGTCGTCGCTTCGCGCAGGTCTGCGCGCATGAGATCGCGCACCACTGGACCGGCGACCTGGTGACGCTGAAGTTCTGGGACGACCTGTGGCTTAACGAGTCGTTCGCCAGCTTCCTCGACTCGAAGATCACCGAACAGTTTCAGCCCGACTGGGAAGAGGGCCTGGAGCGCGTCGGCAGCCGTGCGACGGCGATGGACAACGACAGCCTGCACAGCGCTCGTCGCATCCGCCAGCCGATCACCAGCAACGATGACATCGTCAACGCCTTCGATCCCATCACCTATGCCAAGGGCAAGGCCGTGCTGGGCATGCTCGAAGACTGGCTGGGCCCGTCGGTGTTTCAGCGCGGACTGACCCGCTATCTGCGGGCTCACGCCCACGGCACCGCGGTCGCCGCCGACTTCCTAGATGCGCTGCGAGCCGAGGCCGAAGCCGCCGGCAAGCGAACCGAGGCGCTGGCTCTGCCCGGCGTGGCGACTAGCTTCCTCGACCAGCCCGGGGTGCCCGTGGTGTCGCTGCGCCTGCAGTGCCAGGGCGGTCCGCCCCGTCTGCAGTACACCCAAGAACGTTACTTCCCGCTCTCGGGTCAGAAGCCCGCGCCCGGAACTGCCGAGAAGCAGGCCCTGCGCTATCACATCCCACTGTGCTACAGCGTCGATGGTGGTGCGCAGCGCTGCGAGGTCCTGCAGGCCGAGCGCGGCGAGATTGCCCTCGGTGGCACCTGCCCGCGCAGCCTGCTTCCCGACCCGCGCGGAAGTGGCTACTACCGCCTGCGCTACGAGGGCGCGCTGTTCGACGACCTATTGCGGCGGACCTTCCCCAGCCAGCCCAGCAGTCGCGAGATCACGCTGGCGCCACCTCTGTCCCCCATCGCTCGGCTGGGCTTTCTGCGCAATGTCGAAGCCGGCCTGCGGCGCGGCGATGTTCCGCTTGGCCAGGTGCTGCCGCTCCTACCCGCTTTGGCCGCGGATTCCAGTCGGCACGCCGTCAGCATTGGTCTGGGTCTGGCGACGACGCTACGCGACTACGTCAGCGATTCGCAGCGAGCGACCTACCAGAGCCAGTTGGTGAGCCCCTTCGCAGCCCGCCTGCGGACCTTTGGCCTGCGCACCCAGCCGAGCGATGATGACAACACGCGCATCCTGCGCGCTCAGCTCCTCATGCTCTCGCTGGGCGACGGTGGCAAGTCACCTGTCACCTCCACGCTGCAGGCGCAAGCCGAGTCGCTGCTGACCGGCTGGCTGGCCGACCGTCACGCGCTCGATGCCGAGACCGCGCACGCCCTGGCGCTGGCCGCCCCGCAGCGCGCGGGTGAGCCGCTGTGGCAAGCGATGCTCAACTCCACCCGCCGCGAGACCGACCGCGTCCGTCGAGGTCTACTGTTCGTGGCGCTGGGACAGTTTCGCGATGCGGCGCTTGCCGAAAAGAGCCTGGGCCTGCTGCTTAGTCCGGACTTTCCGATTCGCGAGACGCTACCCATCCTCGGACGCCTCGCCATGTTCCCGGAGACGCGCGAGCTGGCCTATGCCTTTGTGCAGAAGAACTTCGATGCGCTGGTGGCTCGCCTGCCCCGCGACGGTGGTGCTGGCCTGGCGCGGGTGATCGGCGGCTTCTGCGACGTCGACCGGGCGACCGCGGCCGAAGCCTTCTTCACCGGCCGCTCCACCGTCTTTACCGGCGGCCCGCGCATCCTGCGCCAGAGCAGCGAGCGCGCTCGCCAGTGCGCCGCGCTCCGCGCCATCTACGGCAGCCAGCTAGACGCCGCACTGCGCTCAGCCCCCCGGTCGCAGTAAGGTCGAGCCGTCTACCTCCTGCCCACCCTATCCCCGCCACTTCCTTCGACTTTTCCCTCCCCGTCCCCGCCGTAGACAGCAGACTCCGGACTCCGATTTGGTTCGGATTCGCGCAAAATATTCGCGATTTTTCTCCCTAAAAAGGAGTCTTGTTTATTATGCATTCGATATACATAATATTTTCCATCCACACCGCCTACCGAGGAGATTCCTTCGATGTCCCATCACCACAAGCTTCCGATGTTCTGCGATCAATGTGAGCAGACGGCTCACGGCTCTGGCTGCACAGACTTGGGAATCTGCGGCAAGGATCCCGATGTCGAGTCGCTGCAGAAGCTGCTCCTGTACGGAGTCAAAGGAATGGCCGCGTACAAGGCGCATGCTCGCCGCCTGGGCAAGACTGATCCGGAAGTCGAAGCTTTCATCGAAGAAGCGCTGTTCGCGACGATGACCAACGTCAACTTCAGCGTCGATAGCCTGATGAAGATGGTCCTTGAGTGCGGGCGCATGAACCTGCGCACGATGCAGCTGCTGAACGATGGCCACATCGAGCAGCTGGGTAAGCCGGTGCCGGTGCCGGTGGACCACGGCATCAAGCCGGGTCCGGGCATTCTGATCACCGGACACGATCTGTTGGATCTGAAGAACCTGCTGGAACAGACCGCGGGCAAGGGAATCAACGTCTACACACACGGCGAGATGCTGCCCGGCCATATGTACTCCGGGCTGCGCGCCTACCCGCACTTTGCCGGCCACTTCGGTGGTCCCTGGCAGAATCAGCGAACTGACTTCGAGAACTTCGGCGGTCCCATCTTGGTGACCACCAACTGCGTCATTATTCCGCGCGCTCTCAACACCTATCTCGACCGGCTATACACCCTGCGCAACACCGGAGTTCCCGGGGCCAAGGCGATCGACGATCGCGACTTCACCCCAGTCATCGAGCACGCGCTGCGCATCGGTTCGCTGGATCCCACCCCGATTGAGCAGCTACAGCCCGGTTATCACTACACCACCGTGCTGTCGATCGCTGACAAGGTGGTCGACGCGGTGAAGTCGGGTCAGGTGAAGCGCTTCTTCGTCATCGGTGGCTGCGACGGCGCAGAGCAAGGACGCAACTACTACACCGAGTTCGCGCACTCTGCCCCGCAAGAGTCGATCATCCTGACGCTGGGCTGTGGCAAGTACCGCATTCTCGGTCACGACTACGGCAGCGTCGCCGGCCTGCCGCGCCTGCTCGACGTCGGTCAGTGCAACGACACCTATGGCGCGATTCAGATTGCTCTCGCGCTGGCCAATGCCTTCGGCTGCGGCGTCAATGATCTGCCGCTGAACCTGGTGCTGTCGTGGTTCGAGCAGAAGGCCATTGCCGTCCTGCTAACGCTCTTGCACCTCGGCGTCAAAGGCATTCGCGTCGGCCCTGCCCTGCCCGCCTTCATCACCCCCAACGTGCTGCGCATCCTGCAGCAGCAGTTCGATCTGCGCCCCATCGGTAAGAGCGGCCGGCAAGACGTCCTGGCAACGATGAACTAACGCATCTCACTGCGCACGCCATAGCGCCGACTGTCAACTGCGACGACTTCTGCTCGCTGAGCATTGGCAAGAAGTCGATCATTCCCCTGGCCCACCTACAGATCGCCGGCCGTATCGCCCAGCAGGTCATCTTCAAAGACAGCGGCCTGTATCCCATCGAGATGGTCTTCGCCCAAAATACCAGCGCCGCATTCTTGGAGCTTTCTCGCGCGCTCAGCGCCGAGCCCGAGGGGCCCCAGAGCAGCTCCGTCAACCCCAACAAGTGCAACCTCATTCCTAGAACCGCTCTTTACAGCGCTATCGTCGGCAGCAGCCTCAGCTGCCAGGAATGCGGCGCGCCAGCCATGGACTGCTCGGCCGGCGACTATTGCGGCGATGGGCTCTGCCAGCCGTGCAACGTCGCCGATCACTGCGGCTCGGCTTGCATAACCTGTCCGACCTGGCTCCGCCGCGGAAAATCCAACCGTCGCTCAGCGTGATGACTTCAAGGAAGCGCCTGGCCCGGCTGTTGGTGTGTACCCATCCCACGACGCACAGCAGTACGGCGTGGGTAGCGAAATGGGCCTACGCCGGCTGCGATGCGGGTTCTGCCAGTTCACTTGGCAGGGGCAGCGCCCACTCGCGGGCCAGCGCTAGCACGCGGAGGTTTTCGGGGACTGCGGACAGATAGCTTGCGCGCAGCTCGCCATCGGTGATGTCGGCAATCCGGTGCGCGAGCAGCCGCAGCGCTTCGGCGGCACTGAGCTGGGCGGCCGGAAGATCGCCCAGCTCACGCTGGCATTCGGCTTGTTCCAGATAGAGGGCAAGCAGGCCGTACGGCTCGATGTCGAGGACCTGATATTCCGCCACGCTGGTCGCGCACAAGGCCAGCGCATCCATCGGCCGGTGCTGAGCCCGGAGGACGTGCGAGTGCAGCGCTGCGAGATCGGCTCGATACGGCGGGAAGTAGAGCAGGATCTGGCGAGCTAGCTCAGCATGTGCCACCGCTTGTTCGAGATCGCCGCGCGCCAGCGCGACCTGCGCAAGTGCACCACGCGATAGCCCGATCATGCTCGCGTTTTGGCCTGCCAAGACGGCCTGTGCTAGCTGCTCTGCTTCGTCCCAGTCGCTGGGCTTGTCTGACGTCGCCAGCGCGCGGGCCAGATAGGTACGCGAGTAGGCGATCGGCGTGGCATCTTGCAGCGTGAGGGCGAACTGCATGTTCTGACGCAAGGCTTCGATCCCTCGCTCGCGCATCCCCAGATCGATCCAGGCTTTGCCCAAGTACACGCCGAAGGCACCCAGCGCAGGACGGTTGCAACCCGCCGACAGCTGGTCGCGTGCGCTTAGGTTCTCGCGCAGGTTGGTATAGGGACGCTTGTCGATCTGCTCGAAGTAGTTCGCTTCGGCACCATGCACCGTGCCTAGCGCGTTGTGTTCGCTGGCGTCGAGCAGGGCACGGACCTGCCCTGCCCGCTCGCGCGCTAGCTGACAGCCCTGGCGCTGACCCAAGATTCCCAGCATGACGGACAGCATCGCCGCGCCGTGCACATACGTTGCGCGCGCATCGGCATCGGGGTTGGTGCTCAGAAACGTCTGCATCAGACCGGGCAGCGACTTGCCCTCCAAAAAGGCGGCTGCCGGGAACAGCGCGGTGAAGACGCGACACCACGGCTCGCTGCCGCGAGCAAGTAGCGCCAGCGCCTCCGGGCTCTCGCGCAGCGTGTCCGCGAAGCGCTCTTTGTAGAGCCACGCCGCGATGCGCAGCGCCAAGAACTGACCGCGCAGCTGACCTGTCGCACCGCACGCCAAGCCCTGCTCAACACAGGCCAGCGATGTGTCCAGGTCCGCCGCTTCGTTTGCCTGCATTGCCGCGCGAAGGAAGTAGTGGGCAGCGCGCTCCCTCTCCTGACCCAGGCGGAAGTGTTCCGCGAGCTGCGCTGGGCTCTGGCTGCCGATCGACTCCAAGTAGCGGCCAGCCGCGGCGTGCCACTTGGCCTGTTCGAACTCGCTCAGCAGCAAATAGGCTGCTTCGCGCATCAGGGCGTGGTGGAAATGAAAGTCCTGGCTCGACCCACCGCGCCACTCGCGAACCGGCTCGATCAGCTCTTCGTGCACAAGCTCGTCCAAGTCGCTGCGCAATAGATCGCTCTGCTGAGTGGCCAGCATCAAGCAGCGCAGCCCTGCTTCGGAGAAGTCTTGGCCATAGACGCTGGCTGCCCGCAGCAGACGTCGAGCCGATGGCGTCAGCCGACCAATGCGGGCCTGCAGAATGGCCATGACGGTCGCTGGGGTGCTGCCCCCTTGGCTATCGCTGCTAGCGCGGATCAGCTCTTCCAAGAACAGCGGATTACCCGCCGCCTGTTCACTGATTCGCGCCACCGTGGCCGCTGACTCGGCAGCGCCCAAGATCTGACGCACCAGGCGCTCGCTGGCCTTCTTCGGCAGCGGGCTTAGGGGCAGCTGCACCGGCAGACCGCCCCACAGATTGGGATACAGATCCTGGACCTCAGGACGCGCGAGTGCGAGCACCATCAGCGGCTGCTCGGTCAGCGCCTGCAGAGCGGCGTGCACCAACCTCACCGTCAGGGCATCCGCCCAGTGCAGATCTTCCAGGACCAACATCACCGGCTGCTTCGTCGCCGCAGCGCGCAGCCAGCGCAGCCAGGCGCGCTCGACCTGGTCGCTCATCACTTTCGGGTCCTGCCGAGCCGAAAATAGGGCGGCGCTGTTCGCATCGGGAAACGGGATGCCGCACAGCTCGCCAAGAAAATCGGCGCAGGTCTGTACATCGCTCGGCCCCAGCGTCTGCTGCGTGAAGCTCAGCAGGGTGGCTTGTTGCTCGCCCGGTGTCTGCTGTGGCGAGATGCCGGCAAGCAAGCGCAGCGCCGCACCCAGCATGCCGTACGACGCGCGCGTCTTCATCGGATCGCCACGCCCGATGAGCTTTAAGAGCGGCTCTCCGCGGGCTTCGATGCGACGCAAGAGCTCGTGGCGCAGACGCGACTTGCCCATGCCCGGCGGAGCCAACACCAGCACGGCGCGCGCCACGCCTTCATCACTGCACTCCGCCAGTACCCCCTCGAGCATCGAAAGCTCACGCTCGCGACCGACGCAGGGTGTGGGCTTGCCGAGCAGACGACGCTCAGCATCCGGCTCCAGGCATTCAGCACCCAGCGCGAAGCCATCACTGCTCAAGCGCTGCAGCTCGAATCGCCCATCGAGGAGGCCGGCCGAGACTTCATCCACGAAGATCCGAGCGCTGCCTGACTCACTGCTCGCCGAGTCTTGCGAGGGCGGGCGAGTGAGCAAGCGCCACGCGCGATCGATGGCCTCGCCCGTAACCAGCCCCTGACTTAGGCGTCCCCGTCCGGTCACCACTGCGATGCGTGCCTCAGGCCAGCGGTCGGCGACCAGCAGAGATAGGCGTGCGGCCTGCGCCGCCTGATCGCGGGCATTGCCAGTCGGAGCCACGCGCACCACCAGCGCCCCGCCCAGCAGCAGGGACGCTTCGCCGCCCAGCGGGGCGAGCTCGGCCAAGAGCGCCCGGTGCCTCTCGACCTCGACGACCATGTCTGACGTGGCATCCCCACCGGCATCAATTTTTTCCAGGCCGCGAGCATGCGCCACGATCAAGCTAAGCAGCGTCTGTTCCGCATCGGTTCGCGTCGCCTCGTCGCTTTTCTTCGGCTGCGGCACCGTCGCCAGCAGCGGAAGCTCGCGCTGCTCGCCAATCTCGTCGACCGCTTGGACCAGCAGCCGGGCACTGCCCATGCGCCGCGCCGGATCCTTGACCAGCAGCCGCTGCACCAGGTCGCTCACCACCGTTGGGGTGCCCATGCGCCGCTCTGACAGCGGCCGCGGCTCTTCACAAAGAATGCGGACCAGGACCGCCGCAATATGCTCGCCCAGAAACGGCGGCTCGCCCGCCAGGCACTCGTAGAACACGCAGCCCAGCGAAAACAGATCCACCGCCGTCGAAAGGTCGCGCTCCCCTCGCGCCTGTTCCGGCGCCATGTACTCCGGAGTCCCAATCAGCGTTCCCGTGCGCGTCATCGCCCGCGAAGCCACCAGCCGCCGCGCAATCCCAAAGTCCAGCAGCTTGACCTGCCCCACGTCTCCGCCCGGCAGAAATAGGTTTGTGGGCTTCAAGTCGCGATGCAGAACACCGCGGGCATGTGCGAAGGCCAGGGCGTCGGCGATGCGGCGCAAGAGCTGCAGGGCGCTGTTGATGGGGAGGGGGCCGCGGGAGAGGCACTGTGCGAGGTCTTCTCCGTCGAGCCACTCCATCGCGAGGAAGCGTAGGCCCTGGGGTGTCACGCCGTGCGCGACGTACGAGACGATGGCGGGATGGCGCAGGGACGAAAGGAGCTGGGCTTCGCGGGTGAAGCGACTGGTCTCTTCAGGGCCGCTGCTCTGCGCGTGCACCAGCTTGAGGGCCACGGGGCCGCCGGTCAGCTGATCCTGCGCGCGATACACCGCGCCCATGCCTCCGGCCCCCGCCAGGCGCTCGATCTCGAAGCGATTCGCCAGTGTGGTCCCAGCGGACAGTACCTGCCCCATTGTGGCCCCCTGGGAGTCTGAGAGTCCCAACTAGCGTACAGGCTATCCGAAAATCGGATGCCAAGGAAGCTGCTGAACTGGGACACGGACTCGACGGGCAGCCAGCGCGGCAGAAAGCGGGAAAGCAGTCGCCGCGCTCGGGGTTAGGAGTTCGGCCCGGCCACGTACCTTGGCTGCTTCCCAGCTCGCTGGGAGCCGGGGGCGGGGAGCGAAAACGGGGCCCGGGGTCAGCGACCGGTGAAGCGGGCGGCTCGGCGCTCGATGAATGAACGAACTCCCTCGGCGGCGTCTTCGCTCTGCATCACCGGCATGAGGTCAGCAAACATCTGCTTCACGGCGGTGTCATGATCTGCGGACTCGAAGGTCCGGGCCGACTTGAGCACGCCCTGCACACCCAGCGGGGCGCAGGCGGCGATCTGCTCGGCGTAGGCCATCGCGCGATCGAGCTGCTGGCCGGGCTCGACGACGTCTTGCACCATGCCCCAGCGCAGGGCTTCTTCGGCGCTCCAGCGCGCGCCGGTCAGAAGGACGCGCTGCGCGTTGCCCCAGCCGATCTCGCGCGGTAGGCGTAGCGTCGCGCCGCCGCAGGGGAAGATGCCGCGCTGCACTTCCAGCATTTGGAATTGGGTGTCACGAGCCGCGACCCGGATCTCGCAGTTCAGCAGCACTTCCACACCCCACGTGAAGCAGTACCCCTGCACGGCGATGATCAGCGGCTTCTGGTGACGCGGGCCGGACAGTCCCATCGGGTCGACGGAAAGTGCCCCGACGGGGAACGGGTTGCCGCTGCCAAACAGGGGCGCCCACAGATCGAGCTCGATGCCGGCGGTGAAGTGCTTGCCCTGGGCGTGCAGCACGGCGACGCGCAGCTCAGGATCGCGGTTCAGCTGACCGAGGGCCTCACCGAGCGCGGCGAACATAGCCGGCGACAGTGCGTTGTACTTTTCCGGGCGGGTCAGGGTGATGATCTGGACGTGGCCCTGTTGACTTACGTGGACGTGTTCCATCGCGGCCTCAGCATGTGGGGGGGCGAGCGTAGGGGACGATTCGTGATTAGCGCTTGGTGATAGCGGATTGCAGGCCGTCGAGCACGCTGAGCCAGGCCTCATCCTGATTGGACCAAGTGGTGATCGGTTTGACCCGTTCTTGACTATCGCGCGGATACGCAGCTAGCGGCGCTAACCAGGTATAGGCCAGCATCGACGGCCGCACGACGGCGGGAATAATGGTGGCGCCTTCGGCCATGCGCTGCTTGGCCCGCGCCAGCAGATCGGGACAGTCCGCCAGCAGGTCGGCGCTGACCAGAATCACAATGATGTCGGCGGCAGCATAGTGCCGCTCAATTTCCACCTTCGTCACCTGACCAGCGACGATATTGGCCGTGCTCCAGGGGGCCTTGATGTGCCCTGCGCTGACGAGCGGAGTCAGCATTTTTTCCAGACGCCGTGCGTGTTCACTGTCTTTTGGGGCATAGGCCAACACCACGGAGGCCGGACGCCCCAAAGGCCCCGGCTGGTGCGAGCTGCCGGCCGGGGCCGCCGAGCTACGCTCGTCCTTCATACTTTCATAAAAATTCTTTAACTGCTGATTTGCTGGATTAAAATTATATGCATTTTCTAATAATTTCATTAATTCATTCCGAGAATCGGCATAGCGCAATAACTGAAATATCATATCCGGCATGGGGCCAATGCCGGTGATGTGGTTCAGCTTGTAGTCCATGCGATACAGCAGCAGGCGTTCAAGATCAGTCGGCGTTGGGTAGGCGTTTAAGAGGGCGTTCGAAAACTGCTCTAGCTGGGCTGGCTTCATGACGACTGAACCTGAGTATGGCGCAGAAGGCGCGCCTAGATCGAGAGGGCAGCGTCAAACCCCCAGGCGGTCCGCAGCGGAGGCGGAAGCGCGAAACAGAAGCGCTCGGGTCCGCGATAGAGGAAGAGCAGCGACTCGACCAGCTTGCGACCGCCGGTCTGCCGGGCCCAGTCGGGTAGGCAGGCCCCCAGGCTCTGGCTTGCGCCGACCCAGGCGGGGCGCTCGCTCGGCGTCGGCAGGGCCGGTACACCCAGCAAGGAGCAGGTCTCGTCATCGAGGAGGAAGCGCATCGCCTCGACCACCGGCCAGGGGTTTTCTGGGCCGCCCATCAGCGGCGTGCAGAAGTCGATCAGCGCCTGGGTCAGCGCCCGTCCGGCCTCGCTGGTTTGAAACTGTCGGCGGCGAATCCGCTGGGCCAGCCGGTCAGCTGCAGCATAGTCACGCGGCTGCAGCCACTCGCTGAGGCCCATGAGGTGCCCGGCCACCTTCCAGGTGTGCAGGAAGGCTTCGCGCTCGCTGGCCGATAGCTGACAGCCCAGTTTGTCCAGGCAGCGCAGCACGGCATACGAGAAGGCGAGCATCGTGCCAGCCAGATCCTCCTGGTTGATCGGCTCGCCCCAGGTGCGGTCCCAGTCGGGGCGCTGCCGCACCATGTGGCGCACCACGGCATGGATCAGGCGAACCTTCTGCGCCGAGCGCACGCCGTGGCCTTCTTCGTACAGGCCGCTCGGCGCCATTACATCGACCACGAACTGCGCAGTCTCGACGATGCGACGGCGCGAGTCGCGTAGCATGCGCCCCGTCATGTTGAGCACCTGCACGCCATGATGTGCGGCGTAGCTGACCGGCAGCGCGCCACACAGGAGGCTCAGCACGCACTCGGGACCGAGGCGGCCGAAGATCTGACTGCCCAGGCGGACCATCTCCTCGTCCGCCCAAGCTGGCAGGGCAGCCGTCTCGGCAAAAAATCGCTGCAGGTCGGCCGGCAGACCGTCGAGCTTCGCCGTCTTGTTGTCGGTTAGGGCGCGAAAGACCTCGCCATGCTTCACCTGTGGGCAATCGAGCAGGCTGGCCACCACCGCGTCGGCCGCCGGATCGCCCTGCTGGCGCAGCGCATCGAGCTCGACCTCCGTCAGCGCAGCCGGGTCGTGCGACGAGATCGTGATCTGCGGCGAGAGCCCCAGCCAAAATGGGAGCGGGGCCGGTGCCTCCTGCAGCTTTTCGCTGTGGAGATAGCGATGCATGTACCAGGCAATGGATCCGGTGGCTTCGCGGCTCTGCAGATCGCGCAACCGAGGTAGCTGCCCGGCATGGATCGCGTCGAGCTCCGGTGCGCCCTCGCGCTCAAAGCCCATGCGGTCGTAGAGATTGCCCCACTGCCCACCGTGCGGCAGCATCGGGTGCTCGCCCTCGGGGTCGTGCAGACACAGGCTCGGCGCGATCGCCGCGATCTCGTCCTGCATGCCATCGAAGATGGGCTGGGCGATGACTAGCTGCTCCTGACAGGCCAGGAGGAGATTGCCATGTTCCACCAGCAAGGCGCGCCGTGTGGGGTGCTCAACGGCCTGCGCGTAGCAACGGAAGGCTGCGGCCAGGAACCCGCGTGGATCCTGGTCGAACTGCAGCCGCTCCACCGCAGCCGATGATCGCGCACTGCCTAGAAAGGCCGAGTAGGCGCGACCGACGTTTTGGAAGATCAGCAGGTTCCCTGCCACCAAGCCGGCCCGGAGCCGATCGCAGGACGCGATGAAGTACTCGATGATCCGTGCCAGGCGGCTGACGGTTCGCGAGACCGGCACGCTTCCCTCGGACGACTCCCAGGCCGACTGGGACGAGATGGGGACTTGCTCCGGGACCAGCGCTGCGTCTTCCAGCAGTCGCCGTAGCTGACGCTCATCGTCGGGCAGCTCGTAACAAGATTCCAAGGCCAGAGGGAAGGCCCGCCGGTATGCATGGCGCAGCAGCGCGCCCATCGCCTTCAGCTGACTGGGGAGCGAAAGCAGAGCGTCGATCGCCTCGTGAACCGTCTGCGTCAGGGTCAGGGTCGGGTCGCGCAGCAAGGCGGCGTAACAGTGACGCAGCCTATCGGGCGATCCGCGATAGAGCGACAGTCCCAGATCGCGCGATGCATGCTGGCCAAAGGTAGCCCAGTTGCACAAGGCCGGAGCCCCGAGGAACGCGCACAGCTCAGCCGCCATCTGGTGATAACGGCGGTTGATTGTCACGTTGCGCGCGATCGGGTCTTGGGCTGCTGTGATGTCATCAAGCTCAATCACGGCTTTACTCTCCCGGGGCCCATGGCCCTCCTAAGCTATGTACTCAGAAACTGAGTACCTTCTGACACAGTATTCTGTGTCACGAATAACCGGGCGGAATTCTTGGTCTAGTCAGCCAGTCACCCGGCCAGACGCCGTCCGCCGTCGCCGCCAGGGACACCGAGCCAGAGCGACAAAAAGGGATGCTGGGAAACGACAAACGGGCGGTCAGATCGTGCTCTACTGGCGTCGTACTTAGGCTGTAAGCCTCGCCCGGCCAGCCAGAGCTCTGCGGGATTCCTCAAATGGCTCAGATACCCTGTCGCGTCTTCCTCCTTTTCGCACCGTTGCAGGACCGCGACCTATGCGATGAACTGCTGGTCTACCTTCGCGCTTATCCCAATAAGCTGGAGCTGAGTTATCTCGACATGCCCGCTTCCGGTACGGCTCTGGTGGCGGACGAGGATCTTGTGCGAGATGCCGACCTGGTCGTGGTGCTGGTCAGCCCCCACTTGCTGGACCCGCAAAACGAGCGCTGCGCCCGAGCGCTGAAGACAACGCTTCAGCTGTTGGAGCGCGACCGTGCACACGTGATTCCGGTGGTGCTACGCGCCATTCCGGTGCTGCCAGACTGGCTGTCGGCCCTCGGCACGCTGCAACGCCTGCCGGCCGATTCGTCGGTGGCTGGGGCGCGAGAGCGGCAGGGTTGGCGCAACGATCTCGTCAGTCAGGAGGAGCCGGCCCGGCAGCAGGTCTGGATCAGCCTGAGTGAGATCGCCATCGCCTATGCGCAGAAGCTGAGCTGGCAGCGCCGCGACCATAACCTTCCTCCTCCTCCGAGTTCAGACTCGGTAGGGCGCCACATGCTGCTGGAGCAGCTACACGAGCTTCTGACTTCGCAGGGGCGTGAGAGCAGCGCAGCAGCGGTCTGCATCAGCCAGCCACAGCATGCACTGGTGGGGCTGGGCGGCGTTGGCAAGACCCATCTCGCCGCGCTTTACGCCTACCGCTACGCCGAACACTATCGCAGCCTGCTGTGGGTTGAGGCCGCCGGCTACGAGCTGACCTCGCGCTTTGCCGAGCTTTATTCCCACCTGCGCTTGCCTGGCCACCTGCTGCCTCGCCTCACCGATCCCGAGCGGAGCAAGGTCGCTGCGCGGATGGTTCAGGATGCGCTGGAGCGGGGCGGCCCCCATCTGCTCATCCTCGACAATGTCGATCATCCGTCGGCATACCAGACCTGGCTACCGCGCTTTGGGCGTACTCGCGTCCTGATTACGACTCGCAGACGCGATCTCCCCGTCGGTGAAAAGAACACGCTAGAAGTCGGCGTGCTGACTGAGCAGGAAGCGATGGACCTGCTCATGGGACGGACTGAAGCGGTCGATGGGCTTGATGGGACGGGACCGCGACAACCGCTTGTCCTGCCGAGCCGACAGGAAGATCTGGCCGCGCAAGAGCTCTGCCGACTGCTTGGCTACCTGGCCCTGCCGCTGCGCGTGGTCTCGCGCATCCTGCAGAAGCGCGTGCGCCTGCCCTCAGAGATTCTCGCCGATGTCCGCACGCATGGTGGCTACGACTTCCTAGAGAACGAGTACTTTCACCAGCATCCCAGCGTCTATAACGTCTTCGAGTCGAGCTATGCCGCGCTGGGCACAGACGAGGCAAGGCTGGTCGCACAGGTCGCCGGTTTCTTCGCGCCGGTGGGGATTCCCGTGGCTTTGCTGTTCAATGCCAAAAATCAGCTGAAGCCCGAGTCCCGCATGAGCGAAAATTCGAGCGCCCTGGAGACGCTGCTCGACTACGGCATGGTGCAGCGTTCGCTGGGCGGCAAGCTGAGCGTCCACCTGCTGATGCAGGAATACCTGCGCCGCAAGGGGGGCGCGCCGGCGCAGCAGGCGGTGCTGACCGCCCTGGCGTTGAAGCTGCGTGGTCCGGAAGCTCAGACCACGCCGCCGGATGCCGAAGAGCTCGCCCGGCTGGAAGAGCTGCGCAGCCATCTGGAGTATGCCCACGAGCAGGTGTTGGAGCGGGCGGGGCGCGGCGCCGTGCAGTCTCTGTCCCTGCACCTCTACATCCCGCTTC
>CALFYE010000250.1 GCA_937952145.1 uncultured Myxococcales bacterium
GGAGCTTGCGCAGCAGCAGCACCTGATCGAAGCCGCGGGTTCGATGCTGTCGCTGCTGACGCGCAGCATCACGTCGCCGACCCGCTAGGAGTTTGTTGCAGTATTGGCTCAGCAAAGCTTCAGCAGGCTGCCAATTGTCATGGTAACTAAAAATCAACATACTAAGATATATTAAAAATATAAATATTTTATTTATCTTTGATGATTGTTTAATTACTGCAACAAGCTAGCGACGTCCTTGGGCTGGGTGGCCGTCGAGCGCGACGCCACATCTGACCAGCTAGCGATAAAAAACAGCGGCAGCAGCGTGTAGCTCACGTTGGCGATCTCAAAGCAATGGGCGGGCCAGTGCAGGGCGGCGAGCGCGCTGGCGAAAAGAGCCGGCATGAGTAGCCATAAGCGCGGCAGGTAGCACACCGCGATGGCACTTCCCAGGCAGCAGAAGTGCATCAAATCAAGGGGCAGGTAGCTCTCGATGGGCACACCGGCCGCCCAGGCCATTAATCGCGCACCCAAGATCGAAAGCACGCCGCAGAACGACATCGTCACCAGACCGCGATGGAAGGCGTTGCCTAGCAGCGTGCGCCGATAGACGATCATCGCCAGCGCAAACATCAGGCTGACCCCGCCCATCACCCCGGCAAAGCTGCGCATCGAGAAATGGCTCGATAGCCCGCGGGTGAGGATGCTCAAGGCAAGGATCAAGGTCGCGCCCACGATCAGAGCCGACACAAAAACCCGCCCGCGCTTGGCCCCAGCGGGATCGCGCTCGGAGTCGATGGCCAGCGCGTGCAAGAGATCCTCCATGCTCGCAAAGCGCTCCGCCGGATCGGTCGACAGTCCGCGGAAAAGCGCCCGCTGGATCTCGATCGGAACGGTCGTCGCCGGGGGAATGCTGCGCAGCTGACCCGTGCTCACCGCGGCGGCCATATCGGCCAGGCTGTCCCCACCAAACGGCAGGAATCCAAACAGTGCTTCAAACAGCGCAACACAGAAGCTGAACTGGTCGCTGCGACTGTCCGCCGGTCGGCAGAGATACTGCTCCGGCGACATGTAGCCCGGCGTGCCCGACAGCGCCCCCGGCTGCGAGACCGGCGTGCGCAGCGCCGGCTGCAAGGCCGCCAGGGCGGCTTCTGGGGCTTCTGCCGCGACGACATTTTCGGCATCACCCTGCAGCCGAGCCAAGCCAAAGTCGAGGACCCGCGCCGTGCCCCGCCGATCGACAAGAACGTTCTCGGGCTTAAAGTCGCGATGGACCATCGGCCCCGTCGAGAAATGGGTTTCTTTTGTCCGAGCCCGTCGAGACTACTCGGAACGCTCGCTTTCTGGCCCTGACTAGGGCGCGGGTCGCTGGGGTGGGTCGGCAAGCTGGGCGCCGTGCCACACTCCCACGATCCACACGGTCTCGCCCTCGATGAGATAGAAGCAGCGATACGGCTCGACGATGAGCTCGCGGAAGGGTTGGTCGGCGAATTCGGGGATGGCGTGGCCGAGCTTGGGAAATCGCTCTAAGCGACCGAGCGCAGCGAGAACCCGATCGCGGAAACGCTCGGCGGCGAAGGGGTTGACTGCCAGATAGTAGGCGATAGCGGACTCGAACGCGGAGAGTGCCGACGGGAGGAAGCGGACCGTCATTTCCGACGAGAGGCCAGGAGCTTATCGGTCTGTCGCCGTACAGTGTCAAGGTCCGCACCGACGCCAGCGCGAACCTCGGCCATCCCTTGATCCAGGACCACGCGAATCTGCCGCTTGCGCTCCGCATCGTCGAGCACAGGGGCAGAAGGACCATAGGCCAGCCACTCGCCCGGTGACTCGTGAAAGAGTACTGGCTTGGGTGTCGCACTCGATGCAGTCGTCGGCTCGGATGGCGAGCCGGCACGAAGCACAGGGGAAGCCGATGAGTGGGTCATGGTGACAAGAACCTTTCCGAGAGCGACCGACGCACAGGCCAGCGCGCGCCTACCAATCTAGCACTCACCTTGCCGAAAAGTCGTGCCAGCGCGACGCCCTAAGAGATGGTGCGATGCGGCCTACGGCCTTGGCTAGGCGCTACAGGTTCGCTTCCTCTGACCTCGCCCCCGCACTACCCTGCGCATGGCTAGAACGCTGCGCACGATGCTCTGACAGCCTGATCACGTTGCGCAGCGCTACGGCGTCCGCATGCTCTGCGATGGCCTCGCCGGCGATTTGTAGCTGCATGTACAAGCGCTCTAGGGCGGCGGCGAACAAGGGGCGCGGTCGTTTGGCATGGGCGCGGCTCAGCTCCTCGCACTGCTCAAGCAGATCGGCAGCCATCCCCGCCCACAGCTTGAGCCAGTCGGCCGGCAGGATGCCTTCGCCCGTTAACAGCGACTGCATCATGTGCCCACCCGCTACGCACTGCACGCAGCGCCAGTTAAGCCGCACTCCGAACGCGCGCACCGCAACCTGACCACGCACCGGGAAATAGCGCATGCGCCGGCGGCACAGCTCACAGGGTAGCGCCCGATCGCCTACGAGATCTTGCGCCTCTGCCAATAGGCTTGCTTCATCGCCACGGTAAATGGTCATGGATCGCCTTGCACAGCGACGCATAGCACCCCGTGGCAATGGCGATCAAGCGTGTGCTCGACTGGGTTCGCTACGCCGCGTTGTTGACTTGCCTACACGCGCTCCTCTGCGGGGGAACGTGCGCGGCATGCCTGCGTTCGTCGCTACGTGCGCATACTTCGCCGCCTCAGCGCGTGCGCGGTAAACACTTCGGACCACGCAACCCGTGGAACCGAGACGATCCGTTCTGTGCGTGTCAGATCCGCACGTTGTGCTGAAAACCCCCGATCGATCAGAATACATAAGAGTTTTGGCAACATGTCCCGCAGCGACATGATTTTATTGCGTTTTGTGCCCCAACTTTCAGCTTAGCTGAAGGCATGGCACCCAGATTGCGTATGGCGCGCTGCTTGCTTCATTGTTATCCCAACAGCTCTCGCCTCAGACCCGACGCCCCTCGGCAGAAAGCCGACAAGAGACCCGCTTTGTGAGGCGTTCTGCACTAATGGACTGAAGCAATTTAGCTGCCGGTTGGGGGGACATTGAAAAATCTGAGTGTGTTAGAAAGCAGGTACAATTGGGAGAAACCGAATATTTTTCAGCGATTATCGATTCTGCTTGAGACAGTCGAAAGTCTTTCCTCGGTGGGGCGCTGTCAGCGACTCCGGTTTCACAATTTAAGGGGCCAGCCCGTTGGTAGCTTGGTTCTGGACGGCAGCTCGATTCAGTTCGGCGTCGAAATGGCTGGACAGCCCTACATTGACCCGATATTTGCCGTTGAAGCTTTGCCCTATAGCTCATCACTGACCAAACACCTGAATGGCGAACAACTGACTTCCGGCGAGTCCCTGCTCTTGACCCAGTTGCCTCTGCGGGCGCGCCGAGCGATCCGTGCGCTTACGGCCCGCGCCATGCGCGAACTGGCTTTGGTCTGCGACCTCTCGGTGCACGCGGTGCAGTCCGATGTTGCAGCTGATTCGTCACGTGGATCGCTGCGAGTTGTGTTTTCGCCCGTCGAACTCATGCTCGCGGCCGGTGTCTCGGGCGCTATTCATCTCGACGATCCTGCGGTCATCGAGTTTGAGACCCCGCCTCTCACGCCTAAGGAACGCTGGCTCTTTGTGTGCCCGAGCGAGGACCCGTGCCATCCCTGGCCGGTTATGACGAGGCTGCTCTCCGTACTTCGAGTGAGCCATGTCGTCGAAAAGGGACGCTTCTGTGAGCAGCTGATTGGCTACCTGCCCCTGCTTATCCCTGCCCCAATTGCGCCTGGCCCACTGGCTGCGCTATTGACGCTCGATTCCCTGCTTCATTATGTCGTAAAGACCAGTAGCTACGTTGCGCTGATGCTGTATCCGCTAGAGCAACAGCGGAGATTGCTTGTCGCGCTGGGTGCCATAACGCAGAGAGGCAGGGGGCCGGTGGTCCAGATTGGCGAAGGGGCGATAAGGTCTAGCCAGCTACCGGTGGAACCGGTGCCCACTTTGTCAAGTGACTCACCGGCTGAGCCGCCTAACTCTAAACCGATTAGCAGTGAGAGCCCCGTGCCTCAGCTTTGCCCGGTAAACGACTATTCACTGGATTCCACCGATATCGTTACCCCGGATGGGAGCGAGCAGTGGGCAGGATCGGCAGAGCTTACCGGCAAGACCGATCTGCTTTTAGCGAACAAAACAAACCTGCTCTGGGAAGCAGGCCCGCCAGACACAAATCTACCGGAGGGAGCAGCGGAAATGGCGAGCAATCTCGCTATATTGAGTCTGGATGACGGGCCACAAAGTCTGCAATCGTGGCGGCCGGTCGTGACCGCTGATGATTCGATTAATCAATCACTGGAGGAAGAAATGGCACTTAATAGTAATTCAATCAAAGAAGTTCTAGCCAAGCTGGAGGGTAGTGTCGATGGGTTCATCGGTGCAGCAATCGCAGATAGCGATAGCGGTATGTGCCTTGGTTCGGTTGGCGGAGGCGGGGTCCTGAATCTTGAGCTCGCCGCCGCGGGCAATACTGAGGTCGTTAGAGCCAAACGAAAGGCCATGAAGGGCCTGAATCTACGTGATGAAATCGAGGATATCCTGATTACCCTTGGAAAACAGTACCATCTGATCCGCCCACTGCGCGGCCGAGCCAATATATTTATCTATCTCGCTTTGGACCGCAGTCGCGCCAACCTGGCTCTCGCACGCCACACGCTCAGCGAACACGAGCGCGATGTAGGGCTTTAATTGCCCAATGTCTGGCGTGCCCGACCGTGAGTCACGGGCGCATGCGGCCTGGGTGTGAGATGTCGCAGCCCCCCGCCCCGACGGCACGGCCGCTCCGCCAGGCCGCCCCGCCGCGCAAGCGACGGCTGGGGGATCATGGTCTGACCCGAGAGCAAGCTGCTTGGGCATGCGTCGAACGCGAGCGGCAAATGGGAGGAAAGCATCCCAACTCGAACTCCCAAGTGCGCAATCAGTCGCCAACGCCTCTACCTCCCTGCCCCCGATAGCTGTACGCCCAGTCTGATACCTATCCGGGCAGCTGCTCTGCGCATCGCCGCACACCTACTCGCGAACCGATGGCGGCTGATGTCCGCCGTTACCTCACCTGAACGAGATCGACAAACTGTTGTGACGGCGTCGGTGGTGCGCCAGTGAAACCGGCAGAAAGCAGAGGATGAAAGAGCCTTACATCGAAGGACTAGCGACCCACGATGACCCCGAGTCATGCGGCTGCATCCCGCAAGGGAGCGGGTGAAGCGTTGACAGGGGCACACGCGGGCTGGGTGTTTGTCCCCGGACGAACTAGCGGCGGTGCTCCGCTCCGTCGGAAAGCCCGCCTAAGTCTGCGAATTCTCTGCGTTCCGAGACCATTCCGAATTGATATCGTAAAACCCATTTCTCGACGGTGATTTGATGGACTTATCTACGCGATGGACCAGCCCCGCCTGATGCGCGGCGGCGAGGCCGCGGCCGGCTTGCAGGTAGAGCGCCAAGATCTCGCGGAAGTGGCGCGGCGCTGCCTTCTGCCAGGAGGCCAGCGTCACGCCATCTATGAACTCCATGGCAATAAAGATCTGGCTGTCGATCTGGCCAACGTCGTAGACGTGCAGCACGTTGGGGTGCGATACGCGGGCCATTGCCTGCGCCTCGCGCAGCATGCGCTGACGTAACGTTGGCTGATCGTCCTCGATGCGGTGCAGCAGCTTGACCGCGATCTTGCGATCGAGCTGTTCGTCATAGGCCGCGAACACCGTCCCCATGCCGCCTTCGCCGAGCTTGCGCAGAAGGACAAAGCGGCCCAGGCGCTGCGTCACCAGGCTCTCGCTCTCCGCCGCTGTCTGCGCTGGCCGCTCGACCGCTCCGGCCGCGCCATCGAGCGTCGGCGCAAGCGCCCCCAGCGCAGCATCCAGTGGCCGTGGACCCGAAGGAGTCGCAGACACGAAGTCCATCGTATCACCCTCACCCCAAGGCGATGCCTCCCCGCGGAAGCGACGAAAAAACCCGAGCCGGCGGCGTCCAGCGCCCCCTCGGCAGGCGGACAACAAGACCGGGGCCGGCCGGCTCAGCCAGTGCAGAGGCGCAGGATCAGGCCTTCCATCACACGCAGATCGTCGAGCTTCGATAGCTTCAGGCTGCGATCGGTCTGATAGATCGCTTCGTGCATGCGACCGATGCGCTCGGCCGATAGGCGGCGGGCCTGCTCGACCAGCTTGCCGGCGACAAAGGGATGCAGCCCCAGGGCGCTCGCGACATCGGCCTGGCCGTGGGCGCCGTGCGATAGCGCATCTTCGGTCTGCCACAGCTGACGCACATGACGGGCCAGCATCGCCAAGAGGCGCAGAGCCGGCTCCTGCGCACCCAGCATGCCGGAAAGCAGCCGCAGGGCTTCGCCGCGCTGCCTGGCCCCGACGGCGTCAATCAGCTCGAACACGCTGTGCTGTCGCGTCGTCGCGACTACCTCTTCGACATCCGACAGCTTGACCTTGGCGCCGACCGCGACGTAGCACGATAGCCGCTCCAGCGCATCGCAGAGCTGGGCCAGATCCGACCCGATCTCATCGGCAATCGCCGACGCCACACCAGCTTCCAGGCCAATCTTCTGCCGCTTGGCCTCGGCTTCGACGAAGCCCGAAAGCTGCTTGTCGGGCAGCGGCGCCAGCTTCAACAGCAGGCCGTGCTTCTGAAAGGTCAGATAGAACTTGGTGCGCAGATCGGCGTCTTCGGCCAGAAGCACCAAGCAGGTCTCGGGCACCGGCGCCGCGACATACGGCAGAAGCCCCGCCAGATCATTGGCCGACAGCGCCGACACATCCCGCACCAGCACCAGTCGCCGCGGCGCCATCATCGGCAGCGTGCGCGCACAGGCGACGATGCGCGCCACTCCGGCTTCCTTGGCCTGCAACGTGTCGTAGTTGAAGTCGCGCGTCGCCGGGACGAGCACCGTTTCTTTGATCAGATCGACGGCGCGATCGATGAGGAAGCGCTCGGACCCGCACAAGCAGATCAGGCGCGCGCCATCGGGCTTGGCCAGCGCATCGCGCAGCGGCTGCAGCGGATCGACATACTTCGACGAAGGAGCGAACGAGGGCGCGGCCATGACGGGGTCGCACTTTACTGCGCTCGCTCCCGCCGCACGGGGAAAAAATCCCGCGGCGCTACTTGGTGAACCACTGAATTGGTTCGAGCATCGCCCAGAAGCGTACGAAGCTGCGCCGTCCCCCACCGCTGGTGGCGCGGTTCTGCCAGTACTCTTCCATGTTGCTCTCGCTGAACTGGCGGCGCAGTCGGCGCGGCTGGTTCCTGTCGTCGTGCCCCAGCACATCGGCCAGACGAATGTTGTGGTTGTTAAAAAAGACGTCGGCGAACTTGCCCTCGTCGCCGGGCTTGCGGCTGCGGGTCAGCGGGGTCTGGTGGAAGATCAGCTCGTCGACAAAGGCGACCAAGCCATTGGGCTGCATGGTGGTCACGCGCAGCAAGTTGTTGTCCTGCTGGTTGTCCTGCCGCAGCGCCTCGCGAGCCAGCTCCATGCCATCGCGCAGGCGCTTCGGCCAGAAGGGGATTCCGTCGTCGACGTCACCCGCCTTGCCGCGGTGATGCGGCGAGTACGAGCGCTGATCGAACTGCGGCCAAAAATCGTACATATACTCTGGCCCAACGATGCGCTGCGGGTTGTTGTAATGAAGCCCAACGAAGATCGTGTTGCCGGTCGTGTCTTTATGCAGGCCCAGTGCAGTTAGCGGACGCGTATAATAATAATCAAGCGACAAAGTAACGCAATATCTTCCAATATATTGTCGATTCATCGCATCGAGGAATTGGCCAATATTTCGCAGCGGCGCACCATTCACGATAAACAGCTCTTTAAAATACTTATTAACCAATTTTCCTACTTGACCATTTCCGCTGAGATCCTTGTCCTTGGGATATTGGCTATGGGTGTCGCTGAGCGCGTCGCTCATCTTGCCACTGCTGTCGTGCGTCTTGGCGATCTGCCCGGTCTTGTACTCAGCTCTCCGCGTCCGGCTGTGGGTCAGATCTGACCACTTGACCACTTGTACCTGAAACTGCGGGATGACTTCCGACTGCCCAGCTCGGTATTCATCCACAACCCCTTTCCATTTATTCTTAACGCCGTCACCGTTGGTGACTCGATCCTGCAAAACTTGTAGTTTTCGCTCAATCTTATCACGCAGATCAGCGATGGCCTTATTCACCGCCGACTGGGCGTTCCCGGTGTTGGGAGTCTGAATCACATTATCTTTGAGTATTTGTGCAATAGCCTGCGCGTTCATCTCAAGCCCCCTCGTAAACAGTAAACAGGCATAAGCGTCGCTCGCAGCGCCCCGCAGCGCCCCGCAGCGCCCCCGCAGCGCCGACAGCATACGGCGTCGGGCACACCGCCGACAAGGCCGCGCTGCAAAGCCCCGCGGGTCGCGCACTTCCGGCCCTGAAGGTACGCCGCGCAGCGTGCCTCTGCCCTCGCCGGCTCGACTTTGTTAAAGTGCGCGCCCATGTCGTCTGAGTCGCGTCCTGGTTCCGGTTCGCCGTTCTCCTCTGTCGAGGGGCGGCAGAGTTTTCCCGCTCTAGAAGAAAAGATCCTGCGCTTCTGGCAGGACGAGCGGGTGTTTGAAAAGTCGCTGTCGCCGATCGACGAAAAGACGGGGCAGAGCCGACCGATGTTCGTGTTTTACGAGGGCCCGCCGACGGCGAACGGCAAGCCCGGCATCCATCACGTGCTGGCCCGCGCCTTCAAAGACGTCATCCCGCGCTTTAAGACCATGCGCGGCTATTACGTGCCGCGCAAAGCCGGCTGGGACTGCCACGGCCTGCCCGTCGAGGTCGAGGTCGAAAAGCGCCTGGGCCTGACCGGCAAAAAGCAGATCGAAGAGCTGGGCATCGCCGAGTTCAACCGCCGCTGCCGCGAGAGCGTCTTTCAGTACATCAAGGACTGGGATCAGCTGACCGCGCGCATCGGCTTCTGGGTCGACACCGACAAGCCCTACCGCACGCTCGACAACGACTACATCGAGTCGTGCTGGGCGCTGTTGCGACAGCTTTGGGACCGCAGCCTCCTCGTCAAAGACTACAAAGTGACCAAGCACTGCCCGCGCTGCGGGACGTCGTTGGCCGAGGCCGAAGCCGGTCAGGGCATGAAGGACGATGTCGATGATCCGTCGGTGTTCGTGCGGCTGCGGCTCGCCCCAGGACAGGCGCTGCCGTTTGGCGATGCGACCAGCGATACGCCGACCTCGGTCCTGATCTGGACGACGACGCCCTGGACCCTGCCGGCCAACGCCGCCGCTGCGCTGTCGAAAAAGGGCGAGTACGCGCTGTGCGTCGATCCCAAGACCCCAGGTGCGCGGATCATCCTGCTCGCCAGCCAAGCGCAGGCCGTGCTTGGCGACAAGAAGACTCAGGTCGAGATCCTCGGAACCTGCGGCGGCGAAGCACTCGCCGGGCTGCGCTACGAGCCGCTCTATCCCGGCTGCGGCCAGGGCGGCGCGGCGATCGATCTCTCCGCCGCCTATCGCCTGATCTGCGACGACACCGTCGAGCTGGGCGAAGGATCCGGCATCGTCCACATCGCACCGGCCTACGGCGACTTGGATGTCGGACGTCGCCACGGCCTGCCGGTGTTGTTTTCGATTGGACTTGATGGCCTGGTGCTGCCGGCCTTCCCGCAGTTTGCCGGCAAGTTCTTCAAGGAAGCCGACCCGCTGATCACCCGCGATCTGAAAGACCGCGGCCTGCTGCTTTCGTCGGGTCGCGTGCGTCACAGCTATCCCTTCTGCTGGCGCTGCGACACACCGCTTATCTATCTGGCCAAAGACAGCTGGTACATCCGCACGACGGCAGTGCGCGAGCAGCTTTTGGAACAGAACGGTCGCATCAACTGGTATCCCGAGCACATCAAAGAAGGCCGCTTCGGCGACTGGCTGCGCAACAACGTCGACTGGGCGATCTCGCGCGAGCGCTACTGGGGTACGCCGCTGCCGCTTTGGATCTGCGACAAGACCGGGCGTGTCGCCTGCGTCGGCAGCATCGACGAGCTCTCGCGCTTGGTCGGTCGTGATCTGCGCCAAGATCCCGACTTCGATCTGCACCGGCCGTATGTCGATGGCCTGACCTGGCCGTCCTCGCGCAGCTTCGGAGCCGAGGCCGAAGGCGGCACCATGCGGCGGGTCCGCGATGTCATCGACTGCTGGTTCGACTCGGGGGCGATGCCGTTCGCGCAGCATCACTATCCCTTTGCGCACGAAGCCGACTTCGATCAGCTATTCCCCGCGGCTTACATCTGCGAGGCCGTCGATCAGACGCGCGGCTGGTTCTACACGCTGCATGCGCTCGGCGTGCTCTTGCGCGGGAGCCCAGCGTTTCAGAACTGCATCGTGCTCGGCCACATCCTCGACGAGCAGGGGCGCAAGATGTCCAAGCGCCTGGGCAACATCGTCGATCCCTGGACGGTGCTCAACGCCGAAGGGGCGGATGCGCTGCGCTACTACATGTACACCGCGTCGCCGCCCGGCCAGCCGCGCCGCTTCTCGCAGGCGCTGGTGCAGAAGTCTTTGCGCCAGTTTCTGCTGACGCTGTGGAACTGCTACAGCTTCTTTACGACCTATGCCGAGACGGAGTGGCACCGCCTGGGGAGCGAGGTCATCGCCGATGGCGAGCTACCGCCGCTTGATGCCTGGATCTGCGGCGTGCTGGGCCGCCTGGTCATCGACACCACGCAGCGCCTGGAGAGCTATGACCTGACCGGCGCGGCGCGCGGCATCAGCGACTTCGTCGACACCCTGTCGAACTGGTACATCCGTCGCTCGCGCGAGCGCTTCTGGTCCAGCCTTGATCAGCCGGGCGGCGAGATCGGCGGCGAGATCGAGCGCGACAAGCGGGCCGCGTATCAGACGCTGCGACGCTGCCTGGTGACGGTGGCGCAGCTGATGGCGCCGTTTACGCCGTTTGTCGCTGAGGAGCTGTGGCAGAACCTGGAGCGTCGCGTGAATCCCGGGGCGGCGGTGAGCGTGCACCTGTCGGTCTGGCCGCAGAAGCCCGATCCGGCGTTCATCGCCGCGACGGAGTCGATCTGTCAGGACATGAGCGTCATCCTGCGCGTGGTGTCGCTGGGCCGCGCGGCGCGCATGGATCAAAACATCAAAGTCCGGCAGCCGCTGCAGGCGGTGCTGGTGCAGGTGCCGAACGCCGCGGTGCAGAAGGCCGTACTGCGTCACGAAGCGGTGATCCGCGACGAGCTCAACGTCGAGCGAGTGCAGATCGTCGGCGGCGAAGAGCAGCTAGTCAGCTACACGCTGCGACCGAACCTGCCCAAGCTGGGTAAGAAGTACGGTAAGCGCGTCAAGCCCGTGCAGGATGCGCTGCTTTCGATGAGCGGGGCCGAAGCGGCCCGGGTCGCCGAAGCCGTCCTCGCCGAGCGCGACATCGAGCTTACGACACCGGAGGGAACCTTCACGCTAGCCCCCGACGAAGTGCTGCTGTCGGCGCAGGCCCAGGCCGGCCTCGCGGCGCGCACCGGCGAAGGCGTCGTCGTCGCCATCACCACCGAGATCACGCCCGAGCTACGCGATCGCGGCATCGCCCGCGAGCTGGTACGCGCCATCGGCGAGCTGCGGAAGAAAGCCGGCTGCAAGGTCAGCGAGCAGGTCCGCATCGGCTACGTCACCCGCGATGCCATCGTCGCGGCTGCCCTCAGTCAGCACCGCGCCTTCGTCGAGGGCGAGACGCTGTCGCAGCTTGCGGCGCAGGCCCTACCGCAGCCGCACGGGCAGAGCACCGTCGATCTCGATGACAGCCAGATCGAGCTCACGCTGCTTCGAGGGTAAGGGGAGTGCCCGCGCGAGGGGGGCGTGGGGGCGGGCTTCAGACGATGTGGCGGTTGAGGTAGGCGCTGTACTGGCCAACCTCGGGCAGGCGCAGATCGATGACCAAGTGCGGACCGCGGGCCTCGTCCTGAGCGGTGTAGACCGCCGAGCCGTTGCGCTGCCAGGACGGCAGGGCGGGATAGTCCAGGCCATGCCGACGGAGTAGGGCGACGCGCTGGTCGGCGTCCAGACCCTCGATGACCGCGGGGACATCCTTGGGATCGCTGCCGCTTGAGACCAGCTTGTGCGTGACGTAGCGCTCAAGCGCGGCAGTGCCGGCGCGCTCGCGCTTCCAGGTGAAGTAATCGCGCGCGATGTCCGGCGAGGGGCACTCAAACAGCCGCACGTCGAAGGTGTAGACATCGCCCATCAAAAGCGACAGCTTGGCCGATCCTTCCGAGGCCAGGCGGGTCAGCAGGCGGCGGGCGTCGCTGCCATTCGAAACGGCATAGAGCAGGAGGTCCGTGCGGTCGGCGTAGCCAAAGGTGCAGCCCAGCGCGGCGCACAGGTGCGAGAGGGTCTTGAGCAGAGCTTTCTGGAAGTCTGAGTCGAACGGTTCGCTGCTGCGCTCGTTTAGTCGCTGCTCGAAGCGGCGGCCAAGCAGATGCGCCACCAGCGGCGTGCCACTGATCAGCGGACAGTCGGCAAAGACCTCATAGGGGGCTATCTGCTCGGGGAGCAGCGGAGAACTCATTGTCCCAGAGTATATCAAAGGTCGCCGGGTAGAGTCTTTGCCGAAGTTCGCGATCATTCTTACTTTTTTGCCCGACTTTTTTGCGTGGGGCCGGCAGATTGGGGCCGGCGTTTGGGTCGGCGTTTGGGTCGGCGTTTGGTTTTTGGGGGGGCTTGGCTCCGCTTCCGCCCCCCAGGCCGCGTGATATGTTGCGCCGCGTTGTCCTGTGTCATGTCAAGGCCGGCTCGACTCCAGCCCCGGACGGTGCCCCCCTCCCATGCCGAATCCCCTCCCCTTCGACGGATCTTCAACTCTTGGGCCGACCGCCGGGGCGACTGCCGGCCCGACGGCCAAGCTGGGCCTCGCTGAGCGCTGGCTGCGACAGCCTGCCCCCCTGCGCTTCTTAAGCGTCTATCTGCTGTCGCTTGCGGCCCTGCTCATCGCGCTGTGGCCGGTGCTGCACGATGCCCACTACTGGGATGCCGGCGGCTGCTACGTCTACGAAGCTCGCCTGCACCTCCTCCACGGCGCCAACGTCGAGGCCATCCGCGCCCACCTGCACCAGTACCTGCTGCGCCCGGTGTTCTATACCGGGTTTCTCAGCCTAGTCCTCCGCTTTATTGGGGATTCTCCTTTTATTGTTCATACCTTTCATCTCATGTTTTGCTGTATGCTGCCCGCCGCGCTATCGCAGATTACTTTAGCGCTGGGCGGGCGGGTCTGGCAGGCTTGGCTGGCTGCCTTTCTGTGCTTAACCACTCCGATTTTTATCGCGCAAATTGGCCTGGTCCAGACTGATCTGCCGCTGACGGCCTTATTGGCGATGGCGTGGTGGTCATTGTTAGTGAATCAACGGATCCTCTTCTGTCTGTTTGCCGCCCTTGCGGTATGGACCAAAGAGACCGGCTACTTCCTGGCGGTGCCGGCCGCCATCCTGCTGTGGTGGCAGGCAGCGACCACCCCCGATCCCCGACGCGTCGCCCGGTCTTCAGTCCGCAGCCTGCTGGGAGTCGCGCTCTCCGCCTGGCCGGCGCTGACGCCGCCCCTTGCCCTGTCGCTGTGGCTCCTGATCCGACGCATCATCAAGGGCAACTGGATGGAGAGCGATCACGTCCACGCCCTGTCGCTGGTATCACCAGCCGCGCACTACCACAACTGGCTCGATGCGGGGCGCTTCGCGGCATCGATCTTGATGCTGATTGCGCTCTATCACTTTTGGCAAAAACCTGAAGGCCGCGAACGACGTGTGGTGCTATGTACGGGCCTGGCGTTCCTGCTGTTACCGTGGCTTTTCCCATCGTATCTACCGCGCTATATGTTGCCGTCTTTGGTGTTTTCAGTCCCCCTGGCAGCAATTGGCCTGGGCTGCATTCCAGCGATTTGGCAAAAGCGCATCTTTGTCTTGGTCAGCGCGATTCACTTATTCGCCCAGACCGGCCGCTTGACGATAAAAGACATCGCCCACCTGGAGAGCAGCCTGGCCTACCGCCGCCTGCTGCACCTCCATCAGCAAGCCGCGGCCGCCCTGGCCGCCGAGCGTCCCCGGCAGGTGCTGGCCGGCTTTCCCGCCGGCTTCTTCCTGACCGCCGCGCCGATGATGGGCTACCTGCCCCAGACCCTGGCCGTGCGTGGGGTGTCCCCGACCGACCGCTTGGCCGACTGGTGCCAGGCCGACTGGCTGATCGAGGCCCAGGACGACACCGTGCAGCCCGCCGTTCGCGGCCTAAAAGCCCACGGCGCCCTCACCCTGGTGCAGCAGCTAGGCCCCCCGCCCCGCCGCCCGGGCGAGCCCGTCCTCGACAAAGAACGCGACGAGACCGTCCGCCTGTACCGCATCCACTGCCCCCCCCAGACTCAGTGAGCTCCGCTGGGGGGAGCCGCCTGGCACGCCGGGCAGTAGATCTGTCCGGTGCGGACGTGATAGCGGATGGTGGTGCCTTCGGCGATGACCTGACCGCAGCCATCACAGAGCGATCCGACGGTCAGCAGCATGGTCTCGAAGCGCTCGAGGTAGCGCTCGACTCCCTGTTCGACAATGCCGCGCGGGCTGGCTTTTACGATGTCGCGCCGAAAGCGCTCGTGGATGGCATTCCAGCGCCAGATCAGGGGCTCGGCCAGCCCATATCGCCGCATGAAGTCTTCCATCAGCTCCTCGCGGTAGTCGAAGAGCTCATCGGATATCACCATCCAGTGATGGGCATTGAAGGGTCGCAGTCCGAAGTAGATATCGTTGCCGGTAAATAGCTGGTGCAGGAACTCGTACTGCTTCTCAATCACGCGCTGCTTGGTCACGTTGTGAAAGAAAGGAAACAAGCGGGGGTCGGCGAAGACGCGGTTGTAAAAGTCGCTGAGGATCTCGGTCAGTCCATCCCCGTGACGCAGCGCCGTCCATAGCTCGGGCTCGGGGGCGATGGCGGCTACGGTAGCGGCATCGTCCGGCATGTGCGGATGCTGCGTTTCAAACGGGTCGGCGTGAATGAAGGCGCGCGCCGCTCCCTGCTGCACGACGCGAAAGCGAGTGGCATGCACCATCTCGGGCGAACCCGCCAAGAAGACCCGAAAGCCGGATAGGCCCGGATGCCTGGGCAGCGCGATGTCGGGAACCAGCCCGCGCGGATGGCCAGGATCATCCTCGTCACTCACGCAGCCGCAGTAGTGCAGGTTGGCATGCTGCGCGGCGAGGTCTGCCAGCTCGTCGTCGAGATACAGGCCAGCGCGCTGCCTCGCCCCGTGATAGAGGAAGATCTCGCCGCGATGCCCCTGGGCCAGCGCCTCGCGCACGATGCCGACAAGCGGACCCAGGCCGGTGCCACCACCGATGAGCAGGAGGCTGCGGCTGGGTTCCTGCGCACGATAGTGACAGCGACCATGCGGCCCCTGGACTTCTAGCTCCGCGCCGACCTCGACCTCGTCACACAGCCAGCGGCTCATCTGTCCGTCGGCGTAACGGCGGATGTGCAGATCAAGGAAGTAGTCGCGCTCTGGCGAGCTGGCCAGCGAGTAGCTGCGCACCAGGCCATCCTGGCGCCGCAGGTTCACAAACTGCCCCGGCAGCCAACGAAAGTTCGGCCCCGCATCCAGCCGCAGCCGCACCACGTCGGGGGCCAGTCGATCTTTGGCCGCCACCATGACCGGCACGCCCAGATCCTCGGCCTGCGGTCGCTCGACCCAGAGGTCTCCCGCGGTGCGCAGCTGACAGGGCAGGAAGTGGTTGCGCTCGCGGAGAGAGTCGCGCAGTCCCGCTTGCGATTCCGGACTGGGCTGCCCTTGGCTAGCTCGCAGCATGCAAACCTGGCAGCTTCCTTTTTTGCAGGAAAAGGAAACATCCGCTCCGCTGCGGATGAGCGCGTCGAGGACGCTCTCGCCATCCATGCGCGGAATCGCTTGGCCTCGATACCAGACCGTCGACGGCATGGGCACGATCCTCCCCTGGAATTCAGAATATCACGGTGCCTCCGGCCGATTGGGGCGGTTGGCCAGTCCGCCAAACCCCTCGCCAGCCAGCGCCTATCCAGACAGCGAACTCCTCGGCAGCCAGTACGCCCCAGGGATTCCGCGCAGCAAGTCTGGCGGCCACCAGCACTCGCGTTGTCCCACAAGTTCCAACCCTCGATATTTATGCCGATTTCCGCAGCTGGACAGACAGCGCCTGCTATCGCGCTTCGCTGTCAGGCTCACCCTATCCGGTGCAAACCCTCCAGGCGACCGGCGGACTGCGCTTTTCCCGTTAGGTCGGCGCTGTGCAGAAGCCCAAGGACAGACATGACGGGGATGCGGCCTAGGTTGGGCCGCAGGCACTCGCTTCACGCGCCGCGAAAGGTGCATCCAGTGGGCGGGTCTGGCCAGAACGGCACTATGATGGCACATCGAGTTCGCTCTCTTCGCTCAGAGGCTCAGCCATGTATCGGCGACGACTCTTCCTTCTTAGTCTTATGGTCGGCATCAGCCTAGCCCCGTGGGGCCAGGTGCGTGGCAATGAGCCGGTAGCCGGGTCCGCCCCTGCTCCCACCCCGCTGCCCTGGCGGTCTCTCCGGGCCCCGTGCCTACCAGCGCCGGGCGCCCTCTATGTGAACAAGCGCTCCGTCCTGGGACGGCTTCCGCCCAACAGACCCATCGAGATCTCATCAGAAGCGGACTTCACCAAGCAGCTTGGCTGTCCCTCAGGAGTCGATTGGACCCGCGAGCGCCTCGTGCTTCTACTGCTGCAGGTGGGCAGCATGGATGCGATCCGCCTGGAGCAGGCAGCCCACGCGGGAGAACAACCGTCCCTGCGATTTCGCATCACCTGCGGGGCCGGCTACGACGATGGCAAACCTCGACTTTCCGGGAGCCATGTCTTCTTTGCGATCCTGCTTCCGGCTTCTTCTGCGGCCATCGACGTCCAGTACCGGTACTTCAATGTGCAGACCGCTAGATATGAAAATGTCCTCTCTGCTTGCAGCAAGGTCCCGCGTGCCCAGCCGCGGCACTAGTCTTTTGGGGTCTTAGAAGGTGTTTACAAATTAATTCCCCGTCGAGCTCCAGAGGATGGGGCCGCAGCGGATCTCCTTTTTTCGACGCCCCGGCGGAAAAAGGAGGCCGCGTCCGCGGGGGCCCCAGCCGTGCAGCAAGGTCGCGTTGAGGGCCTTCGCAGATTAATATGTAAACACCTTCTAAGCCGTCGTCGCGTTCCCCCGGCGAACCGAGCGCAGGATCAAGCCCACCGGCACTGCCACGCTGAGCAGCGACTGCAGCAGGCAGTCGAACGCCATGAGACGCGGGCTGCTCGCGGGCGGAAGCACGTTGCTCAAGATCCAAAGCAGCACCAGCCCAAGCGCGGCCCGCAGGCTCCGCACCTCCACCGCCAAGAGCGTGGTGGCCCAGAGCAGCCCGACCTGAACGTAGCCCGGCGCAAAGGGACTCTGCAGCGCGCCCAGCACCAAGAGCGACATCCAGACGATGGCCTTCGAGCGACGGTCCCCGACCCGACGCACGGCGACCAGCGTCAGCAGCACCAAGATCCCGGAGTAGACCCGCCCGATGAGCCGCCCCAGCCGCCAGGGATCGCCGATAGACACCCCCAAAAGCTGCAGCTTAAACGGCAGCCCAAACGGCGCCATGTTGGTGAGGATGCTGAACGTATCGTCGTCCATAAACGAAAACGTCGCCCCCGAGCTAAGTCGCGGCAGCGTGTAAGTCAGGAAGTACTTCAGGGGATTCACGCCAATCGACAGTACCGATAGCGCGACGAAGAACACCCCGAAGCCCGCGGTCCACGCCACCGCGCGATAGCGACGCTGTGCCAGCAGCACCAGCCCCAAGAGCGCCGGCGACAGCTTCGACAGGACGACGAAAGCCAAGAGCGCGCCGCCGACCGCGTTCTGCTGGCGCTGAAACGCCACCATGGCCAGCACCGCAAGAACCACCACCGCCGTCTGAAAGTTGCCGACCTGCAGCACCGCCAAGATCGGCAGGCTGGCGAAAAAGATCGGCGCCAAGAGCAGCACTCGGTGCACCCCCGGTCCGTCGAGCCAGCGCGCCACCAGCCAAAGCCCCACCGCCAGCAGCAGGCCGTTTAGGCCAAACCACAGGGCCCGCTGCGCCGCGAAGTCTCCCGCGAAGATCGCAAGCGGCGCCATGGAAAGCAGGAACGGCGGGGGATAGGCGTAGTAGTCGAGCACAAAAGGCCGATAGGGATCTTCGGCGCCAGTCGGTCGTGGCGGCTGGCCATGCGAGCCCAACCACCCCGCGGAGTCATATAGGTTTTCGACCCGCTCGCGGGCCAGCCTGTCGGCCTGCACATAGGCCGATAGACAGCTATGCGTTTCGAGGAACTTCTCACCAGGCAGCACCTGCAGATCAGTCCGACTCGCGTCGCCCATAAACACGCTCAGCTGAGCCGTCTTGACGATCGAAAGCAGCGCCCCCACGGCATACAGCGCAAACAGCATCTTGTGCCGTCGAGCCAAGCCATCCAGCGCCCCGGGTAGCTGCGGCGACAGCCGTCCCAACAGAAGCGATAGGCTGGCCGCGACAGCCAGCAGCGTCAGCAAGCCCGAAAGCCCCAGGCCAGCCGCCAGCGTGGCCACGATGGCGACCAGCCCGCCGAGGGCTCCTGGCACTAGCGACAGCGGACGCGGACGAGCCTCGCGAGCGATGACGACCGAGCCGCAGACCACGAGCGCTGCGATTGTGATCGCGATCGCGCTCGCCCCTCCGCCTGCCCCCAAGAAGTGCACCAGCGGTCGCCACAGCCCCTGGGCCATCACTGGCGCAAGCAGGAACGCCCACAGCGCTCCGTACGCGGGACGTTCAAGCGATCGAGACGAGTGGACGGTAGGTGCGTCGGGCATGGCGGTTCCTCAGTGAGTCGTGCGCGTGGCCCCCGCATTCTGCAAGACCTTGGGCCGCCAGCCATGTCCGTAGACGCCAAAAAACGGGACCCCAGGCGCCAAGCTCGCGGGCTTGCAACGTCCCTGCCCCACCTATCGCAGCCGCCCCCGACGGAGCGACCTTGCCGCGGGCTCAGTGTGCTGGGCCGCTGCGCTCGTGGGCCCCGCGACGGAACTGCGCCGGCGTCGTGCCCGTCCAGCGCTTGAAAGCCCGCTGGAATGAAGCGACATCGAGGAAGCCGAGCAGAAAGCCAACCTCGCCGATGGCCAGCCGCGGATCGGACAGGTAGCGCCGGGCCAGGTCGTGACGCAGCGTCGCAAGAACGCTCGCAAAGCTCTCGCCCTCGCTTTGTAGCCGTCGCTGCAGGCTGCGCGGACTCATGTGCAGCTTGTGCGCGATGGGGGCCATCGCCGGCTCCCGCTCAGGCAGCTCGTCCATCATGCAGCGGCGCACCGCCGCCACGAAGCTGCGATCCTCGGGAAGCTCGGACAGAAGCCCGGCCAGCTGTCGGTCCAGAAGCGCCAAGAGTCGCGGCTCCGCCTTGAGCTGCGGTCGGTCGAGCAGCGCTCGCTCCAGCACAAGCTCATTGCGCGGGCAGCCGTAGTGCACCGGGGCAGCAAAGAGGCGCTCGGCCATGCTGCTCTGCGTCGGTCGCGGGTGGGTGAAGCAGACCTGGCGCGGAGCCAGCGCCTCACCGCTGCAGCGCCGCGCTTGCAAGATCAG
The DNA here is from genome assembly GCA_937952145.1 of uncultured Myxococcales bacterium. GTDB lineage: Bacteria > Myxococcota_A > Polyangia > Palsa-1104 > JAEUJZ01 > JAEUJZ01. Next base: position 19,659 of record CALFYE010000250.1, read on the forward strand.
CAGCGCCAGCATCCCTTCGACGGGGTGACGTGGCAGCAGAATCGGCTCCTCGTGATGTCCGTGCACTAGGCGCACCACATCCCGCTCCTCCTCGATGCGCAGATAGATGCCCTGATGGACCAGGCGCAGGTAGCGCTCCGCCAGTCGGAAGTGTTCGCCCAGCGTGGCGCAGCTACGCAGCGCGAAGGCCAGCACATCGAAGAGCTCCTCTGTGCAGCCGACCACCCACTCGGCCAGGTGCAGTCCGAAGTCGGGATCGTCCGTCAGGCGCGCCGCCTCGCGCCACAGTCGAAGCTCCTGCGCGTGCGGCATGGCCGTGTCAGGCTGGCTGAGCAGCGTCGCATCCAGCCGAGCGGCCGACAGCAAAAGCGGCGGCGGAACACCGGCTCTGGCGGCAAAGCCGACGACGGCCAAGACGACCTTGCTGGCACGGACGCTGCCCATAGCAAAGGCTATCGATGGCTGGCGCGCACGGTCAATAGGAATGGCGCTTTCGATCATCCCGCGGACACGCGAAGTCGATACCCTAGATGGAAGACGAAAAATGAAAAAGCAGCGGTGGTGTCGGCGAGTGCTGATCCCCTGCTTCCTCATGCCGCTTCAAAGGACCTCGCGATGAACCACAGAAACTGGCTTTTTCGCCTGACCTCCTCCCCGGTCATAGCCTCGGTTGCCCTGCTGTCTTTGATCGCCTCCCCCAGCGAAGCCAACCTCTTTAAGAAGATCAAAAAAGGAGCCAGCAAGGCGGCGAACACGGTCAGCAATCAGGCTGAAAAAGCCACCCATGTCGTCGTTGGGACCGCGACCTCGACCGCCAACCAGGTGGCCGACGAAGTCACCGAGCTCAGCACCGACGAGGCCCGTGCGCTGACCGAGACCGCCAAGCGCAGCTACGCCACCACGATCAAGGAGGGCGAGTCGGCCTATCGCCAGACCGTCTCGACGGTGCAAGCCGGCATCGACGCCGCGAAACAAGCTGCGCTGCGGGCCGCGGCCGATGCCTGGATCAAAAAGTACGGCGGCTTTCTCGCCAAGCTTCGCACCAACCTCAACGCCCTCGCTCAGGACGATGCCGCCGTCGCCGCCGTCGATCGACTGACCAAGGCAGCCGCTGAAAAGCGCCTCGATGACCAGGCCCGCGCCGATCTTCTGCTCGTCGGCGAGCGCCTCGGACTCCTCGACTGGAAGCCCAACTCGATCGTGCCGGCAAGCTCCGGCGGGGCCGGCAAGTCGTCCTGGGGCCTGGCTGTCACCGGCGGCGGGGCCTATGTCGCAGGCGGCGAAGGCTCGGTCGGACTCGTCGCCAACTGCTACAAGGAAGCCGATCAGCGCTACGGCGCTGGCCTGGCCATCTCCCTCGGTGGCGTCCTTGGCCTGGCCTATGGCGCCTCGGCCGACGTCACGTTCTACTGGCAGCCCGGCGGCGTCAACGATGCCGAAGGCGGCTCGGTCGGCTTCGGGGTCGAGGCCGCCTACGCCGCCGTCGGCGGAACCCTCGGCGTGCAGTGGAGCGTCAGCGAAGGCATGCGCGGAGCCGCCGCCGGAACTCCCGGCTTCTTCCTCGGCTGGGCCGCCGGCGTCAAGGTCAAGGCCGGTGCCCTGCAGGGCGGCTACACCTTCGTTCCGGTGAAGTCCGTCAAGTAGCGCGCCGTCGATTGATTGTGATGGGTGGATGCTGCCGCTCCCTGCTCGGACTGGGGCTCGCGGCCCTGCTGCTCGCCGGCTGTGCGCCGCCTCCCCGGCGAGCGCAGCTCTCCTGCGCGCCCTGGCCCGCCGACCCGCGCATAAGCCTGCCGCTGTCCGTCCAGATTCCGCCCCACTCGCGCTCGGTCATGCTGGTGGTGCGTGGTGATTCCGAGGTCTTGTATGGGCTGGCCTCGTTTCAGATCGGTGGCCGAGAATTCCAGGATCTGCCGCTGGGCGTGCTGGCCGACGGTCTGGCAGATTCCTATTTCACCACCGGAACTGGCCAGCCACCGGGTTCCCTTCGGCAGTTCGCACGACTTGGGACCTTCACATTCCTATTTCCCCATGCCTCCCATCAGCCCCGACCGGAAGGCCTGCTGACCTTCCGAATTGCCGCCAGCCGCCCTGGCCGTCTGCCCGTCATCGACGTCATCACCCCACCGGACGACGGCGCCCGTATCCTGCCCCTAAACCTCGTTTTTGTAAGCGAAAGGGAGCGATGGGAGCTCGCCGATCCGCCGGCTGTGCTGCAGCAGGCCGGCGCGATCTTTGCTGCCGCGGGAATCTCGCTCCGCCTCGAATCGGTACAGCAGCTACGGGGCACCGGATTTAGCACCCTGTCGTCGCTGCCCGAGCCCTGGGAAGCGCCGGGGGGAGCCCTCGCCGCGCTGGCCCGGCTGGGACAGGCCCAGGTCCCGGGACCGGGCCTGCATGTCTTTGTGGTGGACTCCCTGCCCAGGGGACGCGATGGCATCAGCCTGGGACTTCCCGGTCCGCCGTTCCCGGACAGTCCTTTTTTTGGCGTCATCTTGCGCCACAGCGAGCCCGCCACACTGGGCCGCACGCTCGCACACGAAGTCGCGCACTTCCTAGGACTCCGCCACGTGCGCACCGCCACCCCGGCTGGCGCCGTGCTCGACGACGGCCTCGATGACACCGAGCCCGACGGCAAGAACCTCATGGAGGGAGGACGCAGCCTCAGTCCGGGCCAGATCGAAGTCCTCTTGCGCAGCCCGCTCCTGCTTTCGCGCTAGGTGTTTGTTGAAGTATTGGCTCAGTAAGGCTTCAGCAGGCTGCTAATTGTCATGGTAACTACAAATCAACATACTAAAATGTATTAAAAAATATAAATATTTTATTTATTTTTGAGGATTGTTTGATTACTGCAACAAGCTCCTAGTCGCTCGCCCTCTCCCGCGACACTCCTTCACGGGAGGCAGTCAAGTGCGCTCTGCCACCATTCCCCAAGCCCCCTCCGGAGTCCCCGTGCCCGCCCCAACGACGGTTCCGTTCCGTGTTTTATTTTCTTATTTAGCATCCTCGGACCGCGCTAGCCTTTCGGGCCTTATGTCATTTTGAGTCACGACCGTTTGTCGATTTTAATCGCGTAATATTTTTCCAAGTCTCGTTGCGATTCTTCTGCGAATCAGCGAACGGCAGGGCTGCGCGCGCTCACCGCGACGTTTCTGTTCTGGCTGGCGAGCCGACGGTGAACCGATGCTCCACTCAAGCTGTGCTGCATCCAGATGGCGGCGGTGTTCGTGATCGCCCTTCCTCTTTCTTATGTCTATGCCCGTATTGAAAGCATCATTCTTCCCATAATACTTCTCCATGTCTAGACATGAATATAACCCGGTTATCCCTGGCAATATCTATCGCAATCAGACGAGCCTGCTGGCCGGAAAAATCCTAACGATTAACGAGGAAAGAATTCTGGGCGTGGTGCTCGGCGGGCTGGCCGCCCTGGCTTTCGCGCGGCGGCGGCGGCAATCCACACTCCAGAGGGAAGCGGGAAAAGCAGGAGAGGCGAGGAGTCGCCGAGGCGATGCCGTAGCAAGCGTTTACCTAGTGAACTTCAGGGACGCGATGGGACGCTTGTCGGACGAGAGGGGGCTGAATACGATTCGCCTCCCATCTTGGATTAACCCATGAAGCGCTCACCATAGCTCTCCCGCTCGCACTCCCTACCCCGCAAACCACGACGCCTGGGCTGGGCCCTCAGCCTGGGGGCCTCGGTAGGGCTCTACTGTGGCTACGGTCCAGATCGCCCGGCGCCGTCGTCGAATGAGCCAACCGCCGATCGCCGCCAGGGCCTGACGACCGCGCTCAACGACTGTCAGGCAAGCACGCTGGTCAACGCCATTCGGGCTGCCAACACCGCAGGAGGCAGCAACACCATCCTGCTCAAGTGCGGCTGTACCTACGATCTGATGCAGGTCGACAACTGGTGGTACGGACCAAACGCGCTGCCACCAATCACCAGCGATCTAACGATTGATGGCGGGGCCAGCGGGTCGACGATCCAGCGGGCCAGCTTGGCAGAGACACCGGCCATGCGCCTGTTCTATGTCGCTGGCGCGCCCACGCCGACCACATTGCTGCCGACGGGACAGCTAACCCTGAAGAACCTGACGCTGCGCGGCGGCTTGGCCCGCGGCGGCTCGAACTTTGACGGGGCGGGCGGCGGCGGGATGGGAGCCGGCGGAGCCGTCTTCGCCCAAGGCAACCTGAACCTCATCGGCGTGACCGTGACGGCCAACATGGCACAAGGCGGCACGGGCGGAGGCAGCTCCGGCACCGGGGGCGGCGGCGGCGGCATGGTGATGGCGATGGCGATGGATCCCAAGCTCGATCCGCTGGCCGATCACGGCGGCCCCAGCTTCACTCAGTCGCTGGCCACCGGCAGCCCAGCCCTGGCCGCCGGCGATGCCGCCACCTGCACCCTCACCGCGATAGGCGGCGTGGATCAGCGGCGCGCGGCGCGACCGACTGCTTGCTCGATTGGTGCCTGGGACAAAGACAACCTGGCGGCTCTCGGCACGGCCTGCACCAGCGACAGCCAGTGCAGCAGCCAGCACTGCATCGACGGCGTCTGCTGCCAGACGACCTGCGGCTGCGGCAACACCACCGACTGCCTGTCCTGCCGCGGCAGCGACACTGGGGGGGCCAGCGGCACCTGCGCACCGATCAAGGCCGGCCAGGTCTGCCGGACAGCCAGCGGGGCCTGTATGGTGGCCGCAGCCTGCGACGGATCGACGAACCAGTGTCCGCCCAACCTGCTCAAGCCAGCGGGAACGATGTGCAAGCCGGCCGGAGCCAATGCCACCTGTGATCCGGCCGACCTCTGCGATGGCAAGCGCACCAGCTGTCCTGCCAACTTCGCTCCCTATGGCAGCACCGGCACAACGTGTGCGGCCCCCAGCCAGTGCAACGGCACGGGCCGCTGCATCTAGGGCGTGCGACAAGCCGCCAGGCTCTCGCTCCGGCGACAAGTCTCGCGACTCAGCCGTCTGGGAGCGGGGGCTCCCATGACGACCTCACAGAGGGGACTTCGCCCAGGCCCTCGACGGTAACCCCCAGCGCTGCCGCCCAGCACCCAGCGCCGCACCAGCGACCAGAGTACGATGGAGCAAATGGAGATCTGGCAGCAAAGGGGGCTCCGGGACCGTGGAGAGGGCGGTGGTACGGCGCCGCGGCCTGAGCGAACGCTGCCGAGGTGGACACTGGGCCTCGCGCTGGGGCTGAGCCTAAGAGCGCCTATCAAAACCTACTGCGGACCCCGGCCGCTGCGTCAGTCGTC
>CALFYE010000251.1 GCA_937952145.1 uncultured Myxococcales bacterium
TCAAAGCCCAGCCAGCGTACGTCGCCTTCGATCGACTGCACATACTCGACCTCTTCCGTTTCCGGATTGGTGTCGTCGAAGCGCAGGTTGCACTTTCCGGCGTAGCGCGCCTTGAGGCCGAAGTTCAGGCAGATCGACTTGGCGTGGCCGATGTGCAGATAGCCGTTGGGCTCGGGCGGGAAGCGGGTGACGACGCGTCCCCCGTAGGTGCCCTTCTGATTGTCTTCGTCGATGCGGTCGGTGATGAAGTGGCCAGTGGGGGCAGCGGGGGCGGCGCTGGCAGCCGCTTTTTCGTCGGTGGACATCAGGGTCTCTCGTAATCGTAAGGTGGGGTCGTTCCGGCGGGGCCGGTCAGGTTAGGTGGCAGGCGTCGCCGGGCCGCTCGGGCCACGCGGCAGCAAGGCTTCGACGGTGGGCTTGTAGCCCATGACCGCGCAGCGCTGCATGTAGAACTCTAGGCCGCGGACTCCGCCCAGCTCATGACCGTCGCCGGCGCGGCCAGGACCGCCATGGTTTAGCTGTGGCAGCACGGTGCCGGGGCCGGGTGACTGACCGGCCAAGCGAGCGCTGCCCAGGAAGATGCGACCGTGATACGGACCGATGGCGTGCACAAGCTGCGGCACCAGGGCGCGATCATCGCTGTACAGCGACGCGACCAGGCCCCCGCCGCCGCGCGCTACCAAGGCAGCCAGCTCGTCACCACTTCTGTACGGCATGACGGTCGCGACCGGTCCGAAGACTTCGACGCTGTGTAGCACGCTGGCCGCCGCCGCCGCCGGAGCCTGACAGGCGAGCAGCGTCGGATGGACGAAGTAGCCGCGTTCGAGACCGGCCGGTGGTTCGGCCCCGCCGAGGGCAATCTGGGTGTCGGGCACTGCGGCCAAGCGCAGGATGCCGGCCCGCACCGCCTGAAGCTGAGCCGCCGTGGCGACCGGCCCCATGGTCGTTGCTTCGTCGCGCGGGTTGCCCAGGCGGCAGCCGGATAGGCGGTCGACAAGATCGGTGAGGACCTCGGCGTAGCGCTCGGCAGGCAGGAAGATGCGCCGCACCGCCGTGCACTTCTGGCCGGTCTTCTGCGTGATGTCTTTTACGACATCGTTGAGGAACAGGTCATAGATCTCGCTGCCGGCCTCGCCATCGGGTCCCAAGATGGCGGCATTTAGGCTGTCGGCTTCGACGTTGAGGCGCACACCCCCTTCGACCACAGCGCGATGCCGCCGCAAAAGGTGCGCGGTGTCGCTGCCGCCAGTAAACGCGACGACGTCTTGCTCGGTCAGCTGATCCAGCAGGCTGCCGGCGGATCCACAAAGCAGGCTCAGCGCGCCGGCCGGCAGGACGGCCTTTTCGATCAGGATCTCGACGATGCGGTGGGCTAGAAGCGCCGTGCTGGTCGCCGGCTTGCTGATCACCGGCAGCCCGGCCAGCCATGCGACCGCGGCTTTTTCAGCCAGGCCCCAAGCCGGGAAGTTAAACGCGTTGATGTGCACCGCGACACCGCGCCGCGGCAACCACAGGTGCTCGCCCCACAGCTTGGTCGAGCGGGTCGGCTGCACGCCCTCGCGATCGCGCAGGAAGGTCGTGTCGCCGAGGGAAACGCCCAGCTCGCCATACGCCGCCAGGGTGCCAATGGCGCCGTCGATATCGAACTTGGCATCGCCGCGCGTGTTGCCGCCGTTGTCGATGGCCAGGCCGATCAGCTCGTCACGCTTTTCGTAAAGCGCCTTGCTCGCCGCGGTCAGCAGTCGGCCGCGCGCGGCAAAAGACAGCGCCGACAGCGCCGGTCCTCCAACGGTGCGCGCATGGGCGACAGCAGCGGCGAAGTCCACGCCCTCGGTCGAGGCCTGGGCCAGCGCCTCTCCCGTTGCGGGATTTTCCAGCCGGGCGGGTCCAGCGCCGCCCGCCTTCCCTTCCATCCAGTGTCCGGCCAAGTAGCTACGAAGCATGTGCATAAGAGATGCGCCTCCGGGGCGCGCAGTATAGCGGCCTGCGGGGTCTGATGGACACTATTGCGCCGGCTTGGGATGTGCCTTGAGGAAGCCCCAGATCGACTCGGCCCAGCGCGGACGCAGGAAGCTCGGTGTGTGACCGCCGCCGCGGATCGTCCAAAGCTCGGCCGCGCCGCCTGCCCGGCAGCCGGGATGGCTGGCCACCGTCGTCTCATCGCCGTCGAGGTTGGCTTCCAGATCCAGGTTCTTGGCCGACTTGTCGGGCGTGGCCTGGCAGCCGTTTTTCTGCGCCCAGCCGGCGACTGTCTCGGCTGCTGAGGGCAGCATCATGCTGCCGCGCGTGGCTCCGTCGTAGGGTACGGCGTCGTCTTGATCGCCATGCACTTGCAAGACGGCGACCGGCTGGCTGGGCTTGCAGCGACCCAGGTCCTTCCAGTTGGCACCGGCCAGGCTGACCACAGCCGCGACCAGGTCGGCGCGATCGCAGGCAAAGCGATGCGACATGAAGCCGCCGTTCGAGTGCCCGATGAGATACACGCGCCCGGGATCGACGTTGTAGTGCGCCTTCATGTCGGAAATCACCGCCGCGATGTAGGCGACATCGTCGACGCCCGTTCCCTCAAAGTCGCAGCACAGCTCGGTGGCGTTCCAGAACTGCTTGCCCGCCGAGTTGGTGGTGCCGTCGGGATAGGCGTACAGGAACCCCTCGCGATCGAGGATGTCGCCGAGGCCAAAGTACAGGCTCTGCGTGATGCCGTTGGCGCCAAAGCCGTGCAGGAGGACGACGAGCGGCGTGCGGCGCGACGCATCGTAGTTTTGCGGCACGCGCTTTTCGTACGGGCGAGCCGCGACGAGCGCATTGCTGGGCTCGTCTTCGCCGAGCGGTTTCTCGCTCGACAGCCCCGGCTCGCTGCCCTGACAGGCAAGCAGACCAGAGACCAGCAGCAGGCCAAAAACTTGCGCCCGCAGCGCAAGGGCAAAGCGGCCTAGTTTCGACGACGTAGGGGACGGAAGGAGCGCGATTTCGTGCATGCGCGAACGTTATGCACAATTCACCGGACGATGAAAGTAAGATGCTGGGGTTCTTATCCCCCTAACGCCCCTTTTCTTGCGAGGAGAGTTCCCGTGGCGATGAACAAGCGTACGTCGTTATCTTTTGCGTTCTTGCTGGCCGCGCTGATTGGCCCGCTGGCTGGCTGTGGCGGTGGAGTTGATCCGGTCGGGGCGAATGCCGTGGCTGGCTGCGAAGTGGCGTCGGCCACCGCCCTGACCACCGGAGCCAGCATGCTGCCGGGCCGGGCCTGCATTAACTGCCACAAGACCGGCGGCCAGGCTGCGGAGCATCCGTTTACCGTCGCGGGCACCGTGTTCGCTGGCTTTGGCGATGCCTGTGACAAGGGCGGCGTAGCCGGAGCCACTGTCGAGATCCTGAACGCCTCGGGCTCGGTGCAGCTGACCCTGACCACCAACGCCGTTGGCAACTTCTACAGTGAGAGCACGGTCACCTTCCCGATCCGCGCCCGCATCAAGGCCACCGGCAAGACCACGCAAGAGATGAGCACGCCGCAGCAGAGCGGCAACTGCGCCTCCTGCCACGCCAAGCCCGGCCTCAGCGGCGCCCCCGGCCGTCTTTACATCAACTAGGACATCAACTAGCCCCGCAGCGGGGGGACGCAGAGGGCGCTGCGATCAGCCGCGAGCGGGCGCCGGGCTCGGTCCCGATCCTTGCGGCGCGGCGGCGCGCTCAGCGGCTGGCCCCAGGATAGCGGCGGCACGGTCCGGCTTTTGGCAGGCGCTGTAGGCTCGCGATAGGACGATGCGGGCCGGGTCTGGCAGGCCGGGCCTCTGGCTCACAGTGTCGGCCACTGCACAGGCCCGCGCGGGGGCGTGACCGGCGGTCGCCGCTTCGACCACCAAGAGCTGCGCATCCAGCGAGCGGTTCAAGCGCAGGTTTTCCTCGGCCAGCTTCAGGGCCAGGGCCGGCTGGCCACCGATGCCCAGATAAAAGCGAGCCGCATGCGCACGAAACGCCGGGCGATGGGTGGCCAAGAGCTCGGTGTAGCGCCGGTGGGCCGCAGCCAGAAGCGGCTTGGCCTCGGCCGGCTGCCCGAGGTCGGTCAGCAGCGCGGCAAGCTGCGCCTGGTATTCCGGATCATCAGCCGACTGGGTCAGCGCTTGCAGCAGGGTCCGCGCCTGCTCTTTTTCGCCGCGTGCGGCCAGGACCGCGGCCCAGTGCGAGGTGGCGGGGGCATAGCCTGGCAGGCGGCTGACGGCAGCGGCGTACAGCTCTTCGGCGCGGCTCAGGCGACCGGCGCGCTCCCACATAAGGCCATGCTGGAAATACAGCCAGGCGACGGGAAACGGCGAGACATCGCGGAAGTGTCCCTGCGCAGCGATAAACAGCTCGTCGGCGGCAGCCAGCTCTCCCCGATCGGCCAATAGAGCGGCCTCCGCGCCGGTGGTCATGATGTCGGGCGAGTGCTGGCGCAGCGTGCGATAGGTGGCGAGCGCCGTCTCGTCCCGGCCCTGCGCCACCGACAGCGATAGGCGGCTGGCGGCAGTGCTATCGCGAAGCTCGGGCTCCAGCTTTTCGGCCATGGCCAAGTCCTGCTCGGCCCCCGCGAAGTCGTGAAACACCGCGCGCACCCGGGCGCGGGCGACAAAGGAGTGCGCCGCCTTGGGCGCCACGCGGAGCGCGTTTTCGACCTGCGCCGCCGCGCGCTGATAGTCGGCCAAGGTGCCGCGAAACTGGGCGCGGGCACACAAGAGCTGCACGATCCGATTCTGGATCACAGCGTCGGTCGGCCTCACCTGGGCAAACTTCTGCATCGACAGCAGGCTGCCTTCCAGGTTGTCGAGGGCGATCTGGCCTTCGGTGGTCGGCAGCTCCCTCTGCGTCATCGGCGCGTGCGGCGGCAGCGCGGCCGGGGCGGCGGGCGGCGGCGGGGCAGCCGGCGGCGGGACCGCTTGCGCAGCCGGGGCGACCGGGGCGACTGACGTCGGCGAGCGGGCTTCGGCCTGGGCTGTCCCCGTCGTGGGCGGCAGGGGTCGGCTCGGACAGCCGGTGCCTAGAATCAGCAAACCGACAGGCAGAAGGAGTCGATAGCCAGGGGCGGTGCGCATGGAAGCATGAGCTCCTGAAGTGCTTTTCGGTGATCGGTCCTCAGTTCCATAGGCCGGCTGGGCTGCACCCCACCCACCGATCGCGGGGTGGGGTGCAGCGCTCAATCCCCAAGCGAGCAGGCCAGAAGCCCATCGCTCAGAGAGCCGGGCTTACTGCGGCGCAGTCAAAAACGGGAACGTGGTCGCTGGCGCCGTGCTCTGCGCGATGCCGTCCGAGACGCCCGTGGTCGCGCCGACTGCCACGGCCGAGTAGGTGACATCGACGACGTCCATCGACAGCGTGCGGCCACCGCAGTCGGTGTTGGCGACGCCCAGGGCGTTCAGCTCGACGCCCAGGTAAGCGTTGCAGGTGGTGCGCGTGCTATCAAGCTGAAGCACGTCAGCCGCCAGCACGCCCGTCAGCGTGGCGTACTTGGTGGTGCTATTGAAGGCCAGCTGATTGCCACAGGTTCCGCCGTCCAGGCCATCGAGGATCGCCAGGTGCGTGTTGACGGCCGAGTTGGCCGATCCGGCCGGGGTGGCGCCCCAGTTGTTGACCCAGGTGAGCGGGTTGCCATCGCGGTTGTAGCGGTTCTTGGTCACATCGCTGGCTTCGATCTGCCCAGTCGAACCCGCCGGCTTATACAGATCGAAGGGGTTGGTCAGCGCGGTGTTGACGGCCGCGCGGCCCATGCGATCGATCAGCATGCCCAGGGTCGGCACCGCCGGGTTTTCGCACATGCCATTGCCGGGGTTGCAGATCTGGCCGTTGATGCAGCTAACGCCCGCACACTGGTCTTTGGTCACGCACATGCCGTTGGCGCCGTCACAGACCTGGCCGGTCGTGCAGGTCACGCTCTTGCACCGATCGCTGGTGGCGCACATCCCGGTCGCGCCATCACAGAACTCGCTGGCGCCGCAGGTCACGCCCTTGCACTTGTCGCTGGCGACGCAGGTGCCACTGGCTCCGTCACAGATCTGGGCCGAGCCGCACATGACCGCGGCGCACTTATCCGTTGCGCCACAGCCAACAGCCGAGCCGATGAGCAGCGCAAAGGCAGAAAGTAGAAGTTTCTTCATAGGGTGTGTCTCCTTTAGCCTTTGCGGTGCGTGCCGCCCCAAACGCTGATAAACCCGCCACCCTTGTTCAAAAGGGTCTTGTCGATCTCCAGCACGATGGCGAGCGTGTTGAGGGTGCGGAAGAAGTCGACCGCTGGCGTACCACCCGCTGCGTTCTGCGACAGCGCCATCGCGACAGTGTTCAGGGTCCCGGCGGGGGCGGTCGGGCAGCCGTCAGCGTTGAAGGTCAACCCGCCGGCGTTCATCCGCACCAGGCCGCGGGCGCGGTTGAAGCCGTCCAGGTTGAAGAAGAAGTGATCTTTGCGCGGACCGGCAAAGACCTTGATCGTGTTGGCGGCATTGCTGATGCCGGTGGTGACGCTGGCATCGCCGCCGACAAAGTTCGCCGAGCTACCGACCCAGCAGCTGATGCGCTGGTTGTAGTCGAACGAACAGGTGACATCGACCGTCGTCGCCATGCCCGTGCCGAAGGTAGCCCGGCTGGCCGTGTGGAACACATAGAGCGCCGCGGTCGAGAACTTCGACGTGGTGGCGTTGGCGGCCGGAAAGACCGTCATCGCCAGATACACCTTGGAACCATCCGAGGACATCCAGGCATAGACGTCGTTGATGTCCGTGGATGGGTCAGCCAGGACGAAGTCACCGTCGCGGTGGTCGGCGGCCAGCGCCGAGCCAGAGGGCGGCAGCGCGGTGGCCAACCCCAGGGCACATAGGCAAAGTACTTTCTTCATGCACAACTCCTGATTAGGCGTGTTTGCAGTGCCGGTACAGACCGGCAGTCCCCTTCATCGGTGTCGGCTGGACCGCAGCAGAGCCGTGGACGCGGGCACAGGACACCAATCGTGCATACGAGCCAGCCCCAGCCGCGGTTCCCTCGCATTTTTCGATCAGACCCCGTGGCTGCTTAAGCCCGCGTAACCGCAGCGCGAATGGAACCGCCAAAAAACACGCGCCTAGGAGCGACGGCGGGCCGCCCGGCGAACGGCCGCAAAAGCAGCGGCCGTCAGCCCCAGCGCCCCCAGCAGCCCCCCAGCCAGCCACAGAAGCGGCAAGGGCCACCGCCTAGGGGGAGCGACGGCCGCCTGGGGGCGGGGCGACTCAGACGCGGCGACCTGCAGATCCACCGCGAACCCCGCCGCCGCGCTGGGTGGGCCGTAGGCCTGAAACAGACGGACAGCCTCCCCCGCCGGCTGCCCCTCGGGGGACGAGCCAGCCCCCGCCAGCGTGGGTCCACGGCTGCCGCGCAGCCAGATCCCGGGCGCTTCTTCGACGCGTAGCTCCACTTCGCCAACGGGAGGCAGCGGTACCTGATCTTCATAGTGAAGGGGGCCAGCCGGGGCGGGCGCCGCCCCCGTGACGGCCATGCCATCAAACGAAAAGGCCCGCGCCGACACCGCCGCATCCCCCAGGGCTAGCTGCGACGACTCCCAGACCAGGGGGATGGAGCCGCCCCCCACCCGCAGCGACAGGCCCCCCTGCACCTGGGCCGCCAGCTTGGCCTGCAACGCCGCCTGCTCAGCTGGATCTAGCTGTCCGCTGTGGTCCGCATCCGCATCCTGACGCAGCCGCAGGGCTGGGATGTCCCCGACCATCACCGTATAAAACAGGCGGGCGCGGTCGGGCGCCGTCAAGACCAAGCGGGCATAGCGGTTGACCATCGCCGGACCAAACTGCGGATGGGCACTAGCCACTGGGCCGCTGAGCAGGCCCAGCAAAACCAGCCACCCCAGACCACAGAGGCGAGCCCACCTGGGGGGGGCCACGCATAAAGCCGACACAGAGGACACGATAGCCGATCTGTGCGACCGAGCGGCGCATCCTGCCACGCCAAGCCCGGCTGAAGCGGCGCCCCTGGCCGCCTGGATATCCGCTAGCCGCCGCTAGGCCCCGGCGTCGGCGCAGGAACCGGCGCGGGCGTCGGCGTCGGCGCAGGCTCGGCGGGGCTGGGTTCGCTGCCGCCCTGGCTTAGCTGGTCGCGGTGCTGGTCGATGGGGGAAAGCGCCGTCTTGGCCCGCAGGACGGATTCGCCATGGCGGCGGTTTACGGTCGAGCAGATGGCCAGCGCGTAGTCGACGATGGCTTCGCTAAGCGCCTGGACATGATCGCGCAGGCTGGCTTCCGGCAGGCTGGGCAGCGCCTCTTGGCCGCGCACCATGGCCCGGTAGCGCACCTGGGTCGCTTGGATCAGCGCCAGAAGCTCTTTGCCGCACAAAAGGTCGATGTCGCCCGCCAGGCCCTCGCGCTCGATGCGCAGGAGCAGCGTGTCCATGGCGCTTAGCTGCTCGGCATAGCGCCAGGTCAGAAAGCGCAGCCCATCGGGGAACAGCAGCGTCTTTAAGCGGCTGGCCTTGCTGGCCTGCGGGTATTCATCCGCCGGCAGGCTGGCCTTGGCTTCCAAGATGGCGTGCAGCGCCCCCCCAGCAGCGATCGCCGCTGGTGTCGATGGCGCGGCGCTCGGCCGGTGACAGCACCGTCTGCGCAAGCTGTGCCTGCTTCTGGGCCCAGGCGTTCTGGGCCGCCGCGATCGTCGCCTTAAGCCCCTTTGCGGCCTCCTTGACCTGGGGCTCGGCATCCTTGGGACAGTAATGAATCAGCGCCTGCCCTAGCGAAATCCCGCTCGCGATGTTCAGCAGCGGGGCACGGGCGTAGAGGCTGGGGTCCCAGTTCTGTATGAGGTCTTGAGTAGTTGGCATGCCGGAAGGCTAGGAACTGATTCCAGGTTCGTCAAGGGACCGACCCCGGGGTTCCCCGGATCGAGGCGATGGGATGTGTCGAGGCGCCCTGAGGCTGCTTGGATCGAGGCGATGCGCTGGATCGACCTGCCCTCCGGCTGCGCGGATCACGGCGATGCGCTGGATCGACCTGCCCTCCGGCTGCTTGGGTCACGGCGATGCGCTGGATCGACGTGCCCGCGGGCTGCTCGCAGCAAGGCGCTGAGGTGGATCGAGGTGCCCCGCGGCTACTCACAGCAAGGCGTTGAGGTGGATCGAGGTGCCCTAGGGCTGGTAGCTCGCCTCAGTGTTCTTGGCGAGGTCTTCGGGGCGGAAGTAGGTCTCTTTGAGCTGGCGTTTGACGAACAGGGGGGCCTGGTCGCTGTAGTGGGGCGAGCCGCTGCGCAGGCTGGCGCCGTACTGGTGGATCGACTGCGAGTGCACGCCGTCGGCGGCGAAGTCGACAATGAGGACGTAGGAGTCGCCCTGGATGCCGACAAGCTGGCCGCCGCGCTTCTTGGTGTAGGCGGCGTTTAGGATGTCGGCCCCGCCGCCAAGTGGCAGATCGATGGCGTCGCGGCCGCTGCCATGGCGTAGCCGCTGGAGTTGGCCGAGGGGAACATCGACGCGGCCGTAGTGCTTAAGCAAGAAGCGCACGGCGCGCTGGAAGGCCTCGACCGGGTCCTTGGTCAGCATCTTGTCGCCGTCGAGATCGTGCATGTAGAAGATGTGCCGGATGGCCAAGGTGGCGACGCTGGCGGGGATGCTGTCTTCGTCGGTTCCGCCGTCCCAGCTGCGCAGAAGCTCCAGGGCCTGCGTCTCGGCGGGGGTCTTGGGCGTGTAGCTCTGGAGGAGCGGTTTTATGACCTTGGGATAGATCGGCGCGGCGGGGTCGTACTTGCGATCCCACTTCATGGTCAGAAAGTCCTGCCGCGAGAGCTTGGCGGTGCCGGATAGCAGCTTGAGCGTGCGCAGCGAGCGGTTGGTGGGCTCGCGCTCGATAAGCGCGGTCGCCGGGAAGTCGTCGGGGCGCGGGTTTTCCGGTCCTTCGGTAGCGGCAAACGGCGTCGAGTTGCACGACAGCACAAAGCCCGAGGCAGGGTTTTGGATCTGCGGCAAGCGATCGAACGGCAGGTAGCGATCCCAGACCAGGCGCGGATCGTCCCCGGGCAGCACGCGCGAGTAGTCGGCGACGGGGGCGCGATCCGGTATGCGGGCGTTGTAGACGTAATAGACGTTGTCGCGATCGGCGTAGACGGTGTTGAACATCGGCAGCGAAAGGAGGCGCATCGCCGCCTGCCACTCGGCAAGGGTCTGGGCCTTGTTCATCTTGAACCACTGCTCGGAGGCGCGAATCAGGCCCTCGTGCCCGGAATAGCGCAGTGCGAAGTAGCCGGCATCGGTCTTGACCACCGGGCCGTGCACGCTGAAGTAGACGTCGCGATGCAGCGTGATCTCGAACAGGCCGGTATCGATCGGCAGCGGCGCCTGCTTGACGGTAAGCGGCTGCCAGCCGTCGCCGTAGCGATAATGCAGGGGCTTATCGGGGTGCATGGTCAGGCGATAGACATCGACCAGATCGGGGGCGTTGACGGTGTGCGCCCAGCCGAGCTTTTCGTTGTGGCCATGCAGGATGAGCGGCGAGCCAGGAAAGACCCCGCCGATGGTGTTCCAGCCCTGACCCGACTTGATGTGGGCTTCATACCAGGTGACGGGGCCCTCCCAAGGCTGGTGCGAGTTGACGTTAAGACGAGTCACGTCGTCGCTGCTGCGGCTGCGATGCACGGCGTGGCCGTTCGATCCCAAGGCCGTCGCCGGAGCCTGCCGCGAGCCCGGCGGCGCAATGGCGGCCAGCACATCGGTGACATCGCCCACCGCCCGCACCTGCCCGCCCATCAGTTTCTGCAGCGCGCTGACGACGCCGACCATAAACGGTAGCTTGTGGGCAAAGCCGCGCGCCACATCGCGACCTTCATAGGGCAGAAAGCGCGTGTCGACTTCGGTCGGGTGCTTGGCAGCGTAGTAGTTCAAGCCCTCGGCATAGCCCTGCAGCACGGCCTTGGTGGTCGGCTCTAGCGACTCGTAGCCGGCCTCGACCTGCTCGTGCACGCGGACCAGCGACGCGTAGTAGTCGTTGATCAGCGCATCTTTCGACAACAGCAGCCGGCCTAGCTGACCGCGCGCCGCGACCAGCGAGTCTTGGATCGTCGGAAAGTCATCCTCGGCGTGGGCATAGGCAAGGCCGAACGCGGCATCGGCATCGCTGTCGCCCACGATATGCGGCACGCCGTAGCGATCGCGGGTGATGGTGACGTGGCGGGCATGCTCAAGGGCTACCGCGGTCGGCGGGAAAGGCTTGGGTCGGCGCCAGACGTGCACCACGCGCAGCAGGCCCACGAGCAACAGCAGGCCGGCCACGATGCGAATAAGGCGGCGCAGCGCAAACACACGTCGCAAGACACCCAGGAAGGACAGCGCGGTGGATCGCAGGCTCATCCTGTGACGTTAACGTATGTTCACCTGCCCTGCCCACATCGTCTGCGTCTTCACGGTGCCCGAGACATTGATCGTGGCGTAGACCCGGAAGGTCGTATAGGCCGAGGCGGGCGCGGCACTGGCCTGTAGCTGCAGGTGCAGCGTGGTGCCAGAGGTCGCGGTGACGCGGGGCGAGGCGGGGGCCTCCTGCCAGGTGAAGGTGAGGACCTTGGCCGGGTTGGGTACGGTGGTCGTGGCGATGGGTACTTCTTCCGCTTCGGCGGTGATCATCACGCCGCTCGACCCGTCGCTAATCAGGTTGACATCGATGCTGCGCGGCGTGGTGCCGGTCAGCGAGACGAGCTCGGTCTGGCGCAGGGCGCTGCCAATCTGCAGGGCCCGCCGCTCGGGCATGACTGGGATGGCGAAGAACGACGGCGCGCCGCCGGGGGCGGGCAGGCAGGGGTTCTTCTTGTTGCGCATCGCGGCGTTCGACCAGACGCGGGCGCTGGTGCCGATGCCTAGCTCGGTGACCGCGGAGTCGCTGAGCCACTCGCACATATCGGCGACCTCGTTGCCGAAGAACGGCGCGAACCACAGCGAATAGGGGTCATTCATGTCAAAGAGGCTCAGGCCCACCGGGTCGGTGACGGCCTCGCTGATCTCGTGCGAGGTGGCGATAGTCAGGGCCGCCAGCGTGCCGGGCAGCGTCGCCGCTGAGCACTGCGGAATCACGCAGTACGGGGCATCGACCCCTGCGACCTTGGTCCAGCCGTGATAGCCGGCGAAGTCCTGGCAGCTTTTGCCGCTGCCTTTGGTGATCGCGGTGGCCTGGGGATAGAAGAAGATGTAGACCGTGCGAGCATTGGCAGCGGGCAGCGTCCCATCGCTGATGCGGGCGGCGAGCAGGGCCTGGATATCGGTGTCGTTGACGGCGCTGGGTGGTGCGGCCGCAAGCTGCACGGCATTGGCGACCGTCGTGTTGGTGATGCCGTACTCCGCCATCGGTGCATACGCTGCCGAGCGGCTGACGTAGTTGCCGATGTACGTCGAGAGCTGGGTCTTGAGCGTGTTGTTGGGAAAAAACACCGGTACCAGGACCGGCTGGGCAATCGCCCCGGTGGTCGGTACCACCTGCGGCAAGGTCGACGGAAACGGTCCCGGACTGACGGGGACGCTCAGGTCGGCGGATGCGCCGCCATCCTGCACGCCTCCGCCATCGCTGCCCCCGGTCATGCCGGTGTCGCCACAGGCCCAAAGCAGTGCCGTAAATAGCAGCGCCAAGCGACGACTTGACGACTCCGCGACAGGTCTTGCCGCGCCGAATAATTCACGAAGTGACATGGCAAAAGCCCCCCCTCTTGGTCCCTTGAAGATTGTATGTTGACGAGAGAGACGCCCCGCAGCGTTCCCCTTTTCCCGGTCAAAATGAGTGCCTGCATGAAGCGCCGCTCCCCTGCCCCCTCCCCTGCCCGTCGGCGCGCGGCTGGTGTGCTGCTGCTGTTGTTGCTCGGCACATCGGGTGCTGCCGTCGCTGGGCTGATCGAGACGACGCCTGCACCGAGTGCTGGAGTGGCGCCGGCTGGCCCCCCGGCAGCGCCTGCCCCTACCCCGGCTCCGACGGGGGTACATGGGCCGACGGTCCCTACGGCCACCGCCAGCCCGACGGCTGCGACCCCGAGCGCGCCCCCTGCGCACGCATCCGGCCCCGCCCCGTCCAGCGAGACGCCGACGACCGCGCGCGACCTGCCAAACCTCATCAAGACCAGTGAAAAGCAGCTTGCCGCGATTGAAGGCACGCTGACCTCGCTGCGGGAAGAGATGGCGCGCCTGCGCCAGCAGACCCGCCACCCCTGCGACGAGCCGATCGCCAATCGGCCGCTTCTGGTCAGTCGGGTGCGCCGCGATGTGGCCAGCCGCGGCATGGGCCGCATCGAGCTTGAGACCCCCAGCGTCCCCGGCGGGGGCCTGGCCCAGCTACGTCTGCCGATCGCCGTCGATAGCGGTCGCGAGCAGTGCGTCATCGGCTACTGGGAGCTTGGCCGCCTGCTGTCGGATAACACCGGCTGGGAGGCCGAGACCGCGGCCTGCGTCGGCAGTCCCGGGCTGTGCCCCGAGATCGAACAGTACGGCAACGCGCAGGACAACCGCGAGGACGACAAGACCCCACGCACCCGCCTGCGCATCCGCGTGCCGGCCCACGAGCCCTGGGAGCCGAGTGATCTGGCGCGGCAGCACCCCGAGTCAGCGGCCCCGCTGTGGCGGCGCCTGTTCTCGTCCCCGGCCGTGCTCAACGTCGCGGTCTACGAGCGACGCGGCGACGACTGGCGGCTGATCTCAGGGGGTCGGCTGGATGCCCCGATCCGCGGCCGGCTGGCGAGTGGCCTGGTGGTGCTGGCGCTGCTGGCCATCTTTTACTACCTGCTGGCGCGGGCGGTGCGACGCGGCGGCGGCGATAGCACCGTGCCGCTTGAGGTCAGCGTCTCGGGCGCGAAGCCCAAGCGGAGCGATGGCCTGTCGCTGCTGGATCGCTTGAACCCGCTGCGCATTACCGCGAACCCCTTTGGTGAAGCCAGCCTGTCGAACCTGCAGTTCTTTGGCTTCACCCTGCTCATCGCCAGCCTGGCCTTCTATCGCTGGATGCTGACGGGGGTGCTGGGATCGTTCCCCGCCGACCTGCTGATCTTGCTCGGCGTATCGACCGGCGGCAGCGTCGCGGCGCGCGTGGTGCAGCAGCGAGCAGGCCTGAACGAAGTGACGCGCAAAGATCTGACGCGGCGGGGCTGGTTCACCGGCAGCATCAAGTGGCGTCGCCCGCGCCTCAATCACCTGTTGGCCTCGGCGGGACGCTTCGATCTGTCGCGCATGCAGGCCTTCGTGTTTTCGCTGGTGGTCGGGGCGTATGTGCTGTCGAGCGGCGTCGTCGATCTGGGCACGGTCAAGATCCCGACCGAGATGCTGTCCTTGATGGGCCTGTCCCAGGTCATCTACGTCGCCGGCAAGGCGGTCGCACCGGCCTACGTCGCGGCGATCGAAGACGGCGTCGAGCAGCTTCGTACGCTGGAGTCGCAGCTTATCGATCCGGCGCCAACCGCCGATCAGAAGCGCATCCTGCGTCAGACCTTCGACGCCACGGTGCGACGCGTGGCCAGCGACTTTTCCGGGCTGTTTAGCATCGAGGTTGGCGATGAAAAGCTTCAGCCTTGGCTGCCCGGGGCCCCCATCCCGACTGGTGCGCTCGGCCTGCCCGAGACCGGCGCGGCTACGTCAGCGACATCGACGACGTCCCCCGGGTCGTCTGCCACCGCCGCGACCGGGGGCAGTGGGTCAGCAGTCAGCGTCGGTGGTCCCAGCGATCCGGCCAAAAGCGGCAGCGCGCCAGCGACATCGAGCACGACGGGCCCGGCGACCCCTCCGGCCGATCCCCACCCCTAGCTCGGCGAAGGCGGCACGGTCCCGCTCTCGGCTCGTAGCTGGCCCCGTCGCTCTGCGATCCAGGCGCGCGCCGCGGCCTCGTCCGCGACGATGACGATGTTCAGCTTGCGTCTGGTGAGCAGGGCCAGCGCGTTGATCACCAGCTTGCCGATGGCCCGCGTTGCCAGGTCGCCGCCAAAGATGGCCACGCCGCCAAAGTGCGTATGGTGTCGCGACCAGTCGACCAGCCGTCGTCGAACATCGGGCCGCCCGGGCTCCGCCCGCGTGTTGTCGACGATCAGAAACAAGCCGTCGATACGCGCCGCACAGCCCTCGCAGAACGCCAAGAAAGGCTCAAGCTCCTCTAGCGTACAGACACCGACCCAGCGCGACAGGATGGTGTCGCTCTGTAGCTGCCAGCACTGCCGTCCGGCTCCCAGCCATTCGTCTGACATGGCCACAGAGTTGAGTGTACTTCACGACCTAGGCTCCGCGTCGACTGGCAGCCGCAGGGGGTACCGGCTGTAACAAGCCGCTGCCCACTCGCGCCATCAGCGCTGCGACCTTTTCTAGCAGCTCCACCGAGGGAGCAGCCGGCCGCCAGACCAGCGCCAGCGTACGGCCCAGTCCGGGCTTGGCGAAGGTTCGCGTCCCCAGCTCGCCACGTCGGTTCTCGGTGCCCAGCGAAAGCGTGGGGAGCAGCGTCACCGCTTCGCCGCTTAACACCATCTGCACCAGCGTCGGCAGGCTGGTCGCGCCAAAGGCTGAGCTGGTCGCGCGCTTGCACGCCGACAGCGCCTGATCGCGCAGGCAGTGTCCTTCGGCCAAAAGCAGCAGCTCGACCCCGCTCAGCTCTTCGGGCTGCAGTGGTCGCCCGCGCGCGAGCAGCGCATGGCCCGGCGCTGCCGCCAGCACGAAGGGATCGTAGCCAATCACCGCATGGCTGACGTGGCCCAGGTCGGCCTCCAGCGCCAGCAGGATGGCGTCTAGTTCAGCCGACTGCAGGCGGGCGAGGAGGGTCGCGGTCTTGTCCTCCCACCACTGCACCGCAAGCTTGGGCAGCTCGCGACGCAGCGCCGCTGCCACATCGGGGACGAAATAGGGCGAGATCGTGGGGATCACGCCGATGCGCAGCCGCCCGGCCAGCGGATCGCCCAGCTGCGCCGTCGCATCTACCAGATCGTCGGCGGCCAGCAAGAGGGCCCGCGCGCGACGCAGCACCTCCTGGCCCGCGGCCGTCACCAGCACCCGTCGCCGATCTCGCTCAAAGACCCGCACGCCGAGCGCGGCTTCGGCCAGCGCCACCTGACTCGACAGCGATGGCTGCGACACGTGACACAGCTCAGCCGCGGCGCGAAAGCTCCCGGACTCGGCGATCGCAACCAGGTACTGCAGCTGACGCAGCGACAGCGGGTGGGGCGAAAAGCGCATGCACCGCTCCGGCGCTTACTTACCGGTGAACTGACTTGGGCGCTTGCCGAGGAAAGCGGCCATGCCTTCGCGCTGGTCGGCGGTGGCGAATAGCTGGCCGAACAGGCGGCACTCTAGGCGGTTGGCTTCCGAAAGCGGCAGCTCGAAGCTGGCGTGCAGAGCCTTCTTCGAGGCAGCGATGGCCAGCGGGGCGTGGGCAGCGATCTTTTTGGCCAGCGTGGTCGCATCGGCGAGCAGGGTCGCCGGATCGCACAGCACATCGACGAGGCCGATGGCCTGCGCTTCTTCGGCGCTGATCGGATCGCCGCCCAAGATCAGACGCGAAGCATGACCCAGACCGACGCGACGGATCAGGCGCTGGGTGCCGCCGAAGCCGGGCATGACGCCGATCTTCACCTCGGGCTGGCCCAGCTTGGCGGTCCGGCTGGCGTACAGGATGTCGCAGGCCAGCGCGAGCTCTAGACCGCCGCCAAGCGCGAAGCCGTTGACCGCTGCAATCACCGGCTGCGGCAGCTGAGCGATCAGCTCGCCGACGCGATGCCCGCGAGCCGCGAAGGCCTCGGCGTCCTCGGGCGACAGCTGAGCCATGGCTGCAATATCAGCGCCGGCAACGAAGGCTTTCTCCCCGGCTCCGGTGATCACGATGGCGCGCACCGTCGAGTCGGCGCGAAGCTGGCCGAAGGCCGTCGTCAGCTCGTCGATCACCTGACCGTTGAGGGCATTGAGCACCTTCGGTCGGTTGATGGTTACAACACACAGCGGCCCTTCGACCGCTACCAGGATCTCGGAAAAGGTCGTTTGCATGGCTTGAGATGGGGGTGGCTTGACGCCGAGGCGTCGGGGACGGGTTGGCCGGGTTTGACGATCTAGACGAGGGCCGCCTGTACGATCTTGCCGGCGGTAATCTGGTCGTTGATGCTCTCGACGGGCACACCGACGGCGGCGGCGATGGTCTTGCCGACCGCGCCCAGCGTGTCCTCAAAGCGGATGTCGGGCGTGCCGGTGCCAAGGCCAGTCTTCGAGTCGATGGCGGTGGCGGCGTAGTCGTTGCCGGCCTTCATCACGCCACCGATCACGCTGCCACGGATGCCCTTGCCGATGATCACGGTGCAGTGGTGCGCGCCCAGGTGATCGCGGCCGGCTCGCATCGGGCGATTCAGCGTGCGACCAAAGACGTTCATCAATACGAAGGTCACGCGATCCTGCAGCTTGGCGGCGGCGAGACGCGCCTGCAGGTCGGCGATGGCGGCGATGCTGCTGACGTGCTGCGCCGTCTCACGCGCGAGGTTCGCGTCGCTGTGGTTGTCGCCACCAAACGGCATCTGGATCACCGAGGTCGGCGTCACGCCCATCTGGATCAGCGCCACCGCTGCCGTGATCTGTCCCTTGAGATCGTTGGCGGTGATGCCTGACAGGCTACTCAAAAGCGAGTCGGAGATATTGCGTAGCTCGCCCTGCGAGCGCGCCATGCGATCGAGGAAGGCAAGCTGCGTCGGGTTGCCGTTGCGCTTGAGCGCGCCGTAGATGCGATCGAGGTCGGTGTCGCGCTGCTTGCGCAAGGTCGACAGCGGACCTGCGGGACTGATGAACACGTCGCGCAGACCGGTCGGCGTCAGCGCCGGCAGGACGCGGCCGCCGAAGGTGATGAACTCGCCGCTCACCGACGCTGGCTCGGCCTGCACGGTGTCCAGGCAGCCCGAGAGCCTCTGCGACATGAATGAGACCAGCATCTCTTGCCGCTTGATGGCGCTCATCAGCTTGAGCACCTTGGACTGATTGGCGTGGCTGTTGGTCAGCGTCGTGTGGTGGAAGAAGCAGGCACGATCGAGGACGCTCTGCGGCAGCGTGGCCCATGGCTTGGCGGCCATGTACGTCTTGCCGGAGAGCCGCATCGCCGTCGGCTCCATCGCGGGATCGAGCGGGTGGGCAATGCCGGTGTCTTCATAGGTGCCGGGCACGTTGGCGTTCGAGGGATCGCCGCTGCCCGAGGTCGCCCAGATCACGAACTGCGCCGCATCGCGCGCCGCGCAGGCATCGGCCAGCGAGCGCCGCGGGTCGAGGAGGATCGAGGCCGGCAGGCCCGTGGCGACCGCGCGCAGCCCGATAGAGCCCGCGCCAAAGAGCGCACTGAGGATGGCTTGTCGTCGGTTGGGGTGCATGGCGGCCTCCTTACAGACCCAAAGAGAGGCTGGTCGGCGCTTGGCAGGCCAGCACAAAAGTGGACTTCAGCGCGTCGGTGGCCGAGATACCCGCGGTCTTGGCCGCGGCCGCCTGGTGTTCGACGAGGATCTGGCGTAGCTCGGCGTAGCGCGGATCGGCGGGCAGCACGCCCATGATCGTGCGCACCATGTCGGTGATTGCGGCATCGACCGCCTTGCTGGAGTAGCGGCTCGGTTTGCCGGCCACCGTCGTATCGACGGCCGAGTCGGCGAAGCTGCGGCATAGCTGCTCGGTAGCGGCGCGATAAAACAGGCTGGGGTCAGTCGCCAACACGGGCGCGGTCGCCCCACGGGCATAACCATCGCTGGGCACGAGCGGAATCAGCGCCGGGGCGCGACCCACGGCACAGACGTTGGGCAGGCCCAGCCGGCTCGACATCGCGACGCACAGCTGATCGCGTCGCGTCACCGAGATGGTCAGCCCCTGCTCAGCAAAGGTCTGCGTGTTGCGCGCGCCGGTCACAAGCGGCGAAGACAAGAGCTCGCGCACTAGGCGCGGCCAGCTAAAGCCGCTCTTCTCGAAGACCTGAGCGACGCGGAGGAATTCGGGATCGCTCTCTAGACACGGGGCCGAGTTCGCCCAGTAGCACAGCTTCTGCGTCCAGGCGATGGCGAAGCGCGGGTGGCTGGCCATGGCTTCGCCCAGCTCTTTGGGACTGCTGATCGGGCGGGTCACACCGTCGAAGGCGAACACACCGGGCAGCGAGACCTGCGCCGGATCTTTCTGTTCATGCCCCATCAACGTGAAGGCTTGGCGGAACACCTGGCGCATTGGGTCCAGCGTCTTGTGGCAGGCGTAGCAGGCCGGCTCGGAGGCGTGCTTGGCATCGAGCGCCGGCGAGGTGACCGGCACTGTGTTGTTGCTGTCGTCGAAGCTGCGCCCCAGCGCGACGATTAGCGTCTGATTCATCGTCACGCGCGCCTGGTTGGCGGTATTGGTCGGCCAGTTGGCGAAGAAGGCCGGCGTCGAAAAGAAGCCGACGCGCGGCACGCGCAGGACAAGCTCGTTCGCCGTGCGCATGGCGTTGAGATCCCAGAACTGCGTCGGGTTCTCGCCCGGCTTGGGGGCGCGGATGCGCACCATGCGCCAAGCGGAGAACGCTGCGGCGTCGAAGACCGGCGTGGTCTGGATGTTGACCTCGCAGATGCCGCGGGCGGCGCTGACTGTGCCGTAGAACGACTGGTAGAGCCGCGTCGTGTCCTTCTTAAAGACGATCGGATCGGCGCAGGCCGGCGTCGGTGGCATGGGAGCCGGCCAGGTCGGCACATACCAGTTCATAAACAGCGGATCGGCCGGATTCAGCGTCTTTTCAAGCGGGATGGGACCCGACTTGTTGGTCAGCGTGATCTGGAAGTTGGGATTGGCCGTAAGCAGCCCATCGGTGCCGCGGTTGGCGTCGCTGATGTGCTTGTTGTCGAGGTAGGCCAGAAACGTCGCCATGGGCGCCGTCATCGCCATCCGATCGGTGGTCAGCACGTCGGTAAACGGCCGCCCCTCGTTCATCGTCAGCTGGATGGCGGTCATCGCAAAGCTGTTCTGCAGGTTGTCGAGCAAGCGCGCATCGATGGCCTGATCCGGCACTTGGTCGACGAAGCTCTGGCGATTGAGCTGGGTCTGCTGGAAGGCGTTCTGGAAGAAGCGCAGCATCTTGCCCTGGAACTCGGGGGTCTTCATCCAGCCCTCGATTAGTCCCGCGAGCGCGGCCGGATCCTTGCTGACCGCCGCGGCTTCTTCGTCGCTGACCGCCTGGCCGGTGAGCAGGTTCTTCACCTTGCTGGTGTAGCTCAGTGGGGCCACCGGCTGAAACGAAGGCAGCGGCGTGTCAGCCACTGCAGCGACCGCGGTCTCCTCTGGCTCGCTCACCGCGGGCTCAGTCGAACAGCTCGCCGCCCCGAGGAGCCCGAGCCCGACCAGCCCCCACGTCGTCTGCCTGAACACGCGAGCCTGTTCGGCCCGACCCGGGAGCTTCCTGTTTCGCATCTGCGACATGTCCCATGCCTCCTTCGAAGGCTGACGGCGGAAGGCCGCCGCTACGCCGAATATCGTATTGGGCGGGGAAAAATTGGGAACCCAGATTCGCAACCGCGGCCCGACAAAACAGAAGAAAGTTCGCCGGTGCGCCGGCGCGGCTCTGCTACCGTGCTGCGCCTCGGGAGGAATTGGCATGACCATTCGCTCAATCTGGCTCGGTAGGGCTCTTGGCTGGCTCGGCGGCGCGGCACTGTGGCTGGGCGCGGGCTGTGGTGGCTCCGATGGGAACCTGGGACCCCAACTTCAGCCCGGGGGCTTCGAGCTTCTGCGCATCGACTGGAGCGAGGCCCTGCCCA
Source organism: uncultured Myxococcales bacterium (assembly GCA_937952145.1). GTDB lineage: Bacteria > Myxococcota_A > Polyangia > Palsa-1104 > JAEUJZ01 > JAEUJZ01. The sequence continues at coordinate 20,707 of CALFYE010000251.1, forward strand.
GCGCCAGCGGCACCGGCCGAGTCGCGACGCTGGCTGAGTCTGGGGATCAGGTCGCGGTGTACTCCGAGCTCGGCATCTTCCTGTGGTCAAGCGGTAGCACGGCCGGGACCGATGTCTCGATTCGCGCGTGGCGCTCGGCGGCGGCTGTCCCGGCGCTGGGCCTGCCCGGCGAGTGGCTGGTCGGCATCGACGATCAGGGGCACATCCATCGCCTGCGCAATGGGGCGACCTTCGGTCTGGAAGATGTCAGCGCGCGTTATGCCCTGGCCGACAAGCCCGTGCGCGAGGTCGTCGCACTGGGTAAGCGCGATGGCAGCGCGGCCCAGAGCGCGGTGTTTGCGGTCGGCGATCAGATCGCGCTTAGCGATGGCGTGACGCAGAAGTTCTTCGACCTGCCGCTCAAGAACCTCGTCGCCGGCTATGGGCGGGTTGCGGCGACCGATGGCTCGACGGTACGCCTGTGGGACCCGCAGGCCGGCGCGCTGCGACGGATGGAGCTTTCGAACAACGCGCAGGTGGTCGGTGCGGCCTTCTCGCCAGACGGCCTGCTGTGGGTGGCCACCCCCGACACGCTTTACGTCGAGCGCGACAGTGCCCTGGCCGTAGCGCATCGCTTCCCGCCGGAGCAGACGGTGACCGCCCTGGTCGGAGCCGCACGTGGCCTGTGGCTGGGGCTGCGCGAGGGCGAGAGCGCGCAGATCACGCTGGCCCAGGTGCGCGACTATCAGCTGCTGATCCCAACCAATCCCCCCGCCCTGCCGGCCGAGACGCGCCTTGTCGGCTCAAAATCAACTGATGTCTGGACGATTTGCAGCGACGGGAATCTCGCGCGCTACGGGCAAGAGAGCGGCACCGGCCGCGATCTCGCGATCTATCGCGAAAAACTGGTGCCGATCTTTGGCAAGTACTGCCAAAGCTGCCACCTGCCAAGCGGCAGCGCGCACATCGACATGACGACCTATGGCTCGTGGACGCGGCTGCGGGCCCAGGTCATGACGCGAGTCGTCGCCCGCACCCCCACGCCGATGCCGCCGACCGGCGCCGGCACCCTCACCGAGGCTGAGCTGGCCGACGTCAAGGCCTGGGCCGAGCGCAATCCCTAGGCGCCGCGACTAGCTCGACGCAAGCTCGGCGAGCAGCGCGGCGAGCACCGCGGTTGCTTCAGCGGCCGGTGGGCGGCCCTCGGGCGTTGGGTCGAGGCAGCGCTCAATCAGCGTTGCCAGAGCCGCCGGCACGGCCGGATTCTTGGACTGCAGCCGAGGAAACCACGGTCGGTCGGGACGAAACATCAGAAACAGCGCGGGCGTCTCGGATGGCAGCTCACCGGTCAGCAGCTCGAACCCCAGCACACCAAAGCTGAACATGTCCGACGCTGGCCGCGCGAGCTTGGCGCCCTGGCGTAGCTCGGGAGCCATGTAAAGCGGCGTGCCCATGATCACCCCTGTCTGAGTCAGCCCGCCGGTGCGCTGCGGCAGAGTGCCGCCCAAGCGCTCACGCGCCGTCGTCGACAGATCGCCCGACTTCGCCGAAGGCGCCGCCTTGCCCACGCCCTCTGCCACCGACACCGCCTGCAGCGCCGGCTGCGTATCGGATGCCGCGGCCGGCGTCGCCGCTCGATCGTCGGGAAGCAGCGTCGGTCCCTCCCCCAGCGCGGTGTCCGCTTCCGCCTCGCCGGGAGGCAGCGTGCCGCGCGGATCGAGCATCATCGACACGCCAAAATCGACCAGCTTCACCATCAGCTGCTTGCGATCTTCGGGATGCACCAAAAGGACATTATCGGGCTTGAGATCGCGGTGCACGATGCCCTGGCTGTGGACCGAGGCGAGGGCCGAGGCGATCTGGTGCAGGACGGTGGTCGCAAAGGGGATCTCGCGATAGCGGCTGGTGTGGCTCGATAGGCTCTGGCCGGCGACAAGCTCCATGACGATGTAGGCCATGTGCGACTGCGTCATGTCGACGTCCTGGATCGACACCAGGTTGGGATGACGGAGCTTGGCCAGAAGCTGCGCCTCGCGCGCGAAGCGGGCCAGCACCTGCTTGCCGGCCTGGATCGAAAGGACCTTGGCCGCCAGGTGTTTTCCATCGGTGAGTCGCTCGATCTCGTAGACCGAGCCCATGCCGCCCTGACCGATGAGGCGCAGCACGCGATAGCGATCAGCGATGACGAAGCCATCGGCCAGGATCTGCACCGCGATCTCGGAAAACGACGACGAGGCATCGAGGATCGAGGCCGCCAGATCTTTCGATCGCGCTTCGATCTGACGATGCAGATCGTCGTTTAGCTGCTGCACCTCGCGGTTGCGCTCTTCAAGCTGCGTGACCTTTTCCGACAGGCTCTTTTCGGCGCGCGCCAGGCTGCTGTGCAGGCGACGGAAACGCAGTCCCAAGATCAACCCCAGGAACAGCACAAAGCCGCCCTGCCCGAACTGGCTGAAGCTGATGTCCGAGCGCGGCAGCAAGCCGTACAGCGCCAGCGTGTCGTAGACGGCAAACAGACAGGAAAACAGGAAGCCGGTGGCGAACAGCCGCGCCTCGGTGTTGCGCTGCACGCTATAGACCGCGACCAGTCCCAGCGTGTAGGCAATGCACAACAGCAAGAGCGGCCGGAAAATCCCCAGCGGAGTCAGCAGCGGCAGCAGGCCCAGCCCAACGCTCAGCACCGCGCCAAGGAAAAACAGTGCCAGCAGGTCAGCGAGGATGCGCGTCAGCCCCAGCGGTCCGCGGCCAAAGACGGTGTAGATGTAACGAACCACGCAGGCGACTGCGCCGTAGAGCGCGTAGATCTCGACGGTGAGCCAGGCCATCGGGGCGTCGATGAGGTAGTTGCGGCAGCCCATCTGGCACAGCAGCCACAGCCCCATGCACAGCGCAAAGCCACCGTAGCTGAGGTAGGTGGGATCCTTGCGCTGCGGCAGATACAGGCCAATCGCCAAGAGCCCGATGGCGCACAGCACGATGCCCACTCCGCCGGGGCTGGCATCGTCGCGCAGCATGGCCGAGATGACGGCGTGGATCGAGCCCAGCCGCGCTCGCCCAGAGATGCCGATGACGACATCGCCAGAATAGATGCGCAGCGTCAGCGTGCGTCCGACATACCCAGGCGGTAGCGAGATGAGGTGCGTGCGATTGCCCAGAAAGCGACGCCGGCCCGGTCCTTCGCCGTCGAGCTGACCGAAGTGATAGAGCGGTTCACCGTCGAGATAGGCCTCGAAGATCTGCTCGACGATAAGGAAGTAGATGGTCGGCTGGGCTACCTCGGGGCCGGGCAAGCGGGTGCGCAGCCAGAGGACGCTTTCGTGCCCTCGCCCACCGGGCTTGGTGTTGCTGCCGCAGGCGGTCCAGCCTTCTTTGCCCGTGGGGGATTGTGGGCTGGCGACAACAGCGCTGGCCGACGCGGACTCTCGCGCCCAGAGCGGGCGGCCCTGCCCATCCGTCGGCGACTCGCCGTAGCGGTACTCCCAGCTACTCGACAGGAGCTGAATCGGCTCGGGCGCGGACCGGCCGGTGGCGCGGCTGCAGCCGCTGCCAAACCCGAGGAGGCAGCCGAGGACCAGGACGAGCCCCCAGAAGCCCCCCCTCCCCCGTTCTAAGCGCGCGCAAGACGGCACATTTCTTTATATCACGCGCTCGCCGAGCCCTGCCGCCCGGGGTAGGCCGCTATTCCATCGGCCAGATGCCCTGCGCGCGCAAGAGGCGCAGCGGCAGCCGACTGAAGGCCTTGGGATTGTCGGGCAAGAGCGCCTGATATTTCTTGGCCAGGGTGCGGCCCTGCGCCTGCGCTCGCTCGAACGGCTCGCTGCCGACGAGCGTCGTCTCTAGATAGTCCCAGTCATCGCTGCGCTCGCGGGTCTCCCAAGCCAAGAACGCGTGGCCCGGCACCAGCACCAGCGCTGGGTGCAGCGATGCCGCTTCCAGCAGGCTGGCCAGCAGCACCACGCCATCGATGCAGTTGGCCGAGCGCACGGCGAGCGCTTCACGCGGCAGACGGACGCGCTGTCCGACGACGCCCGGCACGACGCCGAAGTACAAGACCGAGTTCACATAGGTCAGGCTCGACTCGCGCAGCGCCTTGTAGATCGCCGCTACCTGCGCCTGCACTCCGGGCGCATCGGTCTTATAGCTGGCCACGCTTCCGCCCGGGACATGCGAGGCGGCGCGGCGCAGCAGATCGGGAATGCCCGGCGCGTTGGGGGTCACCCAAGCCGCTAGATAGCGCGTCAGGTCGCGCTTGGTTCCCGTCGCGGGATCAGGTACGAAGAGCAGCGCACTGGTGCGCGGCAACAGCCAGATGGCAAACGTCCGATGCAGGAGAATCCGTTCGCGATCACCGGGGCCGTCTAGCTCCTCGATGCGCAGGTGCAGGGTGGCGCGGCAGATCTCGGTAATCGTCGCCAGCCGCTCGGGGAAGAAGGTCGGCAGGTGGTGGACTTCCACGCCGGGCTCTTGTGCGGAAGCCGGACTGGGGACGCCGCGCTCAACTGCTTCACCGTCGGGCGGGACGTCGAGGGTGTCGATGGCCTGGGCCGAGTAGCCCTCGACATATGTAGTAATTCGGACGCGCGCCGGCTCGCTGCGCGAGTTACGTAACCGCACGCTCAAGAGCGGCGACTCGACGGGATCGAGCAGATGAACGACCGAGGTCGGCACGTGCTCCATGCGCAGGCGCACCGTGGTCGCAAGCTGCGGACGAGCGCCGCGCAGGCCACGCGTCACCGGCCCCTTGCTCTCGCCCCCTGACTGCCATACGGCGCCTCGGACGCGGGGGGCGCTCTCCAGGCTGGCCGCGCTCTCGGCTGCTTCCGCTGCGGCGGCCTGGGCCTCGGCAGCAAGCAGAGCATCGAAGTACGGCGACGCGGCGGGGTCCGGGCTGTCGAAGACCAGGGCCCGCAGGCGGTCAAGCTCGGTCATGGGCGGCTCTCCTAGAAGCTGATCTGGGCCTGCAGCTTTAGCGAGTTGTCGTCGGGAAGTGTCTCAAGCGCGACCTGGCCGGGGCGCAGCCGCACCCGCTCGCCATACCAATAGCGCGAGTACTGCAGGAAGATCTGCGCGCCCAGCAGCCAGTTGACCGTCGCGCCGACCCGCGGCGACACGATGCGCAGGGCCGAGGCCTCGTCCTGGACATCGAGCACCACGCGGTCGTAGCGCAGCGCGACAAAGGCGTACGCGAACGGCTGATAGAACAGCTCGCCGCCCCACTTGAAGGCCAGGCGACCGTCGCGGTTGATCGCCGGATCGGCATCGACCTGCTGGCTGAGCGTGTAGACCGCCATGGCGAAGAGCTTGAGCTGCAGATCGCCTTTTTGTAGATGGCGCAGCGTGCCGGGCGAGAAGCGCCGCAGCGCGCCGCGCAGGCTGAAGGTGTACTCACCGCCGGCGCTCCACAGCGAGCCGTTGCCGTCGCTCTTTTCGACGCCGAGATAGTTTTCGTACAGGCCGCGACCACCCCACGAATGCAGCGCTTCGATCGCCGGGGCCAGGTACTGCACAGCGGCCGCCGAGATCACCGAGCCGCCGAGATAGAAGCGCCCCAGCCACAGGCTGAGCTGCGCATCCAGGCCGACGACGCGCATCCCGGCATCGCGAAGCTCTTTGAGCTGTCGCTTGTCGCGCGACTGGGCATCCAGAAAGTAAAAGCCGATGCTGGCCACGCGACGAATATCGACGCCAGCGGTCAGGTAGTTGAGCAGCGTCAGGCCCTGGTTCGACTCGATGGCCTCCATGTGCGCACCGACGCCCTGCAAGAGCCAGAACGACAGGCCTGAACCGACATGCTCGAAGTCGAAGCGCACCTGGCCGCCTAGCTGATGCGTGCGCCCAAAGAGGTACGTGTCGTAGTTCTCAAGCCAGCCGAAGCGATCCCAGAACGAGCCGGCGCGCGCCGTCAGCTTGAAGCGGAGGCGCGGGCCCTGGGCCTGCCAGGTGAAGGTGACAAAGCCCTGCGCGATGCCCCACTGGCGGTCGATGATCGGGCGCGCCCAGTCGGAGTACAGCGACCCCATGAGCGCCACCTCGCCGCGCAGGTACTTGTTGCCAGCGCCAAGATAAATCTCGGACCAGTCGGACTCCTGCGTGCGGCTGTACAGAAAGCCCGATCGAAAGTAGTCGTCATCGACCAGCCACGGGCTGTGAATGCTCGTCGAGGACTCGCCGGCCGGGACGTTTTCGCCGCGGTTGCGGAAGCTCAGGCGCAGCGGGGCGCGGAAGTAGCCGGTGGCGCGAAAATCGACCGGCCCGACGGAGAGCCCCATCCCTGGCTTGGCAACGACGAGATCGGCCGGCGCACTCGTCTGCGGCGCGGGCAGGGTGGACTCGGGCGTCGCGGAAACGATGGGTGGGCTGCTCGGCTCGGGGGGAGCAAGCGTCGCGGGTACCGCCGGAGCCGTCTGGGCCGGTACTGCCACCGCGGGACTTTCGGGGGACGACTCGTCCTGTGCCTGTGCCGTGGACAGCCCGCCGAGCAGCCACAGCAAGCTCGCGCCGCACGGGAACTTGCGACGGAGACTGAGCGACAGATGCCGCCTGGACCGCATCGCGCGGTTAGCCGACGCCATTAGCGCTGACCTCCGTTCATCGGTCGCGCGCCTCGCTCGCTGGCCCCCTGGCGGCGACGGCGAACAAGCAAGATCAGAAGCAGCCCAAGGCCACTGCTGCCCGCCCCCAGCGGCCAGGCTCGGCTGCCACCGTGGGCATGACCGGGAGGCACACTGCACAGGCAAGCATCGGCGTACGGGAGCTCTTCCGCCGTCGGAGCGGGTGGCGCGCCGGGGTTGCCGGGCGTCCCTGGTCCCCCCGGATCGTCGGGGTTGCAGGTGAGCGTGCGGCCCGAGGACTTGTTGCCCATCCCATCGCCGCAGTCGTTGGCTTCAATCAGTCCCGAGCGATCGAGCATGGTGAGGACGTAGGCGCCACCGCCATAGCCGACCATTGGGATGCTGCCGGTGTACTTGCCGACCATGCCGTCGGCGGCGACCGCGTTGTAAAGCTCGGGCAGCAGGTAAAAGTTGGCGGCGGCTTTTTCGATCACTGGCTGCAGGCTGTTGCGCGCGTCGGCTTCGCGCCCGGCTCGCCACTGCGCATCGGCAACTCGCAGGTCGATGAGGATCCACTCGTTGTTGTCGTAGGACGACTTGCCATCATCGTTGCGCTTGTAGCCGCCGCTGGGCACGCGCAAGCGGTCGATCAGATCCAGCGTCGCCTTGCCGGTGCGCTCGCTGTACTCGCTGTCTTTGAGGACGTTCCAGGTGAAGGCCTCGACGACGGCGCCGTCGAGGTACTGATTCATGCCCAGCTCTTCCGTCGAGCCGGCGATGGCACCGTCGCGGTCGAGAAACGTCGCAAAAAAACCGGCCCGCGCCTTGGTCGACAGATCGCGATAGGTCTTGCTGTCCGTCTCGCGGCCGCCCTTTTTCAGCAGCGCTGCCAGGTCGCAGAAGCCGCGGATGGTAGCCAGGGTCGTGTAGGCAAAGTGCTTGTCGTTTTCGACGTGAACTTCCCAAATCGACGAGTCGGCCTTGGCGATGCCGGACGGCTCCAGGTTGGCGGCCAGTGGCTTGCCCACGCCCCCCGTCAGTGCGTCGAGCACCGTCGGACCTAGCCGCGTGGTCTGGCTCAGCCAGGCGGTGTTGCCCGACGACTCGACGTACTGCCGCGCCGCCCACAGCACCATGCCCCAGCCATCGATCTCGACGTTGGGCGTGGGCTGTCCCGAATAGTCGGCTTCTTCTTCGCCGTTGCCGAAGTAGCGCACCACCGACAGGCGATAGTCCTGGCCGCGGACGTAGGACTTGAACTTGCCGACGGGATCGGCGTTGAGGAAAAACTCCAGCGCCATGCGCGCCTCTTCGTGGTGGCCCATGCGGGCCAGCGCGACGATCGCGTACATCGCGTCACGCACCCAGCCGGTGTGCCATTCCCCGACGGGAAGACTGGCCAAGACCATGCCGTAGTTCTTGCGATTGGGCAGATAGGGCTCGCGCACCTGCCCCATGCGCAACACGGCTTCGCTCTGTCGCCACAGGCGCTTTTCGTCGTCGGAGCACAGCGCCAGCTTGGCATCGGGCGGCTTGCGCCAGGCGCGCCACTCGGCGAGCCCCGCTTCCAGGATCTGCGACGGAGTCTTGCCACCGATGAAGCTCTTAAAGTTGGCGAGCATGGTTTCGGCCTGCGCGGCATCGGCGCTGTACAGCATCGCCACGCCCATCCAGCCATCGGTCAGCGTCGCCTGAAAAGCCGGCACGATGTCGTTGCCGCGGCAGCCGGTGTTGTCGCCCAGCGGCTGGCCGTTTTTGACCTTGTTGTAAATGCCGTCGCAGTCGGCGTGAGCAATCGGCGACAGCGGGACGTAGATCATCGCGCCGCCGCCAGGCCCGGTCTCGATGACGGCCTGTAGCTGGCCCCCACTCATCACGGCGCGCAGCGACTCGCCATTCGCTGCGGGATCGGGCGCTCCGTCGCCCAAATGGAAGTTCAGCAGCACAAAGCCATCGGTCGCCCCCGGTGCCTTAAGCAGCGCGATCGAGGCATTGCCCTCGAAGCCAAACGGCGCGTAGTGATAGACCTCGGCTGAGACGCCGGCCAAGCTCAGCGGGGCGCGGATGATGTTGGTCTCTTCGACGTAGCCGGGCTCGCTGGCCGCGGCCTCGTTCAGCCAACCACCGCCCCCTGCTGCGCGCAGGCCGAAGTAGACGTCATAGGCAAGCTGCCGTCGTCCGATGCCATCGCCACGCGGGTCGCCGGGGCTGGGGCGCAGGTAGCGATAAGGGTGCTCCAGAAAGTGGGTCAGCTTGTTGCGACTGCTGTCGTAGACCTGGAAACCGTGGCCGTTGCCGGTCGTCAGATAGTTCCAGGTGCGCGACGGCTTGGCATCCGCCCGGGCCGCCATCAAGCCCCACACGACGACGAGCGATGCTGCCAGACGGGCGATTGCCGAGAGAGCCGAGCACAATCCGGTGAGCCTCATGGCCGGCGACGCTAGCCCGCGCCGATCCGGCATGTCAACGGAGGTGGTCTTGGACTTCGAAAGATTGCGGCGGGGAGCCTAGGGCCCGACGGAAGAGTCCGCTACGTCCTCGGTGAGGATGCAGCGCATGGCGATCCCAGTCGTGACATAGACCGCTTGGCTATCGCTCTGCTTGCGATCCAGCAGCAGTACCGCGTTGCCACCTCGGGCGAAGGTGGCAACCCGCAGCCAGTCGAGCGCGGCTTCCAAGGTCGCGATCTCGGTCACCTTGTGGTTGGGCAGCGGCTCTTGTCCGGCGATGCCCTGAACAAAGCCGAGATCGGTGTACGGCTCGCAGAGATCTTCGCCGGGATAGTAGATCGTGACGCGCTGCTCGTCGGGGCGCATGACCGGACGGACGGTGGACTGGGGACCGGCGCAGTGAATCTGCAGAAGGAGGGGTGCGAGGAGCGGGAGGAGCCGCCACCCTCCTCCGCTGTTTCTGCGCCCGGCAGGCCGGGGGGCTTGAGGGGCGCAGTCAGGAAGGAGAGCGGAGGCGGGCATGAGCGGGAAGTCCGAGTCGGCTGCCCGACTATGCGGGCGGCTGGGGCGCCGGGGCGGGCTGTGCTTCGGCAGGCGGAGCAGGCCAGGCTGGCGGGGCCGGGGGGGCCTCAGGAGCCGGCGGGGCCGACGGAGGAACCGGCTGCGCCGGCATCGGCGGAGCCTGCCAGGCAGGCGGCGACGGGGGAGCCGCGGGCGGAGCCGACGGGGCCGGAGGAGCCTGCCAGCTTGGCGGGGCCGGAGGAGCCGCGGGCGGCGCCGGAGCCTGCCACGTCGGTGGGGCCGACGGAGCCTGCCAAGCAGGAGGCGCCGCGGGGGGCTGCGGTACAGCCGGAGCCGATGGAGCCTGCCACGCAGGAGGAGCCGGAGGCGCTGGGACCGCCGGAGCCGACGGAGCCTGCCACGCCGGAGGAGCCGGGACCGCCGGAGCCGACGGAGCCTGCCACGCCGGAGGCGCCGCGGGAGTGGCCGGAGCCGTGGGGGCGGCCGGAGCGGTGGGAGCCGTGGGAGCAACAGGAGTCGCCGGCTTGCCCGGCGCCGCTGCCGCACCCGGTGCAGCCGGCTGGGTCGCTGCCCGTCCCGTCGGCAGGAGCTTGAACTCAACACGACGGTTCTGAGCCCGACCCGCGGCGTTGCCATTGTCCGCCACTGGCTGCGTCTGGCCGTAGCCCATCGCCGTCAGTCGGTTCGGATCGATGCCCTTGCTGGCCAGGTAGTTCTTCACCGCGTCGGCCCGCTGCTGCGACAGAGCCAGGTTCTCGGCCGGCACGCCGATGTTGTCGGTGTGACCACCGATCTCGACCTTGACCTTGTTGTGCTCGGTCAGGACGGTCACGGCCTCATCGAGGATGACCAGCGACTCCTTGGTCAGGATCGCCTTGTTGGGCAGGAACTTCAGACCCTGAATCGTGCCCACGAACTTGGCAAGGTTCGGCGGCAACTCATCAGGGCAGCCGTCGTTGTCCTTGTAGTTATTGCGCGTCTCAGGCTCGTTCGGGCACTTGTCCAGACGATCGACCACGCCGTCGCCATCGGCATCGGTATCCGGACAACCCTTGTTGCCCTTGGGGCCGACTTCGTTCGGGCACTTGTCCAGACGATCGACGATGCCGTCACCATCGGTGTCGGTGTCGGGGCAGCCGGCGTTCTCGGCCAGACCGGCGCGATCTGGGCACTTATCCAGACGATCGACAACGGTATCGCCGTCCGCATCCTTGTCGGGGCAGCCAGCATTGTCCTTCAGGCCAGCTTCCGCCGGGCAGCGATCTTCGGCATCCGGCACGCCGTCGTTATCCACGTCGGCGGGCTTCGTCTCGACCGGCTTGTCGGGCGTGAAGCCAAAGCGGACATAGGCGCTGCCCAGGACTTCATAGTCTTGCGTAAAGGTCGGCGTGCGGACCTCGGGCACTAGCACCATGCGACCATCGACGCGCAGTCCCACCCAGCGGTGCACGTTAACGCGCAGACCGAGGCCGGTGTGGAAGGCCCCCAGCGTCTCAGTCTTGAGCGGTAGCCCAGGGTCGGGACGCGCGGCAATGGCACCGCCGCCCAGCAGGACAAACGGCTCAAAGCGACGGCCCGGGCCGAATGGGAAACGGAACGCCAGGTGGCCGCGACCGGTGTAAGCGAACACCTGTCCATCACTGGCCGCCATCTTCGTCGGCATCGCCAGGAACTCAGCTTCCAGCAGGAAGTACTTGCTGAGCCCGTAGCCGGCCCGGCCGCCGATCGCGACGGAGTTCGCCAAGCTGCTGTTCGGAGCGGCGTAGTCACTGCGACCGAGAGCACTGGAGTCCGAGAAGAAGTGACCGCCCACGATGAACGACAGCTCAAGCGGCCGATCTTCCACGTCTGCTGCGCCAGCAGCCGGTGCAGGCGTCGCAGGCTTGGCGGCAGGCTCGGGGGCTGGCTGTGCGGCTCCCGCTTGCGACTGTCCTTGCGGATCAGCGTGCGCGACCGCGGCTGCCTGCCAGGCACCCAGAAGTCCCAGCATGCCGACGACGAAGACTCGCTTTCGTCGGGCTGTGCCCGTCGCTGTGCAACCCAAACGTCCCATTCGTTTCCTCCGATTTGCGCGCATCCTATCACGCATGTATGTGGCCAGATGCAACAAGATTCTGGCCCCTGCCTCCCCTTCCCTCTTCCTGGCCCATTTGCGGTACACAGTGTTCATGCTGCCGCTGGTTTCTGCTCAACAGATGCGTTCGCTCGATGCCCACACCATCGAGCGCTTGGGTGTGCCCGGGGCCGTCTTGATGGAGAACGCGGCGCGTGGAGTCGTGCAGGTGCTGTGGCGCCTGCAGTCGCGCGGCCTGTTCGATCTATATCGATCACGGGTGCACATCCTGGCCGGCCCGGGGAACAACGGCGGCGATGGCATGGTGATCGCGCGCTATCTGCACGGGCGTGGCATCGCGACCCGTCTGCACCTGTGCGCTGAGCGCTCGCGGCTGCGCGGGGATGCACTGCTACACTTTCATGCCGCACTTGAGAGCGGCGTGCCCGTGGGGTACTGCGCTGATGAAGAGTCGCTGACTGCGCTGGGTGCTGCCCTGCAGCAGCTTGGACCCGATGCGCTGATTGTCGATGCGCTCTTTGGCACGGGTCTGAGCAAGTCGCTCCGCGGCCCCATGGCGCAGCTGGTGCACGCCATCAACGGGAGCTGTGCTCGACGACTAGCGGTCGATCTGCCCTCGGGACTCGACGCAGATCGCGGGCCGCCGACCGATCACGAAGCCGAGGCCCCCGCTGCGATCGTCCGGGCGGACCACACCGTGACATTTGGCTTTCCCAAGCTTGGCCTGGTTTCGGCCCCGGGCTTTACCTGGGCCGGCGAGGTGTTTGTTGTGGATATCGGCATCCCCGAAGCGCTAGTCGGGGCGTACGAGGTCCGCGCCCGCCTGCTGGATACCCGCTGCCTGCTGCGCCTGACCCAGCCCCGTCACACGCTGGGGCACAAAGGCACGCATGGGCATCTTTTGATCGTTGCGGGCTCGCTGGGCAAGCTGGGCGCCGCCATCCTGGCGACCCGCGCGGCCCTGCGCTCCGGCGTCGGGCTGTGCACGCTGGCGGCCCCTAGCGAGGCCGTCGCGCAAGGCCTGGGAGCGGCAGTGCTGGAGGCGATGTCGCTACCCTATTCGCTGCCGCAAGAAGCGCTGCCGACAACGCTGGACGATCTACGAGCCACCTGGCTGCGCGCCGCGCACGACAAAGAGGCGATCGCCATCGGTCCGGGTCTGCCGGTCAACCCGCTTGTCGGGGCGGCCCTGCTCTCGCTCATCGAAAATGGCGACAGCAAGATGGTGCTCGATGCCGATGCGCTGAATCAGCTTGTCGGGCTGGATGGACACCTGCTGCGCGCTGCGTCGCGTGGCCGCGAGCTTGTCCTGACGCCACATCCGGGCGAGGCCGCGCGACTTTTGGGCTGCACCGTGCGCCAGGTGCAAGAGGATCGCATCGGCGCAGCCCGACGGCTCTGTCAGCGAACCGGTGCCGTGGTGCTGCTCAAAGGGGCGCGCACGCTGGTGGTCGCTCCGGCTGCCGACGGCAATCAGAGCGCAGGCCCGCTGTCGGTCTGTCCGACAGGAAGTGCCGCCATGGGGACGGGGGGCATGGGCGATGTGCTGACCGGCATCCTGGGGGCGCTGCTCGCTTCGGGCTGGCCAGCCTACGATGCGGCCTGCGCAGCGGCCTACTGGCACGGTCTGGCGGCCGACGGGCTCTCAGCAGCGCGCTCAAGCAATAGCTTGCTCTGCGCCAGCGAGGTCATCGACGCGCTAGAGCCCGCGCGAAGGCAGGCTGAACTTTCCTGGCCCATCGACCCGAACGCCGACTGGCCGCTACATCGCATCTAACGGCAGCACCGCTCAAGCCTCGCCCCCACGAATGCCGCAGCCCTGAGCGCCCGTTGTTTGGGGCGGTCATTCCCAGACTGGGAGTCAGGCTCCCAGGCTACCAGGGGGTGCGCGACCGCCGCGCGTCCTTGACGAACCGCCCCATCGCGCATCATCCCCGTCGCTGTCAGCCCATCTTGAAGTGAAGTCCGGGGTCAGCGAGGTCCCCTGGCATCGTGCATGCATTGGGAAGCATGCAGCCTCATGTCGATCCGAGCTCTAGCTTGGCTGCGGCCCCTGGCTCGACACACTCTCTCGCAATCACCCCGCCCGCCATCGCGGCGGCCCTAGCAACACGGAGGACACCATGCGCAAGGTATTCATGTTTCCCCTGGCTCTGCTCACTGCTTGCGGCGGCGCTCAGCTTGTTTCCGTCGACGAGAGCGTGGAGGACGGCGAGACTTTGAACGCGGCCGCGGTGGCCTACCTCCAGGACGCTGCGCCGCGCTTGGGCATGGGCCGTGGTGACTCGGTGCGCCAGCGCCTGCACTTCCGCGATGAGCTAGGCCAGCAGCACACCCGCTTTGACCGCTTCTATCAGGGGCTGCCCGTGCGGGGTGCAGACCTCATCGTGCACCAGGGCGAGGTGCTGGAAGAAGACATCACCACGCCATCTACGGCCCCGATTGCCATTTCCACCAAGCCGACCCTCGCCCCGGGCGAAGCGGCCCGCCTGGGTGACGCCGGTTTCGTCGGCGAACGAACCGCGCTGCTGGCTCCTCGCCAGCCCGCCTTGGTGCTGTACGCCTTCGACGGACCGGATCGCCTGACCCTCGCCTATGAAGTGATCACCGAAGGCCAGAGCCCCGATGGTACGCCGAGTGTGCTGCACAGCTTCATCGATGCCCACAGCGGTCAGCGCCTATCGAGCTACGACGAAATCGAGACGGTCGCCGGCAGCGGCAAGGGCTACTACAACGGCACCGTCACCCTGGAAGTGACCAAGAACGGAACGAAGTACGAGCTTCGCGACGGCTTGCACGGCGGTCACACCACCAACGACGCGGCGGGCGTGCTCCTGACGTCGGGCAGCAACACTTTCGGCAACGGCACCAGCAGCGATCGCCTGACCGCCGCCGCTGATGCCCACTACGGCGCCGCCGTGACCTGGGACTATTACAAGACCACGCATAATCGAAACGGCATCGCCAACGACGGCAAGGGCGCCACGTCGCGCGTGCACTACGGCAGCAACTACAACAATGCCTTCTGGTCGGACGGCTGCTTCTGCATGACCTACGGCGACGGCGATGGCAAGGTCCTCAAGCCGCTGGTTGCCATCGACGTCGCGGGTCACGAGATGTCGCACGGCGTAACCTCGCGCACCGCCAAGCTTGTCTACTCGGGCGAATCGGGCGGCCTAAACGAAGCGACCAGCGACATCTTCGGCACCGCGGTCGAGTTTTACGCCAAGAATGCCAGCGATGTCGGCGACTACCTCATCGGCGAAAAGATCGCCGGTCCGAGCCTGGGCAAGACGTTTCTGCGCAGCATGATCTCGCCAAAGGACGACGGACGATCCATCGATCACTACTCGCTCTACAAGGCTGGGATCGACGTCCACTTCTCAAGCGGCATCGCTAACAACTTCTTCTACCTGCTCTCCGAGGGCGGCACGAACAAGACCAGCAGCAAGCGGGCTTCGGGCATTGGCCGCGCCAAGGCGGAGAAGATCTGGTATCGCGCTCTGACCACCTACTTCACCTCGGGCACGACGTTCAAGCAGGCTCGCGAGGCCACGCTGAAGGCAGCCCGCGATCTGTATGGCGCCGGCCGCGCCGAAGAGACCGCGGTGACGCAGGCCTGGACCGCAGTAGGCGTGAACTAGGCCTACTTGACCTCGATTGACCCGCCGTCGGGGGGCACGGCGGGGATCGGCTTCTCAGCGCCCGGCTTTTCATTGCCCGGCTTTTCACCGCCTGCCTTGCCCGGATCGAGCTTGGGGGCCGTTGTCTGACTGATGCCCGTGAAGCTCTTAGGCACTGGCAGCGCTCGTGAGCCCGGGTCGTAGCCAGTTAGCTCGAACTGCCCGCTGCCCAGATCGGTCTGTGCCACGACCAGAAGGGGCAACCGGCGCGCGTCGTCGGACAGCCACATCGTTGCAGTGCGCACGATGCGTCCCGTCTTACGGCCGTTCTGATCGACCCGCTCCCCCTTGCACAGCAGCTTGATGGCGGGATTGGTGCCGAATGCGGTCGTCAGCTCTTCTCGCCCCTGCACATCGATCGAGCCCTGATACAGCGCCGTGCCGTCGAGGATGATCAGCTCCAGGTGATCACCCTCTTTCAGTCGAGCACCGCGAAGCTGCAGCAGGACCGACACCGGCTCTAGCGGCTCACTGGGTAGGACGCCGCTCAAGCGCCGCTCCGGCTCGGGCTTGTGCTGCACCATGTCGATCTTTTTGCCGTCGGCCTGGATCGTGACGGTGCGACTGCGAAAGCCGGTCTCGACGATCTCGATCCGACGGGGGGCCAGCGTGGTGGCATCGAGGACCAGACGATAGTCGTCGTGCAGGCCAGTGAAGGCCTTGGCCAACCCCAGCGCCTCGGCCTCACCGACCGCGGCAATCTGCCAACCGTTGGCTGTCTTCTGCGCCGGTGTCACCGCCAGACGGGCCCGCCCGGCTTCGAAGACGCCCAGGAAACGCAGGCTCCACGTGAAGGCCTCACCCTGGCGCGAGCGACGGGGTGCAGTCTGCGCCTCAGCCGTGATGGCCCCCAGCCCAAGCGCTCCTGCCGAAAGGCCGGTCGCCGCGCAGCGCAGCCAGTCTCGGCGACTGAGTTCAGCGTCCATAGCAGCTAGACGGCCAGGGTGACGAGGCATTCAGGCAGTATATTGATTCGCGTCGTGAAAGCCATGCAACGAACAGCGATTCGCATCGCGCTCACCCTGGGTGATCCCTGCGGCATCGGACCCGAGCTCTGGGTGAGGATTCTCTGCGAGCGCCTCCAGCTTTCAGAAGCCACCGAGCAACCCAACCTGGGCACGCAGGGTGCGACGCTGTGCCTCTACGGCGATCCTGGCGTCCTTTCTAGGGCGGCGGATCGGCTCAATCTGCGGCCGGCTTGGCAGCGTGTCTGTGCCTCGCCCTGTTTGACGCAGGTGGCGGTCAGTTCCCTGAGCGCCGATGAGGCAGTACCGGGCGAGCCGAGCGCAGCAGCGAGTGTGGCCCAGGTCCGCTATCTGGAAGCGGCGATTGCGGCAGCGGTCGAAGGACAAGTCCAAGCCCTGTGCACCGCGCCGATCCACAAAGCTGGGGCGAAGGCCGGCGGGCTTGCTTTTCCGGGTCACACCGAGCTCCTTGGCGCGCACCTGCGGACCGCCCCGCGCGAGGTGATGATGCTGGCGGGTCCGTCGCTGCGCGTGGCACTTGCGACGACACACCTGGCGCTGCGTGACGTCGCGGGGGCGCTCACGGTGCCGGAGCTGGCCAATACGCTGGCTACGACGGCCCGCGCGCTCCATCGCGACTTTGCGATTGCCAAGCCACGCCTGTGGGTCGCCGGCCTCAACCCCCACGCTGGCGAGGGAGGTCACTTTGGCGACGAAGAGATCCGCATCATCGCGCCGGCCATCAGCGTCGCCCGAACCCTTCTGTCTGAGCTTCCACAGGTGCGCATCGAAGGGCCTCTGCCCCCAGACAGCTTGTTTCGTGCGGCGACCACCGGACCGCCAGCGCAGCGACCCGATGCGGTGGTGGCGATGTACCACGACCAGGGGCTGATCCCGCTTAAGCTGCTCGACTTTGACTCCGCGGTGAATGTCACGCTGGGGCTCTCGGTCATCCGCACCTCGCCGGATCACGGCGTCGCGTACGACATCGCCGGGCGTGGCCTAGCCAACCCCAGCAGCCAGGCCGCGGCGCTCGATCTCTGCCTCGCGCTGGCCCTGCGTCGAGCCGGCGCGCACTCAGCCCCTCCGAGCGCCGCGTGCCCCCCCCCGGGCTAGTAGAGCACGCGCGTGCGGATGCTGGTCGGCAGCACTGTCAGCCGATCCGAGACCTGCTGCACGACATCGTGGTCGAGGTCCATGATCAGGTAGCCGATGTCCTCGTTGGTCGACAGGATCTGCGCGTGGATGTTGGCATCGAGTTCGGACACAACGCGGTTGATGTCACGCAAGACGCCGGGAACGTTGCGGTGGACGTTGATCAGGCGGTGGGTATTGCGCGTCGGCGGTAGCTCGATCTGCGGAAAGTTTACGGCGCCGGTTGTCGCGCCCTGGGACAGGAAGCGTAGCAGGCTCGTCGCCACCTCGCGGCCGATGTTGACCTGCGCCTCTTCCGTCGATCCGCCGACGTGCGGCGTCAAAAGAACATTCGGCAAGCCCTGAAGCGGCGTGACAAAGCCATCGCTGTTTTCCTCGGGCTCTTCGGGGTAGACATCGACGGCGGCGCCGCGGAGGTGACCACTCTTCAGCGCCGCGGCCAGGGCATCGAGGTCGACGACGGTACCGCGGCTGGCGTTGAGCAGATACGCGCCCTTTTTCATCTGCGCGATCTCAGCGGCGCCCATCATGCCGTGCGTCTGCGGCGTCGCCGGCACGTGCAGCGTCACATAGTCAGCATGCGACAACAGCTCCGGCAGCGTCGAGCAGCTCTGGCAGTTGCCAATCGCCAGCTTAGGCACGAGATCGGAAGAGCACACGTCTGAACTCCAGTCACGCCAATGTATCTC
>CALFYE010000252.1 GCA_937952145.1 uncultured Myxococcales bacterium
CTACACAGGCGAAGACACTCTTTCCCTACACGACGCTCTTCCGATCTGGCTGATCGAGGCGCCCTATGTACTGGCCGCGGCGCATCGGCTGCAGGTGCACCTGGGCTGGATGGTCGCGACCTATGACCTGGGCGAAGCCCTGGCCAACCTGCTGCAGCCGTTCTGGATGCTGCCGACGCTGGCCATCTTGGGACTGAAGGCGCGACAGGTGATGGGATTTACGGTGCTGGTGTTCTTGGTGCTGCTGCCCGTGGTGCTGGGGCTGACGTGGGGGCTGGGCCGGACGCTGCCGTATCCGCTGTGAGCGGAGCAGCGGACCTAGAACGTGGTCAGACGACGGTAGGCGCGAACCATGCGGTTTTCGTCGGCGAAGTAGAGGATGCCGCCGACGCTCAGCAGGACAGTGGCGGCGATCGAGATGCCAAACGCAATGGTCTCGGAGTTATCGACCGGCTTGGCCAGCCCGAAGTAGTAGCTGCTGCCGACGCCGGCGAGGCCGAGGATGCCAAACAGCGTGCCCGTCGCGAAAAGCCCCTTGCCAGTATCCGCGCCGACGCTGGCGAGCGCACTGTGCTGCAATCCGAGGCCGACTGCCGTGAACAACACCGCGGCTCCCGACGAGCCTGAGCCGGCATAGGCCAGAGCCGGCCCGTACTGCCCAGGGCCCGAGCCAATGCCATAGACGCTGGTGAGCACGATGCTCGCGACTGTCAGGCCACTGCCAATGAGTCCGACAGCGGTCCCCACGCCATAGAGCACCCGACCGGTTCGGAAGCGGCTGACCATTGCTTCGGGGAGGGCACTTGGCGCGGCTGGCGGAGGCGGGTAGGTCGACGGCGGAGGCGGTGCAGGAGCCGGTGCGGGATCGGGAGCAACCGGGACGGGCTCGCTCACTGCCGGGGGCGCCGGATCAGGACCTGCAATCGGCGCTTCCTGGCCCCAGGCCGGGACGGTGGACAGGGAAATCAAGCTCAGCAGACTAACCGCGGGGAGGAGGGGTCGCGTGGTGAGCATCCCTCTACGATAACGCCTCTTGCATCCTGCGGTGGAGACGACAAGCCCAAGTTCACGCCAGCCCCGATAAACTTCGGCGACTGGGCAGCGGGATGACCAAGGCTGGGGGGCCGGCGCTAGACGTTGCAGAACGCTTCGTAATCGATGAGCTGGATGGGCTTTTTAGGGTCGGAGCAGACGGCGCAGGCGGGATCGCGACGCAGCTTGAGCTCGCGGAACTTCGAGGCGAGGGCGTCGTAGATAAGCAGCCGCCCAGAGAGCGACTGGCCGATACCAAGCAGCACCTTGAGCGCCTCGGTGGCCTGCAGCACGCCGATCACCCCGGGCAGGACCCCCAGCACGCCGGCCTCGTTGCATGACGGCGCCATACCCGGCGGCGGCGGCTCGGGGTACAGGCAGCGATAGCAGGGCCCGTCGAAGGGTAGGAAGGTCGTGATCTGGCCTTCGAAGCGGAAGATCGAAGCGTGGATCACCGGCTTCTTCAGCATGAGCGCGGCGTCGTTGAGCAGATACCGCGTCTGAAAGTTGTCCGCCCCGTCGACAACGAGGTCGTAGCCGTTGAGGATATCGAGGACGTTTTCCGAGGTCAGGCGGACGCGATGCGTCACCACCTGCACGTCGGGGTTTAGCTCGGTGAGGGTCTGCTTGGCCGAGTCGACCTTGGGCACGCCGATGCGCGACATGTTGTGCAGCACCTGACGCTGCAGATTCGAAGCATCGACGACATCGTCATCGACGATGCCCAGCGTGCCGATTCCCGCCGCGCCAAGGTACAGGCCCGAGGGCGAGCCGAGACCGCCCGCCCCAAGGAGCAGGACGCGGGAGCGCAGCAGCTTGGCCTGCCCGGCCTCGCCGACCTCAGGCAGCATCGTGTGACGCGCATAGCGGGCCTTCTGGGCGTCGGTGAAGATAAACGGCTTGTCGATGGTCAGACCGGCCTTCTTCCAGGCGCCAAAGCCCCCGGCCAACGATCGCACCTTGGTATAGCCAAGCTCGGCCAGCGTGCGAGCAGCGAGCGCACTGCGCGTGCCGCCGGCGCAGTAAAGCACGATGTCGGTCTCGCGGTCGGGCGCCGCGTCCTCGATGCGCTGCTCCAGCTTGCCGCGGGGGATCCACTGGGCACCGGGGATGTAGCCCTCTTGATGCTCTTCGCCTTCGCGCACATCGATGAGGATGGCTGGGGCCTTTTGGCGGATGTCCTCGACGGTGGTTTCGGTAATTTGCGACTTGATGTCTTTGAGGTAGCTCTGAAAGTTCGGCATCGTCCTGCTCGAGTTTTACGCGCTCATCTTAGTGCTGCGCGCGGCGTGGTGACACCAGCTTAACCCTGCGGCCCGCCCGTCTTCCCAGTCTCCAAGGACGGCACGAGGTCCACAGACCGAGGCGAGGCGATCCGCCCAGTTAGCGAGCATATTGCATGGCGCCGCGACGGAGCGTATAAATCTCACCATACGTTAGTTCTGTCCAGCCAAGCTGGCGCGCTGCTGCCTCCCCCAGAAACGACCATGAGCCAGACCGACGAAGACCGCATTCCAAAGGAGCTGCGTCACCGCGTGCCAGCAGGTCAGACTCTGACCAAGAAGTGGCCGGTGCTGCACTACAGCGGCGTGCCGATCTTCACCGACATGAGCAAGTGGCAGTTCCGCATCTTCGGCGAGGCAGACAACCTGTTCACGCTGAGCTGGCAGGAGTTTCGTGCCCTACCGAGTGTTCGACGCACAAGTGACTTCCACTGCGTCACCACGTGGAGCCGCCTCGACAACACCTGGGAAGGGGTGCTGTTTTCCACGGTTGCCGCGCTAGCGCAGGTCCGTCCGGGGGCCCGGCACGCGATGCTGCATAGCTTCGATGGCTACTACACCAATGTCCCCCTCTCTTGGCTGATGCAGGACGATGTGCTCTTTGCCTGGAGCCATGACGGCAAGCTGCTGACCGAGGAGCACGGCGGGCCGCTGCGCCTGGTGGTGCCCAAGCTGTATGCCTGGAAGAGCGCCAAGTGGGTCGGTGGCATTGAGTTCCTGAACAACGACAAGCGCGGATACTGGGAAGAGCGCGGCTACCACAACCGCGGCGAGCCCTTCGCTGAGGAGCGCTACTCGTACCAAGAGACCGGAGAGTCGAAGAATTGAGAACGCCGTGGCCTGCTTGACAAGCCCCGGCGAGATGAGTTTCTTACCAAGCACGTTACGGAGAAGACGATGTCGACCATTACCGCCAATATCCGCAAGCCAGACGCCGCTGCCCCTGCGCCTCGCCCTGCGGCCGGAAATCCCGTCAACCTGACTGAGCGCGCCGCCGAGAAGGTCAAAGAGATCCGCACTGCCGAGAGCATCGAAGAGAGCTATGGACTGCGACTCCGCGTCGTCGGTGGTGGCTGCTCGGGCTTTACCTATGACCTGTACTTCGATCAGAAGACCGCGCTCGACAAGGAGTACGGGTCGTTTGGCGTGCAGCTTGTCGTCGATCAGATGAGCCTGCAGTATCTGCGCGGCACTGAGGTCGACTACGTCGAGGGTCTGCAGGGAGCGGGCTTCAAGTTCAACAACCCCAATGTGAAGTCGACCTGCGGCTGCGGCTCGTCGTTCAACGTCTAGCGCAACCGACCGCGACTCATATCGCGCAGCCCTCCCCTCGCCGGCTCCACCCGGCCTGAATCACCCCCTCAGAAATCGCAGCAGACGACGCATCCGCCTCGGGTAGAATGCGGGCCATGAGCGCCCGCCGAGTCCTCCCGCTGCGTCTTGGCCTCTGTCTGTCCCTGTCGCTGGCTGCCACCCAGCCCGCCTGCCAGTTCGAAATCGATGGGGAAAATCGCCTGACTAGCCTGCGGCTTGGCTTGCTTGGGCCCAGCGAAAACGAGCTGGGTACGCCCACCAACCGGGTGCGGCCGCAGGTCATGCGCTTCTCGGTGGATGCGCTGGATTCGCAGGGCGCACTGATGCCAGTGAACAGCACGGTGCAGGCTTTTTTCGTCGCTGGCGGGAGCCGACTGCCGCTGCGCAACCCCTGCGCGCTGGTGGGCAATGTCAGCGAAACGCCGGACTGGCTGCTGACCCAGTTCTCGCTCGTCGGGGGCCATGCGCCGATCGTCACCCTGCCGCTCACCACGCCGGCGATCTTTGGCCGGGTGACGCTCAACATCGAAGAGCCGCAGAGCCTGGCGGAAGGCGCAACACCGCCGATCTTTTTTCCCAACCCGACGATCCCGCAGATCATGAAGCCGCTAGATCCAAGCGCGCAGAATGCCTCGTACTGCCAGCCCTTCCTCAACCGCCAGGTGGTCTTCGATCAGGCTAGCAGCGAGCAAGGATCCCTGGTGGTGTCGTCGGTGTTTCAGAGCGGCTTGGCGGTCAGTGATACTGCCGCTGCCGACTACAACAGCATCTACGTCTTCACGTTTGGTCGGCCACCGACTTCGATCGTCAAAGGTCGTGTGCTCGACCGCTTGGCGGGAGCAATCGCCAAGTTCAATGGCATGACCCAGGTGGCAAACCCGACGATGGCAGCGAATGACCTCGTCGATCTGACGCTGGTGCCGCAGCCGATTGAGCTTTCGGCTGACCGCCGTCCGGCCCAGGATCCAACCGCCGGTGAGAACCGCTGGTTGACCCGGCATATCGCAGCACCGGTGCGCATCACCGGCATCGTCTGCGAGGCCAGCCTGGATGACAGCCGATCCGATAACTGGAACCGCTACAACACCGTGGTGATCAACCAGACCGGCGACGGAAAGCCAGACAGCGTGAACGGCTGTGGTGGGGTCAACTCGACGATGTACATCCCGCCGACGCGGTTTAACGTCCAGTTCCCCGGCAAGGGTGTGGGCGGCTTCGATCCGGCGATGCAAGCCGGCCAAGAGGTCACCATCACCGGCATGCTGCAGAACAGCGTCAGCCGCTCGGGCAAGACGCTGTTTTGGACTGTTGTGGTGCGCGATCAGTCGGACATCTGTCTGAAGCCGCGGGCGATGTGCCTCGGTGGCTAGACCGGCCGGGGCGTCAACACAACCTTGCCCTTAGCGCGACGGCTCTCTAGACGCTGCAGCGCCTCGGCCGCCTGCTCGAACGGCAGAACGACATCGATGTGGGGCTGCAGCGTGCCGGCTGCGATCATCTCGAAGATGCGCCGCGCATGGGCTTGGTTTGCTTCGGGATCGCGCATGGCAAACGAGCCCCAGAACACTCCGACGATCTGACAGCCTTTGAGCAGCGTCAGGTTCAGCGGAATCTTCGGAATCTCGCCCGCGGCAAAGCCCACGACCAGATAGCGCCCGGCCCAGGCGATCGATCGCAGCGCCGGTTCCGCGTAGGCCCCACCGACGGGATCGTAGATGACGTGGGCCCCCTCGCCGCCGGTGAGCTCGCGTACCCGGGCCTTCAGGTCTTCTTGGCTATACACGATGCCAGCGTCGGCGCCATGCTGACGGCACAGGGCCACTTTCTCCTCGGAAGAAGCGGCAGCGAGGACTCGCGCGCCCAGTGCCTTGCCCAGCTGCACCGCCGCTAAGCCGACTCCGCCAGCCGCCCCGAGTACGAGCAGTGTCTCGCCCGGCTTGAGCAAAGCGCGATCGAGCAAAGCATGCATCGTCGTCGCATAGGTCACCAACGTCGCCGCCCCGACGGGAAACGAGATCGCTGGAGGTAGCTTGACCGTACCGACCGCCGGGCTCACCACCCGCTCAGCGAACGCGCCATGAATCATCCAAGAAGCGACGCGATCGCCGACCGCGAACGTCGTCACCCCAGGACCGATTGCCTGAACCGTCCCGGCCAGCTCCCCGCCGGGGATGAAGGGGACAGGGGGGCGAAACTGGTACTTGCCATAGGACAGAAGGACATCGGGATAGTTCACCGCCGCTGCCGCAACGTCGATCAGAAGCTCGCCGGCGCCGGGAGTCGGCTCGGGCAGGGTGTCGATCTGAAGTCCGGTGGAACCCGTGAGCTGGTGCTGTCGGATAGCGCGCATGGCCCGACATCTTAATGCACAAGTCGCGAGGCCTGGCCCAGCTTGATTCCCCCGCCGAAGACATGGCACATTGCGCCACCTATGAAGTCTGAGCAGCCTGTCAAAACCCAGGACCTTGCTGTCGGTCAACCCGACCCCAGCCCAGGTGTTGCCATGTCCCGTATCGAATCCGAGTCCGGCGCCGCGTTTGCACTCGATGAGCTGCGCGCGCTCGCCCAGCTAATGCAGGACTACTCGCTCGGCGAGCTTGAGCTCGTGCGAGCCTCAGGTGAGAGTGTCCGCTTGGCCCGTGGCGTAGCAGCCGTGCCCACGCCCGTCGCGGTGCCCGCTCCGGCTGCTGCCGCCCCGCCGCCGGCTGCTGCTGCCCCGTTGACGCCCGCCACCAGTGCGCCGCCGGCCAACGTGCACGTCATCACCGCCCCGCTCGTCGGTACGTTCTACCGCTCGCCAAGCCCCGATGCGCCATTCTTTACCGAGGTCGGCCAGCGCGTTCGCAAGGGGCAGACCCTGTGCATCATCGAAGCGATGAAGCTTATGAACGAGCTTGAGTGCGAAGTCGACGGCGTCGTGGTCTCGGTCCTGGCCGATAACGGTCGCCCCGTCGAGTTTGGCCAGCCGCTCTTCCACATCCAAAAAGGCTAGCCTTCGGGCCGCCAGTTGCCGTCGAGCATGCAGCGCTTCAAGAAGATCCTGATCGCCAATCGCGGAGAGATCGCCCTTCGCGTCATTCGCGCCGCCCGCGAGCTTGGCCTGCGCACCGTGGCGGTTCACTCGACCGCCGACGAGTCCGCATTGCACGTGAAGTTCGCGGACGAGAGTGTGTGCATTGGCCCTCCCGCAGCCAAGCAGTCCTATCTGCACATCCCAGCCATCATCAGCGCCGCCGAGATCACCGGCGCCGACGCCATCCACCCCGGCTATGGCCTGCTGTCGGAAAACGCCGGTTTCGCCGAGGTCTGCGAGCGGGCCGGCTTGGTGTTCATCGGTCCGCGCCCCGAGCACATGCGCCTAATGGGCGACAAGGTCGAAGCACGAACCACGATGGCCGCCTATGGCCTGCCCGTGCTGCCCGGCACAGGAATCCTGCGCAGCGACGAAGAAGCGCTGGCTGCCGTGGATGAGATCGGCCTGCCGGTCATCATCAAAGCGACTGCCGGCGGTGGCGGTCGCGGCATGAAAATCGTCCACCAGCGTGACCGGCTGCTCTCACAGCTACACACGGCGCGGGCCGAGGCGCTAGCTGGCTTCGGCAACGATGGCGTCTTCATCGAGCGCTACGTTGACGCTCCGCGCCACATCGAAGTGCAGGTCATCGGCGACGGTCGCGGCACGGTCATTGCCCTGGGCGAACGCGAGTGTTCGATCCAGCGACGCCACCAGAAGCTGGTCGAAGAAGCCCCCTCCCCCGCCCTCAGTCCCGAGGAGCGCTCGGCCCTCTTGGACCTTGTTTCACGGGCGATCTCGTCGGTGTCGTACCGCAGCGTGGGCACGCTGGAGTTCCTGTTCGAGCGTCAGGCGGATGGCACGCCCCGCTTCTACTTTATGGAGATGAACCCCCGCATCCAGGTCGAGCACACCGTGACCGAAATGGTCTCCGGCGTCGACCTCGTGCAGCAGCAGATCCTCCTAGCGCAGGGCGAGCCGCTCCCCTTCGAGTACTTGCGCCAGCGCACGCGGCCGCAGGGGCACGCCATCGAAGTCCGCATCAATGCCGAGGACCCGGTGACCTTTGCGCCCAGCCCGGGGCGCATCACGGCGCTGCACCTCCCCGGTGGACTGGGCGTACGCCTCGATACCCACATCTATCAGGGTTACGTCGTACCCGCGAACTACGACTCCCTTTTGGCCAAGCTCATCGTGCACGGCGAGGATCGCGCAGCGGCGGTGGCGCGGCTGCGCCGCGCGCTCTACGAGTGTGTCATCGAGGGCATTAAGACCAACATCGACTTCCACCGGCGCATCTGCGAGCACGAGGACTTCCTGCGCGCCCGCCTCGACACCCGGTTTGTCGAGCGCATCCTGCACTGACCGCAAAAGCGCTCGCCGTGCGTGATATCGTGGGCACATGGCTGCGTCCCGCATCGAGCTGATCTCGCGCCAGCGCTGTCACCTCTGTGAAGAGGCTGAGAAGCTTCTTGCTCAGCTTCAGTCAGAGCAGTCGTTCACCTATCAGGTCCTCGATGTCGACAGCGATCCATCGCTGCACCTGTACTACACCCACCGGGTGCCGGTGCTCCGCATCGATGGCCGCGAGGTTGCCGAGCTTGTCTTTTCCGTCGAAAAAGTCCGCGCCCAGCTGCGCGCGCTAGGCCAATGACCATGCCTGTCGCTCTCTCTGCCCCGTCGAAAAACGTCGCTTACGGCATCGCTGCGCTCGTCACCCTGGCGCTGTCAATCCACTTTGCGGTCAGCCTCCCGGACGCCATCGAGCGCGGACGCGAGGGGGTGCGACGCACGCGCGAGGCCCCCTGCCAAGTGCTCAAGCCGGCCCCGTTTAATCCCATCTTTGGCAAGCTGCCAGCCCGCGCTCCGGACTTCCAGCTGCCCAATCACGACGGGCAGATGGTCTCTCTGTCTAGCCTGCGGGGCCGCGTCGTCCTGCTGAACTTCTGGGCCACATGGTGCAACACCTGTGTGGTCGAGATGCCATCGCTTGAAAAGCTCGCCAAGCGTATGCAGGGCAAGCCCTTCACCATGCTCGGCGTCAGCGTCGACGAAAACTGGGAGCTCGTACGCAACTTCTTCCCCGAGGGCTCGGCAATGACCGTGCTCCTCGACAAGAACAAGTCACAGCCGGCCCGCTTCGGCACCGAAAAATTCCCCGAGACCTTCATCATCGACCCCGACGGAATGATTCGGTACTACGTCATCAGCGACCGCGAAATCTGGCACAGCAACGAAGTTCAGCAGTGCCTGGAAGCTCTGCTCGACGACTAGCTGACCGAACTGACTACACCCGGTGATAGCGGGCGCCGAGCGGCGAGGCCCCGCTCTCGAGCACGCGGGCAACCCGACCGTTCGCGGCCATGTGCTCCAGCACCTTCCAGGCCGTGTAGATCGCGCTTTCGTCGGCAATGCCAGCTGCAGCGGCAATCTCGGCGGCATTCTGGGCCTGCTCGCCCAGAGCGGCAACCAGCTTGGCCTGCAGACTGAGGACAGCGGCGGCCGCCTTCTTGCCTGCCTCGACGCCCGGCTGGTGATACGCGTTGATGCCCACTAGCTCGGCATAGATGCCTACCGCCCGCTCGTACAGCGCAATCAGCGCCCCCAGTGACACGGCAGAGCACTCGCGAACCGTGATGGTCAGGCTGCGCCGTCCCTTCTCGCTCAGAGCTTGCTGCGTACCCAACAGGAAGCCCAGCAGGTAGTCACCACTCGTGACCCCGTCGTCAACAAACACCTCAGGCGTGCTGACGTGCGGCTGGTGATCGACCAGTGCCTCGATAAAGGTCACAAAGAAATTGTCCACACCGTCGCGAAGCTGCTGCACATAGGCGTGCTGATCCGTGGAGCCCTTGTTGCCGTAGACGGCGATCCCTTGGTTCACAACGTGACCTTGCCGGTCGTGCTCCTTGCCTAGCGACTCCATGACCAACTGCTGCAGGTACCGCGAGAACAGCTCCAAGCGATCGCGGTAGGGCAAAACGACCATGTCGCGAAGCCCCTTGCCCCCCGTCGCGTGATGCCAACAGACGGCCAGAAGAGCGGCGGGATTGCGCTCAATCACCGGCTCGCGGGTCAAGGCGTCCATGGCTCGCGCGCCGGCTAGGAATTCCTCGATCGCTACTCCCTGCAGCGCTGCGGGCAACAGACCAACCGCGGAGAGCTCGGAAGTGCGCCCCCCGACGAAGTCCCACATGGGGAAGCGAGCGAGCCAATCAGCAGCAGTGCGATCTAGCTCACTTCCCTCACCGGTTACCGCGACCGCGTGCCGAGCGAAGGACAGACCAGCGCGGGTGTACGCCGCCTCCGCGTAGAGCAAGCCATTGCGGGTCTCTTTCGTTCCGCCGGACTTCGAGATCACCAGCACCAGCGTCGCGGCAAGCCCCCCTTCTGTCTGCTCGATAGCAGCCAGCGTGCGATCAAATCCATCGGGGTCGGTGTTGTCGAAAAAGAACGTGCGCAGACGATCGCCGGGAGTGGTTAGCGCCGCCGCTGCCAGCTGAGGCCCGAGGGCCGAGCCACCGATGCCCACCACCAGCTGATTCCGGAAGGGCGTCCGTCTCCCGCCCACCAGGAGCCCGCTGTGCAGCATCTCCGCGAAGGAACGAATGCGCGAAAGGGTCTGCGAGATCGCCGTACTGATCTGCTCGTTCGGCGCGCGCTCGGGGTCGCGCAGCCAGTAATGGCCCACCATCCGTCCTTCATCGGCGTTCGCGATCGCGCCTGACTCCAGCCTACGCATCGCAGCGAGCGCCTCTGCCAAGCTGCCGGCATACTGCGCAGACCAGTCACTGGGCAGGCCCATCAGGCAGGCATCGAGTGCGATGCTCCCTATCACAGAGCCGCGATCAGAGAGTGAAAGAGCCAAGAAATCTCGACGCGAAACCGACAACGCACGCTGCTCCATGGAAGCCTCCTGTGACCCAGTGTACTGCTGAGTGCCTAGGCCACCTGACGGAATTGTGCAGCGAGTGAAGTACGATGGGAGGCTGGCGGGACAGCCGCGCAGCGACGGGGTGGGAAGATCCTGCGGCGAACGCTGCGCGGCCTAGCGACCGCCGCGGCAGACGCCCTTGAAGCAGCTGGCGCCAGAGGTGCAATCAGTTGCGGCCGTGCAGGTCGCCAAGCAGTAGGCGTTGATGCAGCGGAAGCCGCCCTTGCCACCGCCGCAGTCGCCGTCGAAGTTGCACTCTGGCGACTTCGGGGCGGGGTCATCAATGCACGAGCCGCTGTCACAGATCTGCCCGGTTGGGCACTTGCCCGTGCTGCATGAGAGGG
>CALFYE010000253.1 GCA_937952145.1 uncultured Myxococcales bacterium
GAAGACACTCTTTCCCTACACGACGCTCTTCCGATCTCTGATGATCCAGATTGACCGCATCGAGGCTGAAATCGCGTCCTGGTTGTTCTGGTCGGAGACGTCGATCAGGCAGGGCATTACGATGCTGCGCTGGGATGCCCGTGGCGATTTGGATCCCGCGTCCGGCGCATGCTACGCGGGGCTGGAGGAGTATCTGCGCCTGCGCTGCGGGGGGGCATCGCTACAGACCTTGCGCATGCTGCGCGACCGTTTGTGGCAGGGCGATGCCCAGGCACGGGAACGACCACTGCTGGAAGTGCTGCGCGCTACAGCAAGCGATCTCTGGCAAGTCGATGGGAGCCGTATCGCACGGCCTCGGCGTCCAGAGGAGGATGGCGATCGCTTGCGCCGTCTGACCTTGGCGATGCCGATCGATCTGCAGACCGCAGTCCTGGGTGGCTCCGGCGCGGTGGACATGGTGCCCGATGCGCTGCGCGAGGTTCTGCAGCGAGATGTCGCGCAAGTACACGTCCACTTGGGCGCGTGCATGTCATTCGCGACCCTGTGGGAACACGTGATGGTTACCGCGGGGGCACCGTTTCTGGATCCGGCGAAGCTGGAACGCGGCGGTCCGCCGCCGTTTGGTAGTGGAGGCGCGTTCCGTCGCTGGTTGATCGCGGCTGCGCTGGTCCGGGCCACGCTGGCGGGCTTTGTGTATTGGCAGGGGCATGGGCGCCTACAGCGACTGACGCAGTTTGTCGATGCAGCATGGCCGACCGACTATGAGCGTAATCAGCACCGGCTTGTACTGCGCTCGTTTGTTCGCGGCGACGTCACCGCGTCCGGTGAGCGATCTGCGTGTCTATACCGTCGACTGGCCGGCGTCTCGGGCGATGATCGCGAAATCGCGTCGCTGGAGAAGCTGCGAGAGCGCGATCCTGTACGCCGCTGGTTGTCCCCTGCGCCGGAAGTCGAAACCGAAGCAGAGCTGTTCCGGCGAGCGTTCGCGTACCTGAACAGCACCGAAGACGATGACTTTGCACGCCTGTTCTGGCAGTACGTGCGGGTTCGAGGCCGAACCTACCGCCACATCGTGCAGGAATCGGGCACCGCTGGGCTCGACTGGTTTTCCCTGCACTTCCAGCGCATCAGTGCTCTGCGCAGCGGCCTGTCACGTCGGGCACGCATCGATTCCGCCTACGCACTGGAAGGCAGCCGTTTGCACCTGACCTCGCTGGAAGTCCGCGAGGCCCCGGAGCCAGACCCCGCCGAGATCCGCGAGATCGCGAAGGCTATGTGCAACGCCCGTCCGAAGAACCCGAAGATCGAATCGGGAGTCGTCCTGCACTTCAAGAAGGAATGGCGCGACGAGCGCAGACGTCCGCACGCCGATCCCCGAAGTACGAGCGTGCCGTGCCGCTATGGCCGCTACGCGCTGGACCGACTGCGCGAAGTACATGCGATTGCCCATGTGATTCGGCTGCAGCCTGCCATGTTGACTTGGCTGCGCGGTCTGGATATTTGCTCAGAAGAGTTATCCGTTCCCAACTGGGTCTTGTTGCCGGTGTTGGGTCGGCTCCGCGAACAATCTCGGCGGATTGCAGAGGACGCAACACGCGCAGGTATTCCCTGCGAAGGGCTGCGCCTGACCCTGCACTGCGGCGAGGATTTTCGGTCGCTGGCCGAAGGTCTGCGACGCCTGCATGAGCCCATCGAGTTTGAATATCTACAAGATCGGGATCGCGTGGGCCACGCGCTGGCGCTGGGAATCAACATCGACCGATTCCTGGACGAGCACCCCTACTCGATCGAGCGTGCAGAGGATCGGCTGGAGAACCTGATCTGGGAATGGTCGCTGCACGAATCAGGGCAACGCAACGCCTGCCGAGATCGACGAAGTGTGATCGAAGACGAAATCCGGGCGTTCGGACAAGGCATCTATGGAGAGGAGTATCCACCCCAGGTTCATCGGGAGGCGCGAGAACTACGCATGCAGGGGTGGCATCTCGACCGCTGGCGCTACCCCCGCCTGTACGCGCCCGTTGCCACGACACCGGCTGAGCGCCTTCTACTTTCGTATCTGTGCGATCCGGCGGTGTATCTGAACGGCCAGCGAACGGTGCATACCGACAATCGAGAGAGCCTGGAGTTTCTGTACGATGTACAGCAGTTGCTTCGCACGGCCTTTCGGGATCGTCACATCACAATCGAAGCCAACCCCAGTAGCAACCTGCTGATCGGCAACTTCAGCGAGCTGGCGCAGCTGCCTATCTTCCGACTCGCACCTCTGGTCCCATCGCCAGACGACCTGCAGGTGGCGATCGCAGACGACGACCCGCTGACGTTCGCTACATCGCTGCATCAGGAATTTGTGTATGCGTTCATGGCTCTGCAAAAAGTCCGCAAGGCAGAAGGAGTGGCAGCCGCACACGCAGAGGCTGATGCGCGAGCGTGGGTCAACCAGCGTCGCCAGCAAGCTGTCGATGCACGCTTCACCGTCAGCGCGAGCGTAGGAGGAACGCCGGAGGCGTGCGGATCGCTACTTCGCATCGCACACAGTTGCTCCGAGGAGCGCATTTCTTAGCGTGAGGACAGCCCGAGCAGTCGGGGCTTCGACCCACTTCACGTTTATCCGGATTAGCTGGTTGACAAGCGCCTGACCGCTGACGTCCGATGCGTCTCATGCCTTCTATCGCACCTCGCCACCTCGCAGAAAAAGTCGACAGGCTCGCGGAGCATGCACTGGATTTCTTCGCTGAGAAGGAGCTTCTTGCCGAGATGCACCGGGAGCCAGGAGAGGCCGTCGCTCAGCTCTTGGATGCGCTGGATGGGGCCACGCATGTCTATCACCGGACGCTACTCCGTCGTGTCTGGCAAGAGATTCCCGAAGAGCGGTACGAGGCGGTGGCTGCGGTGGTCATCGAGCGCGCACTCAATCGAAGCGTGCATACTGCCACGCGCACCGCGGCGCTGGAACTGCTGGCGAGCGCACCTCGCAAGCTGGATCAGGATGGGAGTGCATTCCTGCGTGTGGCTCAGGATCAAACAGAGCCGCTGGCGATACGCTGTCAGTCAATGCTCGCGCTCCGCTCCGCGCGAATCGGGAAAACATGCGGTGCGGGACTTGCGCGCATGATGGAAATTGCCGATGTGCCCGCAGCCCTTATGGAAGCAACGACCGAGATCGTCAGGTTCCATGAGAAGTCGCTCGATCGGGAGCTGATGCGCGATGCGCTGATGCTGGCTGTTTTTACGTCGGATGGTCCGATTCGGCGTCGTGTGATCGAGCTGCTTGGGCTCTTTGGCCATGTCGACACAATCGAGATCGTCTGTTCATTGCCGACATCGGGACCAGAGGATATCGCCGCGGTGAACAGGATGGTTGAGTGTGTGCTCAACCGGCCTCGAAACCTGCTGGCCATCAGCCCAAAGGGCTTCGAGTACGTCACGAAGCTGCTTCTGACCAAGATGGGATTCTCTGCGATCCGCGTGACCGGAGGATCCCACGATGGAGGCATCGATCTGATGGCGCAGGGACCGCAACCGGGAGGCTTTCATCCCGGGGACGTTCGCTGGATCGTGCAGTGCAAGCGCTGGCGAGATCCGATCGGACCGAAGCCCATGGAGGAGTTCCTTCAGAAGCTACGCCAAGAGCATCCCGCTTCCGGGCTCTTTGTCACAACGTCCAGCTTTACCAAGGAAGCAATGGGACTGGCACAGGGAATGCGGGTGCAGCTCGTGACGGGACCCGAGATCGTGCGCAAGCTGGATGAGTACGTGAAGCCAGGGGCCTATTCGATCAGCTCATAGAAAGTAGAACGGCGCGATGGCGGCGCGGTCATCCAAGAGCAGCGCCATGACTGTCGTGGCGCACACGTGCCGCAACTGCTTCGGGCCCGCAGAGCGCACACGCGATGGCATCGACGAGGAGGACGAATGCCTTCGTCAGCACTTTGCCTGGGCGCTGGCCCCGCGGCCGCTGACACCGGCCTTGTTCGTCCCGGCCTGGCAGCCGTCCGCGCCAACCTACCAGGCTGGAGGCAGCCTTGCCCGCGCCGCAGCCAAGCACTGCCCCGAGCGCGCATCCCCCGGGCCCGCTGGTCCTTTGTATGGCCAAGCTCTGCGAGCGCTTAGCCTATCTAGAGTTGGCGACCGACGTCGCACGCCACCTAGGCCGCTGCATACGCGGCGCTGGCGCTTGGCGGCGGGCTGTTTTGCGCGGCAATCACGCTGCGGGACGCTGCTGCAGTGGGCGCGCGATCACACCGACCGCTTAATCATGGGGGAGACTCTTCCAGCGTCTAGCTTCGCCGCACTACCTGCGCTGTTTGTGCTGCTCCAGGGACCGGTGGTGCTGACTCTGGTGCGTCGCCTGCGCGCTACCCGCTACCGGCACAGCGACTTCGCCCAGCTCCGCATCGGCCTGCTGTCCGTCGCACTGGCCTGCATTGTGCTGCTCGTCGCCAGCCTGCGCCTGCCGTCTGTACCGCAGCAGAGTCCGCTGTGGCTGCTTGCCTGCTTCGCCCTCCTCGTCCTTGGCGAGCTCCTGATCGCCCCGCTCGGCCTCGCCCTGACGGCCCGCGTCGTCGCGCCGCAGCACGTCGGCCTCGTCAACGCCCTGTGGTACGCCGTCATGGTCGCCGGCTTCGTCCTCGCAGGAGAGTTCGGCTCGCTGCTGCAGCACACACCGCAGTGGGTCTGCTTCGCGCTGCAGGCAGGCGTGGCTACGGCAGCAGCGGTGGGCATGCGCGGGCGCGACCTAGCGTCGTCATCGGGTTGAGCAGGTACGTTCCCAACACCGATTGGGAAGTTCCCCGCTCAACATCTGTGGAGCTGCTCGCGCTCTGCAGTGCAGTCGGCAACAGGCCGCGCGCTTGGGCTGATGGATGCCATGGGGCAGGCTGCTGCCAGCTACCACCCGCCGCGTTGGCGGGCAGCACACAGCGATCGCCCACCGTTCGCGCTTGTGGCCTGAGCACTGAGACGGGTGGCCTCGGCGGCCTATGCCAGCGAAATTGCTAGCCACCCGCGGTCGCAGCTTGGGGCAGCGAGTCAGAATCGGCAGCGCGAGCGGCAGCACGGACGCCGTTGCGACAACGTGCGGGGTCCCTGTGGGCGATGGAGGGGCCAAGCCGGCAGCTAGCCGTGCACGAAGCCTGGGGGGGCAGCCGACTTAGTGCACGGGCCGCGGCATGCTATGCAGCAGTATTCATAAGTGATTGCTGTGGTTTATGGGATAAAATTCCGTGAATTTTGCGCGGATATTACAATCTTCACTATGAGCATTACCGACGCATTTTTCTGTGTGCTCTGTGGTGTCGCGATTGATCCTAAGCACCGGCTATCCACGCGGTACTGTGGTCGCAAGTGCCGGAACAAGGCCACCAACCTGCAGCGGCGCGAAGAGACACTCGCGCAGCGCAGCGCCGCCGAGGAGATCCTGGGACGACATGCCCTGTGGCTGAAGCAGTTTCAGCTGGAGCTGCTGCGTCACGCACCACCTGAGGCAGGTGGCTATCAGGCCGGCCTGTGGACGGGCCGCGAGGTGTGCTGGTTTCCGTGGCTGCCGAAGGAGGCACGCTACCGCAACACGCTGCTCCGCACACGCAGCCGTTACCGCTTCTTCACGCTATATCCGTTCGAGCCACCGTCGGTGCCTCTCGAAACCTTCTACCGCATCCGCTATGTCCAGGCCGTCCCGCCCCATCCAGAGCTGCCGGCGTCCATCGTCCCCGAGTGGTTCATCAGTATCCCGTTTGCTGTGCGCATTCACGGGCTGCCCTTTCCACTGAAATCCATACCCAGGACGATTCGCAGATAATCGAAAACGCGGGCGGTCACGCCTATTTACAAAACAGCATTGACACCTGCCGTTCTGTTTGGCCTGCTAAGCGTATGACATCAGGGTTGGCAGAGTCGGTTCGTGCGCACGAGCCACCGCCTGCTCGACGTGTCATCGCAGGGGCGCAAGTGTCAGTCAGCACGGCGTGGCCGTCGCCAAGCTGGCTGATCCGCGTCCCTGCACGGTCGTACGTTCCCATGCCTTCGGATGCGAGTACGCCGCCTCCTGCTGAGCCGGCAAGGCCGCATCCCTCCCCGTGCGAGTACGCCGCCTCCCGCCGAGCCGGCAAGGCCGCACGTTTCCGATGCGAGTACGCCGCCTCCTGCCGAGCCGGCAAGGCCGCATCGCTCACTGCGAGTACGCCGCCTCCCGCCGAGCCGGCAAGGCCGCAGTGCCCCCCAGGCGAGTACGTCGTCTCCGGAGACGACAAGGCCGCCTTGGGGGGGCGCCTTCTCTCTCTGACTCCGCCTTGACCTCGGTGCCGCAGCACCGCCTGCCTTGAACGCTCAGTCTGCTAAGGGAGACTTGCCCAGGGCCACGCCGCACACCGTCGCGCACCCTGACCGGCGAAGGCGAGTGGCTATGTCTGTGCTGCGTGTGTCATTGGGCGCGCTGCGAATGCGTCGTCGATGTGGCCCTCAGTGGACACCCAAAAGCGGCCAGTGATCGATAGCTGAAAAGCGGCCAGAGGGAGGGGGGGTAAGGACGTTGACCGGGAGGTGGGGACGTGGTTCTCCGCCGGGGTGAACGTCTTGAACGAGCAGAAGAGACAACAGGTGTTGGCGCTGGGCCGGCTGGGCTGGTCGCTGCGTCGGATAGAGGCTCAGACGGGCGTGCGTCGCGAGACGGTCAGCGCCGATCTGAAGCAGGCGAGCGTGCCGGTGCGTGCGCCGCGGATGCAGCGGCTGGCAAAACCGGCCAGTGGGCCCAAGGTGTCCACCGACTCTGGGCGGGCAAAACCGGCCAGTGGGGGCGCGGTGTCCACCGACCCTGGGGCTGCAAAAGCGGCCAGTCCAGATGCGGTGTCCACCGACTCGCTGGCGCTGCGACCGGGGCGGGCGCCGACGGCCAGCGCGTGCGAGCCGTATCGTGAGCTGATCGCGCAGGCGGCTTTGCAGGGCCGCAACGCGATGGCCATTTATCAGGATCTGGTCGACGGGCACGGCTTTGCGGCCAAGTACAGCAGCGTGCGGCGTTTTGTGCGGACGCTGCTGCCGGAAGACTCGCCGCGCGAGCGCGCGGTCATCGTCACGGCGCCCGGTGAGGAGGCGCAGGTCGACTACGGCGAAGGGCCGATGGTGCGCGATCCCGAGACGAGGAAGTACCGTCGCACGCGCCTGTTTGTCCTGGTGCTGGGGCACAGCCGCAAGGCGGTGCGGCTGTTGACGTTTCAGTCCAGCTCGCGCATCTGGGCGGAGCTTCACGAGGAGGCGTTCCGTCGGCTGGGCGGTGCGGTGCGCGTCGTCGTCCTGGACAACCTGCGCGAGGGCGTGCTGTGTCCCGACGTCTATGACCCGACGCTGAATCCCCTGTATCGCGACGTGCTGGCCCACTACGGAGTCGTCGCGCTGCCGTGCCGCGTGCGCGATCCCGACCGCAAGGGCAAGGTCGAGTCTGCCGTCGGGCACGCG
>CALFYE010000254.1 GCA_937952145.1 uncultured Myxococcales bacterium
GGTCAAGCCGCCACGGAGCACGCCTTGTAATTCGAGCGGCTTGTATTTCCTGGCGCAGCGGTACGGATGGCGACAGAAGCAGCGGCACAACGAGCGACCATACAGCGACGAAGAGGTCAAGACCCGCATCGTCGAACTTCGCAGTCATGGGCACACCTATCCTCAGATCGCCCATGTCTTGAACGAGCAGGAGTGGATTCCGCTCAAGGGCCGGAAGTTCACGCCCTGCGGGGTCGGCAAGCTGCTACGAGGCTGCGATGAAGCGAAGCATCAGACGCCGAAAAGCTACCTCGAGAGCATGCTGAATAGAATGAACCAGGAGCACCGCAGAGCCGCTCCAGATGAACCGTTCCAACGGCCTGGACTGTCGAAGCTGGCGACGTTGCTTGGTGAAGCTGGCTATGTGACACCGAAGGGCCATGCTCATTGGTGGCCAGCGCAAGTACAGCAGCTTCTCGATGGGCGCTTTGATTCGTACTACAGCAAAAGCCCGAGCTAGACCCTCCCGTCAGAGATCGCGTTCAGCGTTTCCCATCGTGCATCTGCCGTAGCTGTTCCTTCCAGGTAGCCCCGAGGATATCGTCGAGAAGACCGACCGAGACCACACGGCCTTTATCCGCTTTGTGGTCCCAACTCATTACGACTAGCTTCGGGTCGTGACCAAACTTGGACGGGCATTGATCACCGTAAAAGTCGCGCCATCGTCCCGGCACTCCACCGAGGCCGCGATAATCCCGCTCGGTGAAGCCAAAAGCTGGCTTTGCGTTGGGCTTCAGTCGCCAGCGGCGATCAGCTTGCCGACTGACCGCACTCCAAAACGAGATCGGCCGATCGTTCGCGTCGGTAAAGCACAACTCAATGGTCAATAACGCTGGAGCCGCAGGCGTAGGTGCAGGTGGGCGCGGTGGCTCGAGGAGTTGGGCCTCCTTCTGTCCGCGATCCGTTTCCGTGAGCGATCCAGCATGTGGCAACGGGGGTGTCAAGGCAGGGGGTGGCTCGGACTGGCTCACTTCTGTATGCAGAACCGTTTGCGTGAGGGGTTCAGGGGTCCGGCGCGGCCAGTTTCGCCCCTGTACCAAGCTCGGGTAACGGACGTTCCGTGTGCGGATCTGTTCGCGTGAGGGGTGTTGGCGCAATCGTGGCCGGCGTCAGGATCAGCGCGTCGCCGAGTTCCCGCGCTTCCAGGTTGTTGCCCTGGAGCAGATACCGTTTCCCGCACTGACAGTGCAACACAGCCGAGGCACGGTGCTCATGATCATGGAGTTGCGGTGCTGCCAACGCAGCGGCAGCTCGTCGTTTCCTGTACTCCCGTCCACGACAGGCAGCTTTGTTGCAGTACCTCGCATCCTTGCGCCTGCCGTCGGGGATATCACCATCGCACGAGACACACTTCCGCATAGTTCCAAAATACCACATCTGTGTGCGATCGGATCGCGATCAGATCGTACCGTCGAGTGGCGCCGCAACGGTCTGACCGCAAAACCCTGCTGAGGGTAATCATCGATCTAATTGACGCAAAGCACGGACGCGATTCATGAAATCGATGACTCGATAGCGGTCATTCAAACCGCGATCAAAAAATTTGTATAGATATCAAAAACTTAGTGAATTTTCGGAAATTTTTTGTAACAGGTAAGTCGTGATCTCGTATGATGTTGGGAGGGTGCTTTGCCAAGGTGCCAAATAAAAAGGAACCCCGATGCGCGAAACTCATTATTGCGATATATGCGATAAGCGTTTACCGTATTGCGTTCGATTCGATCGAAAATATTGCACATCGCGTTGTCGAGTATGGGCATTTCGGCATCCAGGAGAAAAACGATTAAATAATTCGATTGAGCGCAAGCGCTTAAGAAAGCGACCCAGGAGAGTTAAATCCAAGAATTTGGCAGCCGCATTGGCTGCTTTGGCGGAATCGCGGAACTACGCGGTGAAGCTCGAAGCAACGGCGCGTGATCAAGCTGTCGATTGGCACAAGTTGCAGGCCGAGATATCGGCGCTACGGAACGAACTGGCCGAGGTCATACGCGAGAAGGAGGCAGCAAACGATGCCATGCGCGATGACCTGGCCAAAACCAAAGCACGACTGGCGAGGGTCGAGCAGCAGCGGAACAACAAAATCAAGCAAAGCCACGATCGGCTCCGACAGACCGAGCGGCTGATTACAAGATTGAAGCGGGCCGAGCGCGAGGTCGCCGTCAAGCGTTCGGCGCTTGAGCGAGCCCAGGCGGATCTCGATGCCCTTCGACGGAGCCAAGAGCAGCAGAACGCCGTGCAGTCGAGCAAGCTGGAAGAGGCGCAGGCACAGGCAGCCGACCTTGCTCGCGCCCGCGACGACCTCGCCAAGCAGGTTCAGTCGCTGACCGATAGTGCAGACCGACTCCAGAGCCGCGCGGAAAGCATCGAGCAGACGCTGAAACAACGCGACGAGGAACTAGACGAACAGCGCAAGCTCGCCGAGGCAGTGAAGCGCGCGCAAGAGGAAGCGGACGCCAGAGCTGAGTCCCTCAAGCGAGATATGGAGACCGAGCAGGCCCGCCGCCGGGCCGCGGAGCAAATCGTCCAGCAGCTTCAAAATGACCGCGAGCACCAGATGTCCAACCGCGAGCCCACGGCCAGCACCGTGAGCAATTCGGGGGAAGACGGCGAAAGGCTGGCGGCGCACATCCGCCAGCATGTGGATCTCGGCCAGTATCTCGAACACGCCGTTGCTGCCGGCTACGACGTAACCGCCGATCCCCTGTTTCTGCTCATGCGTCGACATGTAGTCGTCGCTGACCCCTATCGGGATTGGCAAAAACTCCACATAGACCGAGTCACTTCTCGGCGGCGCGATCCTCAACAGATGCTTGATGAACAAGCCTACGCCGCTGTCACGACGGCGCGCTGGAAGCTAGTCGACTTGCCTCATATCAGGAGGGGCAAGAAACCGACGTGGCGTAGGCCCGGCATCCAGCTCGACGATGTGAGCGAGAAGTACCTGTGGACCATCATCAACGAGCAGATCGACGAGATGACGAGCCGGATGGGGGCTTTCTTCGAGCTATATCGGTGATGCTGCCTTCGGGTCTTGCTCAGTACACCTATCAGGTGTATTGTCCGGCCATGATCAAGCGGGTTGACCTGACCCCTTCGGCCCGCAAGGACCTCCGCAAAGTGCCGGTCGCCATTGTCACGAAGTTCCGAGCCTGGGTCGACGATGTGGAGCATAACGGCCTTGAGGAAGCACAGAAACGGCCCGGCTACCATGACGAACCGCTTCGGGGGAAGCGCGCAGGCCAGCGCTCGGTGCGTCTCAATCGAGCCTGGCGCGCCATCTACGAGATCAAGGCGGACGGCACCATCGAACTCGTCGAAGTCCAAGAGGTAAACAAGCATGACTACTAAGAAGTCCAAGACGATGGCGTTTCTCGACGAGTTGATCGGCGAACCGATGACGCTGGGGGGTCTGTTGGCGGCGATCCGGAAGTGCGACGAGATCCCGCAGGCGGCGCTGGCCAAGCGGCTGGGTATCTCCAAGTCGCACCTGTGTGACATCGAGAAGGGGCGCAAGGCCGTCAGCCTCGAACGGGCGGCGCGTTTTGCCAAGGAGCTAGGCTACAGCGAGGAGCAGTTTGTCAGGCTGGCGTTGCAGCAAATGGTGGAGGTCGCCGGGCTGCCGTTTTGGGTCGAGCTAATGGACAAGAGCGTAGGGCGCCACGACAAGCCGCGGTTGCGTGCACGACGGGCGCCGCCCAAGGTTCGACGCGCGGCCTGACAGCAGCGGGAGCTGTTGGCGCTGCCGGTGCAACCAGGCCAATGTCGAGTCGGCCGCATCCACGACGGATGTTGGACCAGCCGAGCTACCTGGGGATCGCCGCTTCGAGCCGGCGCAGCCGCTTGAGCAAAAGCGCTGCTGCTCCGAGCGACAGCAAGACCAGCAGGGAGAAGTAACGATGATGCGCCCAGCGCACCCATGCGAAGCCGAGCAGCCCCGCCAGGATGTTCCCCACGGCAACGGCAGCGAACCACAGCCCGACCGTCTGTGACGTTCGCCGCGGCGGGCTGAGTCGCGTCAGCAGGGATAGCCCCAGCGGTGACAGCAGCAACTCGGCGACAGAGAGGAAGACGTAGCAGCCGGTCAGCCACCCCACGCTGA
Source organism: uncultured Myxococcales bacterium (assembly GCA_937952145.1). Taxonomy (GTDB): domain Bacteria; phylum Myxococcota_A; class Polyangia; order Palsa-1104; family JAEUJZ01; genus JAEUJZ01. Next base: position 4,139 of record CALFYE010000254.1, read on the forward strand.
CCCTGCCACCGTCTCCGCCGCGCAGGCAGGCGCCAGCCATCGCCAGAAAAGCGGCGGCCGTCGCCACGTAGCCCCAACACATCTTCGCTGGGGTCGATGGCTCCCAGCCTCGACGGCGCAGCAGCGAAGTGCCCCCCATTAGAAATGGCAGCAGGGCGAGAACCAGCAACGAATGCAGCGATGCGAAATGACCGGCGCCTACGATGATGTGCGAGCTGCCTATCAGTAGCCGCTGCTGAGTGTTCTGCTCAGCGAAGATAACCAGCGAGCTACCAGCCTGCTGTGCTGTCAGCCAATAGATGACACCGACGGTGCAAATCAGACGAATAGCTGGCCACCGGCGCTGCTCTACGTTCTCATCGGTAACAGGTACTGTGGCGGTGTCTCGCGTTTCAGCTCGCGGCACCTCGAGGAGCGATGCGGGCAATAACGAGATGGTCCCCAGAAGCATCCCTCCCGTCGCCCATCGGAAGACGCCGGGCCAGTCCCCTTGAGCGCGTGACCACTCCGAGCATAACGGGCTCACCATCGCTCCCACGTTAATCGCGCAGTGGAGCCAGAGAAAGCCGCGTTCTCGACGAGCGGCATTTGCGCCAAAGAAGTGGCTGGCGAGGGAGTTCAGGCCAGGCTTGAAGAAGCCATGGCCGAGAAGCATCAACAAGAGGCTGGGCCAGAGGAGCACAGGCCGATCCAGCGCAAGCGCCCCGTAGCCAAGCGTGAGCAACACACAACCGAGCAGCGTCGCCGGCCAACGTCCGAGGAAGCGATCGGTGAACGCACCTGCTGGCAGCGCGCCGAGGTAAGAGAGCGCCTGGAATACCCCGAGGAGGAGCACGGCCCCCGACTCAGTGAACCCGCGGTGTTGTTGGAGATAAAGAATAAAGAGCGGCAGCATCGCGAAGAACGCGAACCGCTCGCAGCCCTGCACGGCGCAGAGCAATAGCAAGGCACACGTCGAGCGTGTGTACATGGCAATCCTCCATCGGGAAGTGCCTGCACGCGCCCCCCCCTACGCAGAGCGCAGGCTGTAATTGTCCCGCCGTCGAGATCGACCCCGGTGGCGGCGAGACAGCCTAGCTCTCAGCAGACTATTTCGCGATGACGCTGCACTCGGCTTCGTGCGCCACGCTGGCCTATCATTGCCATGTGCGCGCGGTCACGACTGGTGGCGGTCCCGCCTTTGCGGCCAGCTTCGCGCGCCTCTGCCGAGTCGAACTCGTGCGCGACACCTGATACATGGGCTGCCCGCCCGCCAAGGCTGGCAATCTCGCGCCGCCGCGGCGGCGACATTGCCGCGAAACCGCGCAGCGCCCCGGATCGAGGCTCGTGCTTCGCCGGTGATGGCTGGGCTTCCGTCCCAGTTCGACGGCCAGCGTCGATGGCGGGGTTCGGACGACGGATATTTTTTTCCTCAAACTTGGCTGAGTGCATACACTGCTCCCGTTTGCGTCAGGTGAGGTTTCCAGGCCAGTGCCTGACGCAGGCAAGGGAGGGCACGGGCACTTGCTCGTGCCCTCTCGTTTATGAACCCTGGTGGCTCAGGGGACGGCGTTGCGACACATCCCAGGCAACTTGACAGGCCTGCCAATGAAGATGTCGTGCGCCGCTGATTTTCTCGGGCTGGCGCACGGCGACCGGATGTGGGATGGTGCCGGGCTAAGGATTTTTATGCAGCGCTTAACCTCCCGAAACCCGACAAGTCGTCAGGTTTGCAGGCTGATTAGCCAAAGTCAACAAAAATGAGGATCACGGTCAGCCAAATCAGGCAGGCGAGAGCTCTGCTGCGGATGAGCCAGGAGCAGCTCGCCAGGGCAGCGGGGATCACGCGCCCGACGCTTTCTGAAATCGAGAATGGTAAGACGATGCCACACGAGTCGACCATTGATGCTCTGCGGGCCGCCCTTGAGCGACGCGGGATCGTCTTTACCAACGGTGACCGGCCGAGTTGCTTCTTTGACGAGACGAAGGCGGGGATTCAGACGTGACATGCGGTCTGGGCTAAGCGGCTTGCTAAGCGTCATGAGAATATTGACTGTCCAACTTGCGCAGTTTGCGAATAGTGCTGTGCAAAATTCCACGGCGAGCGTGACCGCAACACAGTCATCCCAAAAGAGCGGTCGAACCTTGGTGCGAGCATGCCACCTATCGCCATTGTAGTGGGACTTACCGGCCCGCTATGTGCCGGCAAAACAACCGTTGCAGAGTATCTTCGTGTGGCACATGGGGTTGAGGTTATTTCCACGCGGGAGATTGTTCGGCAAGAGACCTCAACCACGGAATCGACGGAGACTGTGACTAGACCCGAACTTCAGGACCGCGGGCAATGGTTACAGGATAATAGAGGGCCGCTTTTTGTAACTGAGCGCATCCTAGAGAGAATTGTGCCTGACCGTCCGTTCGTTATTGACGCGATTCGTCATGTAGTATCACAAGAAAAACTGGCTCAGGTCCTTGGCCCACGCTTCGTGCCTTTGCATATTACAGCGCCAGAGTCTCTGCGCAGAATACGCTTTCTCAAAAGAGAGGGGGCATCTGGTAAGTCGTTTGATCAGAGTAACATGCATCAAATTGAATCTGACACTGAACCTTTAGGTTCCATGTCGAAAGCCGTAATTGATAATCGACAGTCACTTCTTGAACTCGCCACACAGATAGGATCGCTATTTCAGTGCTGGCGATATGGCCGTATACCCATTTCTCTGCAGTCAGCGCTCGAAATGGTTCGTGATTTTCATGAAAAACACGGCTTCGATATAGGTACTTGTAATCCCGAGGTGCTTGGTCAGCGTTTGGTGCTGATGATGGAGGAACTCGGCGAGGTCGCTCGATGGGTGACACGCCGCCAGGGCGACGTGGCCGAAGAGCACGCTGATCTGCTGATCCTATTGCTAGGGAACGCAATAACGATGGATTTGGATCTTGAGGAAGCGTTGGTTCGCAAGGCTCGCAAGATATTTGCACGCCCGAGTAAGCTCATCGATGGGCAAAAACGTGTTTCTCATTGGAGACGTGGCGAGGAACTTGAACTATCTAGGTTGGACAGAGTGCGTTTTGAAACCGGTGATCGTAAGGTAACGAAGGAGCAGCCAGTTCCGCAGCTTAATCTGAACTTGGATGCCCACACGGAAGATGGGGGAGCTGACAAATGATAGTTGCGGTCGTGGGGGCTCAATTTGGCAGCGAGGGAAAAGGCAAGATCAGTGCATTACTTTCAATGTATGCTGATCTGTGTCTCCGCTCTGGGGGACCCAATGCGGGACATTCATTTGAGAATACAAAGGGCAAGATAGAAAGTGTCCGCATGCTTCCAAGTG
>CALFYE010000255.1 GCA_937952145.1 uncultured Myxococcales bacterium
TACACGTTGCACGCTCTGAGCAAGACACGACGCGCGTATATGACCGGACACGCGCTTATAACTTGGCTTATGCGCTTAAAGTCGATGGCCGCACGCTGAAGTTTATCGCGGAGAAGCTGAACGATGCCGGCCTGCGACCGAGCAAAGCGGCTCATTACGAGTGGTATTCTGTGCAAGAACTATTGCGTAGTGCCGTCTATCATGACCGCTCGACGGCCAAGGGATGCGCGAAGTATTGGAAGGCACAAGGGCTGAGTCTGAACGAGATTGCGCGCAAACTGGCAGAGAATGGACATACACCGAAGCGCGGGGGGCAGTGGTACGCGCAGACGGTCAAGAATCTGCTCATCGCGTAGGGTGGCTCTCCGTCGGCACAGCTAGCCGGCGGCTTTGGTTCGTCGCTTGGCGGTGGCCTTGCGCTTGGGGGTGGCCTTGCTCTTGGCCTTTCGTGGCTTCCGTGCTGGCTTGGCTGTCGCGGAAGCCGTCTCAGCCTTGGGCTTCTTGCCCTTGCGCTTGCGCTTGCGCTTGCGGGATGGCTTGACCTCGATTAGCTCATAGGTCATTTTCCATTTGCGCGTTTTGGCCTTGTTCCATTTCGTTTTTTCTGCCGTCTCACCTGCTGTTGTGAATTTGTGCTTGGCCATGGGTTCCCCCTATTTGGTTTTCTTCTGTCGTGTATTTGGTTTGATTGTGTCGTTTCGATCAAGGCGATACACAGTCTCTTTCAGGCTGAATCCTAGATCGCTGCCATAGTCGGTCGCGATGTCAAAGGGCTCATAGCCTGGTTTGCGAATGCGTTTCTTATCACCGCGGAAGCGTCCCCCAGTGTCTACTAAGCGAAATACAAGATCTGGATATGCGCCGAAGTAGACACGCGCTCCATATGGGACGGATTCGCCCCTTAAAATAGTGTCGCTGGATACGCTGATATAGGGATATTTTGCTTTGTCTTTGCGATGTTGCTGGACGGTGATCACGGCTGCATGGGCGCGATCAACGGTGCCCCCTTCCATCTCTCGCTCGGACTCGGGCGCGTCGGGGTGGTACTCCGTCAGCATCGCCGGCAGCCATTCATCGTCGCGGGGGGGCTTGGGTGTGCTGGCGCGGCGGCTTAGCAGCAGCAGCCCGGCGACGGTCCCGAGGACAAGCAGACCGCGATCCATGGCCGGCTACTTCCGCGCCTGGAGCACGGCGAACAGGATGGCGATCGCGATCGTGGCGTACAGGCCCGTATTCGTCGCCTGCCGGATCTGCTCTTTGGCGTCGTCGAGCGCTTGCTTGCCTTTCTCGACGATGGGCGCGGCCAGGATTGACCAGTACGAGCGATCGAGATTGGCTTCCTTGGCGATGGAATCCACGGCGGTTCGCGCCGTCCGCCACGACAGGACATAGAGTTCTTTCCTGCGCGCGGCATCGGGCTCCTTCTCGCCCAGGTCGAAGTTCATCTCGGCGTTGGCGATTACGTCCTTGTAGGGCTTCCAGTGCAGGTAGCTCGGCAAGATGCCCTCGCCCCACCATGTCAGCTTCGATGCCTCGGACCATGCGGCCTTGGCCTTGTCGATCTGGGCCTTGGCCATGTCGCGGACTTGCTCCAGCGGCATCGCGCGGGCGGCGTCCATCTCGGCATCGGAGACGACGGCTTGCGCGCGTGCCCAGACACTATCGCGGGATGCTCTCATCGCAGAACCTCCGGGCCTGGGGGCTCACGCATGGCCGGGACCAGCTCGACCCCGGCCACGCGCGAGCGGTACAGTGAGAGCAACAGACGGCGAGCCTTCCACTCGTCGAGCGACCGACGCAGCCACAAGCCCAGCAGAATCAACGGCAGGCTGACGACGAACAAGGCCAGCGCCAGGCAGCCCAGCACGACGACCAAAAGCGCCACGGGAAGCGCGATCACTCTCGGGAGGCGGAATAGCCATGCCATCGGCGGCCCTCGCTAGCCAAAGACGCGCAGCTTGACTACGCCCTTGTTGGTGACATCGACGGTGATGTTGGTGTCATCGACGCTGACCACTTCGCACTTGTCCACGCCACGGAAGCCCGTGATGTGCCAGGTGTTCGGCTTCAGCTTGGTTCCGAATTCATCCTTGAGCCCGTGGGGGACGGTGACGGGCGTCATGCCGCCGGTGATCTCGATGTTGGACTCGGGACCGTCGCGATCGGCGCGGATCTCGTCGATCATGATGGCCAGAAGTTCCGAGGGAACCGACGGCGTATACTTCTTCACAAGCTCGCGCACCGTCGGATAGGTCTTGGTCTTGTCAAACGGATCGGTGATGGGCATAGCGGGTTTCTCCTCGTCGGGGTCACACTTCGTCGATGGCTTGCTTGACCGTCACAAGCCATTCGTAGGTTCCGGGTGCGATGCCCGCGTTGATGGTCGCGGTGTAGCCGGTGATCTCGTTGCCGCTCAGGTTGTAGGTCGCTGTCAGATTGGCGGCGGCCGTGGCCCCGTCGAGCGTGTGGAACGAGATCGCCGGGCGAGCCTCCGACCGGATCGGGCGCGGGAAGCGCAGCGTGTAAATCGACAGCGACCCGACAAAGAACGCCGTCGAGAAGCGCACCCAGTGATGCCGGACGCGCGACTCTTCGTCGTTGTGCTTGAAGATCTGCACGGTGACGTTGACCGGCACGTTGATCAAGTCGCCGGTGTTGACCTTGGCCGACTCGGAATCAGTCAGCGTCTCGGATAGGCGCGTCCATCGCTTGTCGCGGTTCGGCTTGGTGCCCTGCGGCACCGTCGGAGCGTCAAGGATGTACGTCCCGCCCAGATACGTGACGACCTGATCGGCGTAGTAGGTGGCGGCATCGTCGTAGGCCACGGCGCGCGAGCGGCCCCGCGCGGCCATGGTCCACTTGGGCGAGCCGGCGACGACGGGCGATGCCACTTCGATCGGCGGCTGGACACCGACGACGGGCGTCCCGTTGGCGATGTACTGGCTGCCGTTGAAGACGACGATCGCGCCGTCGCTGTACTGGCCCGTGCTGGACCAGTCGGACACGCGGGCCGGCGCGCTTGGACTTGCGCCGCTGCCCACGACGACATTATCGACGGTGAAAAAGGCCATGGTTCCTCCTGCTAGCGTCTAGGGGGTGGCGCCCCCTGTGTGGTGGTTCCCCTCGATGGTTGACTGCCTACGGGCTGCGGCTGCGTCGCCACCATGGGCGGCTGATACACGATTGGCCCGCCCGTGCTTCCCGTCGTCCCGGCCCGCGGAGCCGCAACCACGCTCCCCGGCAAGGGCGGCACGACATACGTCCCGCCGCCCATGTTGACGAGCTGCCCCGGCTGCCCTTGAACGCGATAGGCCGGCGGCACGTAGACCGGCGCCCCGAACGTGCGCGGCGGCGGCGCGGGCTGATACGGGCTGTATCCTCCGCCCCGCTGCGCGCTCGCGTACAGGTACTGTTCCCAGGCATCGATCAAGGCCGGGACCTGTTCCTCTGGGACGGGCGTCGCGTCGGTGATTCCCAGGCTGGCGTAAAACTGCTGCCGTAGCTGTTCCACGACTTGCGACGGCATGGGCCTACTCCACGGCGATCTCGCCGGTCGCGGGGTTGACGTACACGGCCTGGGCACGCACAAAGCCGTTGGGCTGTGCGCGCAAGACCTGGCCCGCCGTCCGCGCCGTCGTGATCGTCGTCGTGCCCATCTGCGGCAGCCCTGCGATCGGGTTGATGACCGTGGTCTGCGTCGCCGCCGGACGGTTCATCAGGCTCGTCATCAGCGCCGTCATCGCTGCGCTTGGCCGCAGAAACTCGCTGATGGCCTCGACGATGCCGTTGACCGTCGCGACCCAGAACGCTTCGCGCTTGCCCTCGGTGAAGCTCGCTTTGATCTGCTCGGACAGCGCCTCGTTGGTGAACGTCGGCTTCCCGGTCGCATCGACGGGCGTCGGCATGCCGCGGATCACAAAGATCCCCGTCGTGATGATGGCCCCCAGCGCCTTTAGCAGACGGTGCCATCGCTCGAAGTTGTCTTTCTGGGCATCCATCAGCGCCTGCACGACTGGCTGACTCAGCCCGTTGCCCCCCATGAAGGCCAACAGAAACAAGAGACTTGAGTTCATGTGTGGTTTCCCCCTGTGTGAATAAAAGACTCTCGCAATCCAGAACTAGGCCAGCTTCGTATCCTCCTTTCCGCGCCTTGCCTCTTCGCGCTTGCTCTCTTCGGCTGCGCGCTTAATCAGTTCCGCTGCGCGCTGCTGTTTTTGTTTCGCGGTGCGTGCCCAATCGGGCAGTGCATCGCCCTCGACATCGGCCAGCGTGTCGGCCAGCTCGCCGGCCCCGAACACGCGCAGCACCTTGTCACCGACGAAATGCACCGCCCCCAGGAGGTCGTTTTCCCATCCCTGGGCGACGCGCAGCGCCCGCGTATCCTTGCCCGTCTTGACCGCCGGCTGAATCACTAGCGGCACCGGCAGCGACGACACATCGTAGAGCGGACGCACTGCCGGGAAGACATGCCGCCCGCCATGCACCGACGCATCGTAGACGTGAAACTCAATGAGCCACTGATGCACCATGGCCACGGCCAGAAGGTGCGCGACGGCCTCCCAGCAGTTCAGCCCGTCGTCGGGCCACACGCGCGATCGCTGCTGCGGTGTGCAGCCCTCGGCCTTCGGCCCGTCGCCGCGATCCAGCTTCACCGGCTGAACCCACAGCCACGACAGGATCTGATACGGGCTGCGAAAGCCATACGTGTGTTTGTTCTTGGCAATCAACGCCGCGTAATCAACCAATCCTTCCAGACATGCGGGAGGCTGCCCCGAGTGTTGATGCAGCACAATCACCGGCAAGTGATATCGCGCAATCTCATCCCAAACAGACATTGACAAGCCCCCCTTGTCAGACAGTCCTACGCTTGCGCCATGCGCTGAACAACACTCTTCAGGCTGTCGCGCATGCCGCTATAGATATTATTTGCCTCAGCTTGGTTCAGCTCTCGGCCTACGCACTGCGCAAGCTCTGGCCCAAAGATTAGGAGCTGTTCCTTTACCAAGCCATCCAGCAGCGCATCGTTCGTATACAGCGCCTGCGCAAAACCCGTGATCTCGTCGGGATCGAATCCCTGCGCCGTCTCAAAGCGAACCCACCGCGAGTCCTTGCCCGGCTCAGCCCCGGCCGCCTTGGGGATATCCTTCTCTGCCTTGTAATACTTGTTCTCGTGAATGA
>CALFYE010000256.1 GCA_937952145.1 uncultured Myxococcales bacterium
GAGACAGTCCGTTTTGTTCTAGTTCGAGGGCGCCTTGGGCATACTCGGTCATCGCGTCCTTGAGACTCTGGCCCACCTGAATCCCCAACCGGCGCGAGGCGTCATCCATACCGCTGAGGCGGGTGACGAGGGCCCGAATCTGCATGCGCTCGGGTGGGCCCTGAAACAGGCCGCTGACCATTTCTTCGGTACAGACGCCAAGGGGGGTCTCAGCGGTTTGCGTAGCGGTATCAACCAACGCGGAGGGGGGAACGCAGCAGCATAGGCAGAAGGCCGGTTGTAGACAGAATACTCCGAGGGCTCGTCGGTTCATTGTGTCACTGTGACGCGATTGTCCATCTTGGCTCCGCGGCTACCCTGGATGCGGTTGCCGCAGTTCACGCAGGCGGGCAGATTTCCGGCAGGTATGCGGGCTCTGTTGTGCATTTCCGCATCGGGGCTTCTGTCGATCACGTTGCCGCTGTTCACATCGACCGGCGCGGTCGGGGAGCTAGTAGATTCTTGCCGAAGAATGGCCTTACGCCTTAGTTCAGGATCCGCAACCTCCTGAGGCGCGCATCTCGATGCCGCGGCGGAGGCGGTTAGGTCAGCTTGGCCGCGTACTGCGTCGTCAGCTTGCAAGGCTGCGTACAGACAGCCGCCAATCGCCAGCGCCGCAACTATCCCAGCCCTCCCCCAATCCGGCCGCTGATGGCGGGCCACTTGCCGACTTGCGCGTTCGCGGAGCTTCGCCGTGATGTCAGCAAGTTCCACGAGCGAGAGCAAAAGGGTTACTTTGTCGGTGCGCTCCATTCCTTGGGCAAAACGCAAGTGAGCATCGGGGAAGTAGTCCAGGCAGAACGCATCCAGATCCGCATCTGTGCGGAGCACTTGGTCAAGCTGTCGCCGGATCTCAGCGCGGGAAGAGACTGATTGGAGCATGGGCTACCTCTGCACTTCCGCCAGCGGGGGCGGTACGTCGAGGGCCAGCGGCTTTGGCACTACCATCATAAGCGGTCGCGGCGACTCAGGTGCCTGCCGCGCCGTGGCCGCGCCCTATTCATCAGACAAGCTCCCACACTGGCAAAATTCAAGCCAGGCACTGTCATCCTCGCTTTCCCGTCTGTATGGCGGATCTGTGCGTGGACGTGCAGGACAAAAAGTGAGCGATTGTGCACTTGCCTACGCTTGGTCAAGTGCACAATCGCCCAATATCGGACCGATTGAGGGCGGGCTGTGGCGGACCTACGCAACGCGGAGCCCCGCCGGGCGCACCCTCCCGATGCGCAGAGACCGACCCGCTGCATCGGTAAGATCACCGGCGACGGCGTGAACCATTTCCTGCTACTGTCCGGCACAATGCTTTCGCCCTGTACGCTTGTTCTGGTCAAGCTCGTCTGGTGCGCCGCCGTCTGCCCCTCCAGCCTGTGGCCGCCTCAGCGACCAGGGCTTTGCATTCGGCCATCCGCACTGAAGCGGTCATACCGGGGAAGCCTTACAACTCTCTCGAGGAGATGCGAGGATAGTCAACAGCCGTTGATATGGGCGAGGGCTGCGGGCTGGCAAGCGCGCCGATAGACCGCCGGTGAGTTTGGCGCCAGCGTACAAGCCCTCCAATGCACCAGAAACAAACACTGGGCGTGCCGCATCGCTTGCCGTGGCCGTGGCTATGACCTCGGCAATGGTCGCTCGCCGCACTTGCAGGGCTTGAGATCATGGCCCCATCGCATACGAAGGTCTTCGACGGTCGGGTGGCAGAGTCATATCTGCTGAGCGACCAATGCGATCCTTTAGCTTAGTGAGTGGCAACCGGCCCCCGGTAATGGGAGTCAAAACGACCGTCGAGTACCTGTTGCACCTGTGCCGCCCACCAGTGCGCGTGGCCTTTGGGAGTTACGTAGCCAGCTTCCTGAAGGAGCTGCGCCAGCTTTGGGAGCCCTGGCCGCTGAAATGGTAGATCCGGCGAGGTCCTTGCATGCTCGCGCGCCAGCCTCTCTATGAGGCTCTCGAGGTAGCGTTTGGGGGT
>CALFYE010000257.1 GCA_937952145.1 uncultured Myxococcales bacterium
TCACTCGCTTTTGCAACCCCAGTTTCTGCGCTGCTTGGTGCAGGGCCTTGCGCACTGCCTCGGCACTGACACAGCCGCTCTGCGTGTCCCCGGGGAACAGCAGCGTCCCCGAGGGCCGCTCCTGCTTCCAATACACCCGCAGAAACCAAAGCAGCTGCTTGCTGAGCATCACGTAGCGGTCCCGCCCTTGCTTTCCGTCGCGGATGTGGATCAGCTTCCGCTTGCTGTCCACGTCCACGGTCCGCAGACCGCAGGCTTCGGAGATCCGCATCCCCGCTGCGTACGTGGTCATGACCACCGCCCGGTGCTTGGCCGTCCCCACCGCCTCCAGCAGCGCCGCTACCTCGGTGGGGTCCAAGATCTCGGGCAGGGTATGGGGCACTTTGGGCCAGGGAATCGTCACCGCTACCTCGGGCCGCCCCAACGTCACCCCATAGAAGAACTTCAGCGCCGCCACCGCCATCTTGTGCGAGGCGGGCCCCACTTTCTTCTGGTCGAGCTGATAGAGCAGGAACTCGCGCAGCTCGGCTTCGCCCAGCTTCAGCGGCGAACGCGGCAGAAAGTGCGCCGCGTAAAGTCCCGCCCACCGCAGGTACTCCGTCGCGGTCTTGGGCCTGTAGCGTCGCAGCTTGAGGTCTTGCTCCAACTTATCGCGCAACTGTCCCATCGGATGCCTCCTCGGACGCCCTCCATGGGCGCCTTGGCGGCACCATCGACCAGACGGTCGCGGCGCTCTACCTCAGTAGCGCTTGAGCTTGGCACATCGCTGCCGCGTACTCGCGGCTTGGTTCAACACGCCTGAGCCGATGCTGCCCCCCGGTCCCGCTTGGACGATCGGACGAGCTGCTACCGTTGCGCTGGCAGCCCGCCGCCGCCAGCCTCTGAACGCCCCAGAGCGCACATCGAGCCAGGCGGCTGCCTACTCGCCAAGGGTGCCAAATTCAATTTTGGCATTATTAGTTATGAGATGGGCACCACAGGCACCGTAGTGGTCACTGCGCCCGATGCGACCGGGCGAAGCCTTGTGGTTCTAGTTGCATCAATTTGATATAAAATAAACTGTGCGCCGTTGTGCTGCGGGGCCGCGTGTTACCCGAAGGGCTGCAAAAACGGTTATTTTTACTAAATGTAGGAGGTGCGAACACTAGGGAGGCAGCTGAACGCTAGAGTAGCATAAAATAATTATCAGTTAAGCATTTGTTGAGGATGCAGATATTTCGCTAGCTAGCTAGGAGAATGTATGGATAAGACTCTGCTGCCTGCTGCTCCATCGTCATCCAATTGGCGAAGCGGGGTCGGTCAGGAGGATCTGGGTACGTCACCCGCGCTTACTTTTCCCGCAACTCTAGACGGGCCAGCCGGGGTCTCGATGCCAGTTGGAAGGCGTCATGTTGGACCTTCGAACGAAGCGGCTGCGGTGATGTCTCACTGGGTCGCGGATGGCCCGTTTCATCCGCAGGTAAACGGACTTTTGACTCAAGCTTTCGGACAAGAACTAAAGGGGCTTTCTGTTTCACGCAATGAAGCGAATAAGAACGACGCCCTGGCCGCTAAGGCGCATACGGTCGGTCAGCGCATCTCGCTCGGCGCCGGTATAAAAGAGGACCCGAATGACCCGGAATCGATGGAAGTCATCAGTCACGAAGTCGCGCATGCGCTTGCGAAGAGCGGCCCGGCGAGCGACTTAGTCGATCGTCCCGGTGACTCCGGCGAACATGGCGCTCATGCCGCCGGTCGTTCGCTGCGCAGCTATCTCGAGGGCGGCAGGCAGGGGCCGATGCCCCGGCTAAAGCCCGCCCACGGTGGACAGGCAGTCATCCAGCGCTGGGGATACACAGATCACCCAGTGATCACGGATGAATCGCTCGTCCAGGCTGGTGTGCTAACCAAGGAAGAGATTCCACCCACGCCAAACAAGATTTTCAGGTATCTCCCACCGCCACTTACAAAGGTAGGCGACTACGAGTATGGATCCCAGTGGAATGATGATCTGGCCGACCGAGGGAAAGCTGCTACTGAATTCGCGAATAAGGATCATGCATACGGCAACCAATATAATAAAGGCACCCGCTTTGGACCGGGGAATCCTCTCTTACCGCGCAGTCACTATGGTGATCTATCCTTCCTCCACGGCATGGCCAGTCCGTCGATTCGAAAAGACGAGAATGGGACGTACGTGGACAAGGACAAGGACGGCAAGCCACTACCACCGGAATCTCCGCAGGAGACGCAGAACAAGATGGTGAAATGGGCCAAGTTCACCTTTGCGATCCAGCAAGGCAAGATTGTGACGCCTGACGGTAAAGAGGTGGCCATCAACGGCACAACGAAGCTCTCGAACTATCCGGAGTTCCAGAAGATCTTCGGTGACGATCCAAAGCTGGGAGAGCAGACAGTCAATCAAATGTTCGGCAATGACGATGGCAAGCGAGACATCAAGCGCGTCGCCATGGGTAGCCTCGCCCACATGATCGAGGACTCGTTCGCCACCGGACATGTCAAGCGTGACGAGCAAGGGCGCGTCTTACAATTTCACTCATATGGTGGCCAGGATCCAGCGAAGCACGAGACAGCGGACGACTACGCGCAAGCTCCGGCGGCGCTAAAGAAGATGACCATCGATGAAACTGCGACCATCATGAAGCTGGCGCATAGTCCGAAAGCGAACTTTGTCGACATTGAGGCGCGTCTGCGGCAAAAGACGCTGGCACTCGCGCCAAACGCCGAGTCCGCAGCGCCGGGCAAAGAGTTTCTGCCTGAGTCCCAACCGCAGCCCGTGCCGCCGATCTTGAATCTTCCGAACTTGAAGCCTAGATTGCCACCAGCCTTGCCTATGTCACCGAAGCATGAAGAAGCTCCTTCTTTCCAATTCTTCAAAAAAATGTTCACTCCTGATAGCAGACATGGCAGCTAGACAGAGCGTCAACGACGCTGAACTACACTCTCAATGAGATGTCATTCGCTGAGAACGAGCGTGTCTTGATGAATCTGACAGAAGCCATCTTGCGTAGTGATCCCTAGAGTTTCAAGCTGCATGTGACAATTTCTGCCGCCGTACAGGGAATGCTTTTGTTGCGGCCCCCCTCATCACCGCTGACTCGAACGGCGTGCGCTATTGGATCTTCTTGAAGAGGCACTGCGGGCTGGCCGATTCTGCACTCTGATAACGGATCGCCCTGCTCACTTTGTGTGCTCACACTACAGCACCCAGCAGGTCGATCAACTGCTTTAGCGCTCACCTCTGACACAGATGGGCCAGCACCAGAGGCTAGAGAAACCCCACCGTTACCCCCCGAGAGCGCCGCGACCCCGATCAGCGTCCCCGCAGCTCCAAGAGCCAGCGACGTAGCTTTTTTCCCGCGGCCTGAAGCCCCACCACCGACGCACCACTCTGTACGCCCGAGTACA
>CALFYE010000258.1 GCA_937952145.1 uncultured Myxococcales bacterium
GTTCTGCATCGCCATCGATTACGAACTCGTACTCGTAGGTCCCATCTTTCAGGCCGAGCTGGTTCAGATCGATCTGGTAGTGACCAGGCAGAGCCGGAGAGGCAGTGAGCGCCACGGCGGTCTCCCACCCATCCGCCAGATGTGCCGGGTCGGCCAGACTGCGCGCCGCGAACGTGCGGAACCGCAAGGCCACCTGCGGGACAGAAGCAGGTATCATAAGGACGCTGGAGTCAGCGACCGTCCAGCGGGGGAGCTCGGCCGGGGCTGTGATTGCGGGGGACATTCTCGATGCTCCTAGCGCGGCAGTGCCTAATAACATGTCGCTGCAGTTGAGTAACCGTGACGAAAGCAAGCGACGTACCAGAGCGGTATGGTTCTGGTTTGCAAGTGCAGCCACCAGGACATCGCGCAAACAATGCGTGGCACGAGGGAGGGAGCAGAAAAATTTTCGCATGGAGTTCCTACATGCTCCCTCCATCAAGTCCCGGCACTCTCTCCTTGATGCCTGGGCGAAATCTGCCGTGACGGCAGTGACCTGCCCCCAAAAACTGCTCCACCAGAGCTCAACAAAAGAGTCCAGTGACCTGCCCCCCAAAACTGTACCAATCGGAACTGTAGAAATGTCACCAGGCGGAGCCATACTTCTTGGCCCTCTCACACTGTGCGGATTACGACGGCGGGGGCTGGAGCTGGCATGGCGTTTGCTTCTGCTTCCCCTCACTTGCTTGCTAAGAGCCTCCTGAAGGAGCGATCATGACTACGTCGTCCATGCCAGCTTCGGGACCGAGCGTGAACGATTATGCAGCCGGCTTGCAGCTGCTCAAAGCGCAGCACATCATCTTGTCCGCTAAACGCGAGCAGCTCGCCCTGGAGGCCGAGCGGCAGCGCGACTGCGCCGCGGATCTGGCCGTGCGAACCGACTTCCTTCACCAGCGCCTGGCCGCGGTTCGGAGCCCGACCACGGAGAGCCGGGAGTGCCTGCCCTGGGACGAGTCTCTTGTTGCGGGCAAGCCTCCCAAAGGCCGCGACTTCCCTCCCGCCAATCAGGCCCCGATCCTTTGCGAGCGGACCTTACTCACCGCAGCGCGCCATTGGTACGCCGTTGCGCAACAGCTGACCCGGGCCCTGCAGTCGCTCCGCCAGCTTGTGCATATCGACCCGTATAAGAGCCAGCGCCCGGCCGAGCTTCTCGCCTCTGCGGACCGCGCCCTGTATCTGGCCAAGCACTAGTTTTAAAATCGCTAACTGGGCGCAGCGAAACCACTCGTAATCGTTCCGCACCGAAGTCGGTGATTCGCAAGCGCTTCGCCCCGTCGCGGAACGGTTTTCTCGGTTTCGCTCTCGAGCGTCACGTCGGCGGGCTCAAGGTCCCGCCAGCGGGCTTGCGGCGCGGAAAGACTCCGCAGACCCGCCGCGAGAACGGCTGCGGAACGATCTCGCGCTAGGTCATCGCACACGGAGTAGCTGTTATTATCTTTTGGGTGCTCAGCGCATCGGCCTCCTGGGAGAGCTCCAGGCGAACTACGATCGTGCAACTCCACTCAGCTATCTCGTTCCCAAGCGCACCTTGTCGGTACCTGCTTCTATCCCGATTCGCTGTGGTCTTGGCGGCGGCCCAGGCTGTCGTGCCGTACGGCGCAGCGGCCCAGTCCAAGCCTGCTGCGCCGTCTGACCGCGGCGTGCGCGAGCTTGGCGGAAACAGCTCCAGCATCGCCGTCGGCGAGTCGATGTGTATGATCGTTCAAGGGGGCAGAGTCGCGTGCACCCAGGCGAACCTGGACGAGCGGCGCTATCACGGGCGCGTCGAGGGTTCCATCCCTGAGAATGCCCCGTCCAAAACGATTCCCAAAGCAGCGGCCTGGGAGGCTGTCGCAGGCCTGCAGGATACGGTGGCGCTGACGGCTGGCTTCCGGTTTTTCTGTGCCCTGTCGAAAAAGGGCGAGGTGCGCTGTTGGGGACAGTCCCCGACCAACCAGTGGGGGTCCAGGCCTAGCGTCACATTGTTTGGCAATGGCAAGAAGGAGCGGTACTCAGTGCCGCAGCCAGTCAACGGGCTCTCCGGCCCGGTCACTGCGTTTTCGGCAGAGATGGCGGGTCTGTGCGTCAGACTGGCAACAGGAAACATCCGCTGCCGGAGTCCTTTTTCGAAGGACATCAATTGGCGCGAACTGGGCCTACGACCCGAGCAGGTTCGCAGCTACGTCGGCCGTGAGAACGGCAGATGTTTCCTGTCGCTTTCGGGAGTGCTCAAGTGTCTGCTGTTCAATGAGGAGGGGAGCGCCACCTGGAGCAGCCGCGACCTCGGGCCGGTTCAGCTGTTCGGGTTCTCCGGCGGGGGCGAGACCCTGGAGGGAGTTGCTGCGCTGACCCGCGGCGGCCAGCTCCGGCTGTGTCATAACCTGGGGGTCGAGGGCAAGGCCGATTGCCCCCAGGTCGCTAATACTCCTGCCAACGTCGTCGAGATTCACAAGCGCTGTCTGCGTACGCGGCGCGGAGAGGTCTATTGCTGGAGCGATCCCGCTGACAGAAGCCAGCCGAGCGGGGAGCCCCTCACCGTGCTCCGCATGGACCTTCCTGAGGCTGCGATCGCCCTGTCCGCAGGCATCGGCGATCCGTGCGCAAGGCTTGTCTCCGGAAAGGTCGCCTGCTTTCGTTGGCGGTCGCCTATTATTTCAAAGCTCGTTCCCGGCGCGGTGATCTTTGCTGCGCCCGCGCTGCCCGCCGCGGCGGCCAGACCCGGCCCGGGCTGACTGGGACGCTGATTGTTACTCTGTTCCGAGCGCCAGCCGAGCGCCTTTTTTTCCCGCTGATGTCCGGGAACATGCCGTTTAACCCAAGCCGTTTCCAGCGAAGCCTCAGGTCTGCCTTGGAGTGTGGGAAGACGCAGGGTCTCCGAGCGGATTATCTTGGGCAGCAGGCGCCGCCCTCGTCCTCGAACACTACGTTGCCCAGAGACGGCGAGCCATCGCTGCAGCGAAAATCTGCGCGGCGCGTGGTGCCGTTGCCCGGATCCCCTATGAGGGCCCCGCCAAGCTCGCCGCATTGCTCCGGGGTCAAATTGGGACGCTCCGCCGTTTCCTGCGAACAGCACACCGCGCCCTCAATCCCGAAGTCGACGGAGCCAAACGGCACCGAGCCATCGCTGCAGCGGTAGTCGTCGCGATGGGTCGAGCCGTCGCCCGGGTCGAGTACCAGGGTCCCGCCCAGCTGGCCACACGCCTTTGCGCTCAGCGATTCCGCCGGTTGCTGAACGGCTGTGCTCGAGCAGCCGAGGGTCAGACAAATGGTAAGTACGCTCCCGAGCAAACGTATGCAGTTCATGATGACTCTCCTTCTGTAATGTTGAATGGATGCGACGGCGTTGAGCAAGCTATGTGCCAGCTGAAAATACTGCGCCCCGCACAAGCCGATCAGCCAGAGACCGCGAGGCGAAATCAAAGAGCGCGGAGGGAGTCCTCCTTATCAGGAATTTGAGGCTGTAGATCCGGGAGCAGAGAAAATAATTAGGAACGATCGAAGAGACCTTTCCCATCAGCAATCTGAGCGCGCGACAGCGGATTTCTGTCAGTCGGTGCGCGCATGACATGGGGCGGCGCTGTAATTTTTCCTGCGCGGCGCCGGCTCTCTGGCCTCCCAGGCGCTGACGGGATTGGCGGTGATGATGTTTGGCGGCGCCAAACTTATTTTGTCGAGCGCTCTGTCGCTTACCTCGCTATATGGATGCTTCCTGCTGGCGCTGGGGGGCCGCATCCGGTGTTTCCGGGATGACCTGCGGCCGCTGCCGCGGTGGCCTCCTACTTGAGACGGACTTCGCCGTAAAGGCGCGCAAGGACCGGCATCGGGTGTCCCATGAGCTTTTCGATGTGCGCCAGGGCGGCGGCAAAGTCGGGATGATTGCTGGAGGAATAGTGCGGCCGATGGAGCCAGTCCAGGGCTGCCTGCACGAGCCGGATCGCCGCATCCTCGACAACCACGGCGTTGATTGCGTCCGTGCGGATGCGCTGCCGGAGCTGTGCCAGCTCCCGGCGGACGATCGGGCTCGGGACCTGGATGCCGCGGCGCAGAACCTGGACGAGCACCGGCCGCATGCCGTCCCCAATGCGGCCTTGCAGGTCGTCGATGGTACGAATGTAGGCGCGCCACTGCTCGTCCGCACCGGGCGGCGCCATGACCAGGACGCCACAGCCCTGGGCAGGCGCGGTAGCAACTGAGAGCACCAGCTGAGTGTCCATGAAAAAGCAAAAACAGGGAAGTCCGCCGCGTACTCCTCAGGTAGCTTGAACGCATCCGACTTGTTTCGCGCTCGTACGCTCGTACTTGGATCAGCGTCTTACGCAAAAGTGAAGCGGCACGGACCGCCCTGCGGAGGCAGGTCCTGCTGGTGCTGCGCGGCCTGCATGCAGGCGCCTACAGAGCCATGCGCCCTTTGGGCCAAGGGGCGGCCAAGTGGCGGGAGCCCCCGCTTCGTTGCATACTAGCGCAAATGGGCACGGTCGCCTCCCCACCGTCTGCGCTGCGCCGCGCGCGCCGCGTTATACACACTCGCAGCTAACCAGCGCGCCGTCTCATGACCTCTGCACTGGCCGACGCAGCCCCGCTTCGTACCACGCACCGCACCGTCTCCTTGCTGGCCGCCGCCGCCTTCCTCGGCGGTGCAGGGCTGCGAATCTGCGACGGACTGCTGCCGCGACTGGCGCGCGACTTCCGGGTCACGGCCGGGGTGGCTGGACAGGTTGTGCTTGCTTTCTCCATCGCCTATGGGGGCATGCAGCTCGTGTTCGGCCCGCTCGGCGACCGGTTCGGCAAGGCGCGTATGGTGTGCTGGGCGGTGTTCGGCTGCGCAGTGCTGGCGCTGGTTGCCGCGCTAGCGCCCGATTTCTCGACGCTGCTCGCGGCGCGGGTGGGCTGGGGGATGGCCGCCGCGGGCGTAATCCCGCTGGCCATGGCTTGGATCGGCGACGCGGTGTCGCTGTCGGAGCGCCAGCCCACGCTGGCCCGGCTGCTCACCGGCACGCTGTCGGGGCTGATGGTCGGCCAGCTCGCCGGCGGTCTGTTCGGCGACAGCGGCCTTGGCTGGCGCGGCGCGTTCATCCTGATGGCGGCAAGCTATGCGCTGGTCGGCGCGCTGCTCCTCATGCGGCTGCAGGCGATCGCCGCTGCGTCGGCGCCGGCGGCCGAGCCCGTGCCGGCGCATCGCCAGTGGCGCCTGGTAC
>CALFYE010000259.1 GCA_937952145.1 uncultured Myxococcales bacterium
ACGACTGACGCAGCGGCCGGGGTCCGCAGTAGGTTTTGATAGGCGCTCTTAGTCGTCGTAGTCGGAGTCGTCGCCCACTGGACGCTGCAGCGCTGCGGTGTAGGCCGCAATGGCTGCGTCTTCGTCGCCGTGCGCGCCGTCGTGGCTGGGACCGCTGTCGCCAGCGTCCTCTTCGCGACTTAGCTCGCGCGGCTCATCGCTCGCTTCATCGCGCCCGCCGCGGCCTTCCCGCCGCCGGCTGCGTCCGCTGTCAGACGACGAGGGCCGCCCGTGCGAAGTGGGAACGACTTCATCGTCGCCCAGCCACAGCGGCTGCGGCAGCGGCCAGGTCTGGACCTCTTGCGCGCTCTGCTCAGGAGTCGCCCCGGCTGCGATCCGGCTGGCACGATAGAAAAGTGCGTGCAGGCCCAGGGACTCGTTGCCGTAGTCGCGCGACAGCAACCCGGCCGGCAGCCGCCCGCCCCGCTTGCGAGCCTGAGCAATGCGGCGCTGCGCGATCAGCGTCTGGCGCAGGCGCTCGACATCGCGACGAGCGACGCGCAGGCGCATGCACAGCGGACCGATGATGCCATCGATGCGGCCCAGCACATCACGCGGCGCAGTCGCATCATCGAACAGCGCCGATAGCGAAGGCGCGCACAGGATGGCAAGGAGCGCGGCATTTGAAGGCGAGTCCCCGACCTTCACCCGCTCATCGAGCAGCATGAGGTAGGGGTCGAGCGCCATCGGCTGCTGCTGCAGCATGTCTGCGACCTCGGGCAGGAGCAGGGACAAGAGGCCGGTCTCGCGCAGCAGCACCATCGACTCACTCGCAGCAGCGCCGCGCAGCAGGCGATAGATCTCTTCCAGCACACGGGGCGCCGGACTCTTTTGGATCTCGGCGTGGTGGCTGATCATCGCGCGGTACGTCTCGTCTTCGATGTCAAAGCCCAGACGAGCCGCAAACTTCACCGCCCGCAGCATGCGCACCGGGTCCTCGCGGAAGCGCAGGTTGGGATCGCCAATCGTGCGCAGGTGGCGCTGCCCTAGATCGTCAAGCCCACCAACGTAGTCGATCACCCGGCCGCTCTCTAGGTCGTAGAACAGGCCGTTGATCGTGAAGTCGCGGCGGCGGGCATCTTCTTCGGCGGTACCAAAGACGTTGTCGCGGTACAGGTAGACGTCGGAATCCCCCGTGGGCGAGGCACCGCCCGGTCCCTCGGCGGCCTCGTCGTCGTCGCCCTCAGGCCGGGCTTCGCCGGGCAGGCCGGACTCCGCAGCCGGTGGACGAGGGTTCGCGCGGAAGGTGGCGGTCTCGATGATCTTGCGACCAAAGACGATGTGAGCCAGGCGAAAGCGGCGGCCGATGATGCGGCAGTTGCGAAACAGATCGCGGATCTCAGCCGGCGTGGCGTCCGTCGCGACATCGAAGTCCTTCGGCGTCCGCGCCAAAAGAAGGTCGCGCACGCAGCCGCCCACCAGATAGGCCTGATAGCCATTGCGCACCAGGTGGCGAATCACCTTCTGGGCATCGAGGTCTATGTGCTCGCGAGCGATGGTCGGGGAGGACATGGGGGCACAGGGTCTAGTCGGCGTAGGTATCACAATCCCGCCGGTCAAACAATCTCCTCGACGAGGAGACTCTGTTATTCTGCGACCGGAGTCGCCCCCGCCATGCCCCCGCGCCCCGCCACACCGGCCTTGTATCGCGAGATGACCGACGCACTCGGTCGCCTGCTGCGTGTGCCAGCCCCGCCGCAGCGCATTGTGTCGCTGGTGCCAAGCCTCACCGAGCTTTTGTTCGAGCTGGGCTGCGGCGAGCGCATCGTCGCTGTGTCCGACTACTGTGTCGAGCCAGCGGCCGACGTCGCGGGCAAGCGGCGCATCGGGGGCCAAAAAGATCCCGACCTGGCGGCCCTCATCGCCCTTGCCCCGGATCTGGTGATCGCCAACAAGGAAGAAAACCTGCGACGCGATGTCGAGCGCTTAGACGAAGCGGGCATCCCGACCTTTGTCACCGACGTGCGCACCGTCGAGGCAGCGCTGCAGCTCCCGACCACGCTCGGCGTGCTGTGCGGCGCCCGCGTGGAACAGATGGAAAGGATGCTGCTGGCGATGACGAACGGTGTGAGCACCGCCCGCAGCCTGGCCGCCAGCTCGCCGCACCGCCCCC
Organism: uncultured Myxococcales bacterium; assembly: GCA_937952145.1. Taxonomy (GTDB): domain Bacteria; phylum Myxococcota_A; class Polyangia; order Palsa-1104; family JAEUJZ01; genus JAEUJZ01. Next base: position 2,153 of record CALFYE010000259.1, read on the forward strand.
GCGTGGCAGTCCTGGTCTGGGCCGAGCCCTTCATCGCCGCCGGGCCCGACACCTATCTGAGCGCCGTGCTGTCCTGCCTAGGCGCTGACAACGTCGCGGCCGAGCTAGGCACCGACCGGCGCTATCCCAAGCTCAGCGGAGCCGAGCTCCTGGCGCTGCACCCCGAGCGCCTGCTCTTGCCCAGTGAGCCGTATCCCTTTTCCGAGTCGCATCGCATCGCGCTGCAGAGCGAGCTCGGCATCCCCTGCCACCTGATCGACGGCCCGGTTGCCTGCTGGTACGGACCGCGCACGTCCCGCATCGCCGAGCTTCTGCCCGCGCTTCGCTCCTAGACACCCCCCAGAGCGAAAACGAAACGCCGGACTACTTCTTTTCCGGGGCCCCGAGCGAGCTCTCGATATCGGCCCAGCCCGAAGCCGAGTCTTCCTGCCAGGTCGGCGAGATCTCGCTTGCCGAGCCGGGCGCAGACTCGCTGTCCGATCCGGCGGCCTCGCTTGCGCCCGCCGCCTTGGCCAGCGCGGCAGCCAGCGGCAGCTTGTTGCTGAATCCCTCGCCGCCCTCGGGAACAGGCATGGTGTAGCTGCGTCCGCGCTCAAAGACCTGATCGCAGGCCGCCCGGAAGCGCTTCCACAGCGCCTCGTTTTCGGCCTTGGGTGCTGGGCCAATGCGCTTCCAGTCGCCCATCAGGCGCTTGACCTCCGACTCGGCGGCGTCCTGATCGACGTCGTCCTTGCCGGCCAGCGCCTCGGCCTGCTGGCACAGCGCGTCTTTCTTCTTGGCGTTCTCGCCGCGCTCCTGATCTTGCTCGGCGAACACCGCGCCGCGCCGCTCAAAGAACTTGTCGCAGGCGGCCCGGAAGCGCTGCCACAGCGCCTCGTTCTGATCTTTGGGGGCCGGGCCAATGGCCTTCCAGTCGCTCTGCAGCGCCTTGATCGCCTCGCCGGTGCCCTTCCAGTCGTTCGAGTACTGCAGCGACTCAGCGCGGATGCACAGCGCCTCTTTGCGCTTGGCGTTCTCGGCGCGCTCGCTGTCGAGATCGGCGTAGTGCTTCTTCTGCTCGCCGTGGATCTGATCAGCAGCGGCCTTAAAGCGCGTCCACAGCGCCTCGCCCTGCTCGCGCGTTGGCAAAAGCCCGACGGTCTTCCACTCGGCATGCAGCGCCTTGAGCTGATCCGACACCGACTTCCAGTCGATGCGTGGAGCACCCTCGGACGCGGCGGGCGGGGACAGCGTCGAAAAGAGCGCCTCGACTCGCTGGCACAGGGCTTCCTTCTTGGCCAGGTTGGCGGTGCGCTCGGCTTCGCTGCCGGCGCGCAGCTTGTCGTAGATGCGATCGCCCTGATCTTTGAAGCGCTGCCACAGCGCCTCGGACTTCTCTTTCGGGGCCGGACCGACCTTCTTCCACTCGGTCTGCAGCGCCTTGAGGACATCCAGCACGACGTCGTTTTCTAGCTCCGCGCCGCGCTTTTCAACCTCGGCCCACAGTGCCTCCATCTGGCCGCAGAGCTCTTCCAGCTTCGGGACGTTGGCGAAGCGCTGCCACTCTTCCTTGTCGCGCAGATCGTTGAGCTTGATGACCAGCGCAGCGCGGGCCTCGTCATAGCGCTTGCGCAGCGCCGAGCCGCCTTCGCGGGGCAGCGGATTGGCCGACACGATGACCTCGTGCGCAGCCTTGAGCGCCTGCTCGGCAGCCTTGAGCTTGAGCGACTCGGCGGCGGCCAGCTTCTCAAGCTTTTCGCACTCGGCGGTGACCCGCGCCAGGTTGCGCCCTTGCTCTTCCTTGCGGCGCTGATCGTCCTCAGCCCGACGCGCGGCTTCTTTCGCAATGCGCTCGGCCTGCTCCTCTTCGCGCCGCCTTCGCTCTTCATCGCGCTTGCGTCGCAGCTCGGCGCGCGCAGCCTGCTCAACTTTCTCTTGCTCTGTCAGCTCAGGCGGAGCGGCGACCGGCGCGGGCTTGGCCTCGACGATGGGCTGGCTAACAGGTGGGGCCGCCTCTGGCTCAGCTGGAGCGGCACCGACCCTGGCGGGACGTCGCGACTTGGCCTCGCCCTCGGGCGGCAGATCGACCTGGATGCGCGCCGGCTTTTCTTCGCGGATGGGGCTGCGCTTGACCAGGGCATCGCGTCGCTGCTGCAGTCGAGTGATCGCTCGCTCGAAGCGCTTGCGCAGCACGGCTGGCGCCTCACCGGGCACACCCCGCCACTCGCCGCGCAGGGCCGCGATCACGTCATCGACATCGCCATAGTCGGCGGGATCGTCGCTCTTGGCGGCGATCTCTAGCCGCTGACATAGGCTCTCGCGACGGTCGGCGGTGGCGGGCTTGGCCGACTGCGCCTTCACCGCCGGCTGGCCGGCGGCCTTCGCCCCACCCTTGCCCGCGGCTTTAGCGGGAGCGTCATCGCTGACCAGGGTGATGCCCAGCCGCTCACGAGCGGCAGTACGCAGGGCCTTGGTACGACCCCGCTGCGCGATCTCGGACAACAGATCGCGAGCGTTGATGCGCGAAAGGACGCGCATCGCCAGCTCTTTGGGCAGATCCTTGGGCAACTCGGCCAAGAGCAGGTCCGAGAGCGCCTCTTCGTCGCGCAGCTTGTCGATGGCCGCGCTCCGCAGAGCGGGGTCTTGGCAGCGCCGGGCGACCTCAGCGAATGAGCGCGCCTCACGCAGCCGCTCGAACGCCATATGGCGAGCCTCGCTGAGCCGAGCGCGACAGACGATGTCGCACAGCAGCCGCTCATCGCGCGTCGCGTCGCCGCTTTTCAGCTTCGCCAGTGCCGCCGCTGCCTCGCCAGCTCCGTCTGCGTGCAGGACGGCCGACAGCATCAGCTCAGCGGCCTTGTCCACCGCGTCGCGGCGCAGGTCTTCGTCGGGCTCAGCCCCGGCGACCTCGATCAAGAACTCGGGGTCGTCGATCTTCTTGACCGCGATCCGTCGAACACGGACATCGCGGTCATGACGGGCAACCTGCATAAGCCGCGGCAGATCGTCCTCGGCGGACAGATCTTTGATGGCTTCCAGGCGAACGTTGGGGTCGCTGTGCTTCCACTTCGGTCGGAAAA
>CALFYE010000260.1 GCA_937952145.1 uncultured Myxococcales bacterium
TGCAGAGCCAGGGTGATGTGGCCGTGGAGGGATGCGGCGGGGGCAAGGACCTGCAGACCGGTGCCGGGGACGCCGCGCTCGGCGAGGTTGCAGGCGTCGGTGGCGTGGCTCACCGGCTCCAGCGCCAGGGTGCCATCGGGATCACCGTTGTAGACGACGAAGTGGCCAAACAGTGGATCGGCACGCAGCGCCAAGGTCACGCCGGTCCCCGGCCAGGTGAGCGTGGCTTCACCGTCCCAGCCCGAGAACACGCAGTCGATGGGCTGGGCATAGACGGGGCGCGGCTGCGCAAAGTCGTGATCCACTGAGAGCGGCTGCGAAGGTCCGGTGGGAATGACCTGCGCATCGACGGCGTACTCGCCGCGAGCGAAGAAGCGCAGCCGCGGATCCGCCGCTTTCGGCCACAGCGTCCGCACAAAGTAGGGATGGATGCCCAGACCGGCCGGCATCGGCTGACTATCGGTATTCGTCAGCGTCAGCTCGATGTGCAGCGCCGTCCCCTCCAGGCGATAGGTCTTCTTTAGCGCAAAGTGAAATGGGAAGTTCGGCGTCGACTCGTGCCGCGACTCGTAACGACAGCGCAGGGTCTGGGAGTCTGGCTGCTCGACGACAAACCGCCGCATGCGGACGTCGCCATGGATGACCTGCCCATCGGGCCAGTTCGGCGAGAGCGCCAAGTCCCGCCCCAAAAAGCGCATCCGACCATCGCGGATGCGATTGCTGTAGGGGCACAGCGTGTAGCTCCCAAAGCGCGCCGAATCACCGGCCCGCAGCACCTCGGCCGACGTCGGACGCAGGATCGGCAAGAAGTCGGGGGCGGCAGGCGGACAGGCTGGAACCTGGCTCGACCGCAGGCTGAATTCGATCGGGCTGGCACCGTGCTCGGTGGCGATCCGCAGGCGCAGCCAGTCGTTCTCCAGCTGGGCTTCCGACATCGCCCTAGGCCTGCGAAGGCTGAGCCGTACCGCCGGGGGCCGGGCCGCTCTTGTCCGCCGCCCCGAGCCGCGAAAGCACACTGGGAGCGATGAGCAGCCCGATGACCGCCAGCTGAGCCAGCAAGCCCTGCCAGGTCGGATAGATGCCCAGCGTCGAGATGCCCGACCACGTCGAGTCGCCGAAGGTCAGCATCGACATGCGCAGATAGCCGCCCTCTTGCAGCGAGTGCACGCCGTGACCGGTCAGCGACACCGAGAGCACGGCCAAGAGCACGCTCGACGCCAGCATCACCGGCCGCGGGTTCAGCTTGCGCCCCAGTCGACCGACGACCAGCACCAGCGCCACCAGGATGGCCACGCCCAGCCCAATGCCCAGCAGCACCGGCCGCAGGCCATCCGGCCCCGCGTCTAGCAGCAGCGCGCGATAGAACAGCACCGTCTCTAGCGCTTCGCGATAGGCCGCGAAGAATGCGATACCGAACAGCATCAGCGACTGACGGCTGCCCTGATCGGCGGCGGCTTCGACGCGCTTGCGCAGGAAGCCCAGCCAGTGCTTGGCCTCGCGGGCTCCCAGCACCCAGTGGGTCACGGTGATCAGCACTACCGCAGCGACGAGCGAGATCAGGCCCTCGGCGAGCTCACGGCGGGCTCCGTCGATGAGCTGACCGATCAGCGCAAACGTCAAAAGCCCGGCCGGCAGCGAAGCCAGCCAGCCGTAGTGAACGCTGCGCGACAGCCCGCCCTGACCGCTCTTGCGCAGGAAGGCCAAGAGCGCGGCGATTAGCAGAGCGACCTCCAGCCCCTCGCGCAGCGCAATGATCAGCGAAGCCAGGAAAGACTTCGTCGCTGAGCGGGGTCCGGCCGAGCCGTGATCGGCGCTGCGCAAGAGCTCAAGGATCCGCGCCCGCGCCTCGGTGGTAGCGGCGAGCGTCGGTGACTTCTCAGGATCGGTGGCCTGCCGCAGCGCCGCAAAGCCGGCTTCAAGCCCGGTGACTAGCGCCGGTTTTTCGATGCGCAGACCCGCCTCGTGCGGCTCGATGCCGTCGAGATAGGCGGCAATCGCCTGACGGTGCGCCGTCGCAAAGTCACCGCGACCCGCGGCATCGACGCAGCCCTGCAAAAGCTGACGAGCCAGGTCAAAGCGCGAGCCCGCCGCCTGGGCATACGGCGCAACCGTTCGCAGATACGTCAACATCGTCGAACGCGTCGCGGGGTCGGTGGCAGATCCGATGCGTGCGGTCAGCTCTTCATCCGACAGCTCGGCCAGCGTCGCAACCTGGGTCAGCGGGGCGATGCCGGAGGCGGACTCGTGCCCAACCCCGTCGTCGAACCTGCCGTCCCATGCCGCAGACCCACGACGTAGAACGCCAAGTGCCAGCGATCTTGGGCCGGCAGCGTGTCGAAGGCCGCCATCGCCGTCCCGGGTATGCCAAAAGTTAGGGCGTGGAAGGCCAGCGCTGGCGCGACCTTTTCCATGCGGGCTCCGTCGTGAAACGAGACCGGAGGGGGCTTGAGGGCCGCCGCCGCCGCCGTATCGGCTCGCCCACTGGCGCCGTGACAGGTCGCGCAGAGTTTTCCGTAGAGCGCCGCACCGCGCTCGGCATCGACGGCAGCCGCCGGCACCATCTGTAGTGCAAAGTCCCGCTTCAGCGTGCCCCGCACGGTGCGACAGAGACGCAGCACCTCGTCCGCTCCCGCCTTGGCCTGGACCGCGTGCTCGACGGCTTCGACCTCGCCGGTCAGCTGAGCGATCGCCTGCGGCGAAGGAGCCGTCGCTGCCAGCTCCAGCAAGAGCTTGCGAGCCGCCGCGATCAGCTCCAGCTGCTCGGCGTACTCACTGGCTTCGATGACCTGGCCCGCCTTCACCGCCCCGGAATAGTCCGCCGCAACGTAGTCGACGACCTGCGCCACTCGCTGCGTGGCGCGTGCCGCCCCCGTCGCCTCGGCCTGCGCCTGCCCCGTCGAGAGCCCCAGCCACAGCAGCACCCAAAGCGGCAGCTGGCGCGACATTTTGCAAATGAAAATCGTTTTCAACACGCCTTTATTTTCGGTCCACCGCCCCGGCCCTGTCAAGCGCCAGCCCCGTCCGCTATCTGCCGGCCTGGCCCGTCGAGAACACGGCCTGCAACGCGCGCCGTTCCAGCCTTCAAACAGCCGGCTGTTGACCGCCGCAAGGGTTCGGTGCTGCAATCCGCCGCCATGCAGCGTCGTGCCTGGCTTCCCCTGCCCCTTCCGCCCCCCGCGGGCTCGCGCCAGCGCCAGATGGCCGCCCCGGCGGGTGCCCACGCTTCGCACGAAAACCGGCCCCAAGCCCCGCAACTGACCCGCGGCCTGGTCGTCGGACTGGGGCTGGGGCTGGTCGCCTTTCCGGCTGGGCTGCGAGCCGAGCATCCGACGATGCCAACCGCGCCCGCCGCGCCTTCGCGACCACGCCCGGCCGTACCTCCTCCCCCGGCCAAAGCCTGGACGCCCCCGCCTGCCGAGACTCCGGCCAGTGCTGCACCACGCTGGGCTCCCCTGCCCAACCCGGCCCCGGCTACCCGCCCCGCTCTGAACCCGCCGGCACCGACGGCACCTTCGACACCGGGTCAGCCCGCACCCCCGGCAACCGCTGCCCCGGCCGCCCCACCTGAGCCCCCCACCGTGCCGCTCTATCGCCTGACCGGCTACGAGGCCCGACAAGAGCTCCTCAATGATGCCGACTGGCGACGCATGCTCGGCCCGGCGCGCTACCGACAGGACCAGGCTGGCAAGTGGCTCAAGATCGTCGGCGGTGGAGCCGCCTTTGTCGGAGCGATCTCGCTCTTGGTGGGGCTGGGCAACCTGGCCAATCAGACCGACTGGGGACGCAAGCCATCCGACAGCCAGCAGCCTGACTTCGAAGCCTTCGTCATCGGCTTCGGCGGCCTGACAGCGGTGGGCGGCGCCGCCCTGCTCACCGGCGTGATCTTGCAGTGGTCGCTGCCCGAACGCGTCCGACCGATGTACCTGCCGCAGCTTCAGCGCGAGACCAGCCCCGGCCCGCTACCGACGACCCCGGCCCGTAGTGCCCCGCTGTCGTCATTCCCTACCTGGGCCTGGGCCGCACCGGCGGGCCAAGCTTGGATACAATAGCGCTCATGACTGCGGACTCCCGCCCTCTTTCAGACCGTCGCTCCCGTCGGAGCACTGCCTCCTTCGGGCACGGCTTGGCTCTTCTGTGTGGCATCACCGCAGCCCCGCTTGCCCTGGGACAGCCCGCCCCGGCCGCAAACACCGCGACCGGCAGCACCGCCGCCTGCCCCAACTGGATGGGGGCCGACGAAGGCGCTGTGTACTGGGTGTCGCAGTTCGACGAGGGCTCGATGCATCGCCAGCCCACCGACGGGCCGCCGGTCCTCCTCGGCCGCGGCTGCACGCGGATGGCCGCTGGTTCCGTGCGCCTCGATCGCGAAGCCCTATACTGCACCGATGGCAACTGGCAGAACATCCTGCGCCTGGACAAGACCAGCGGCGCCCCGACGCTCTTGCGGGTCGGCAAGGCGCTGCGTGGACCGATCAAGCCAGTCGGCGACTCGATCGTCTTTGGCTACGCCGAGCCAAGCGATCTGAATCGCCTGGCCGCCATCCCCAAGACCGGTGGGCCGCCGCGCGTCCTGGCCGCGGTAGCGACCCCGATTCAGACCTTCGATGCCGATGCGGCCGGCGTGGTCTGGCTCGATCAGGCCGGTGGAGTCTGGACCGTCCCCGTCGGCACCGCCGCTAGCCCAGGCCGCCCAACCCCGCCGCGCAAGCTGAATGATGCGCGCCTCTGTGCCCAGGGTGCGCGGGTCCCCCCCGACTGCAGCCTGGCGATCGACGCCGACTTCATCTTCCTTGCCTATCAGCCGCGCTGCGCCGGCAACGAACCCTGCCCCAAGGCCACCGCCCGCATCGAGCGCATGGGTCGCGGCGGCGGCGGCTGGGTCTCGGTCGCCTTCAGCCAGAACACCATCACGGGCCTGCAGATCGACGGTGATACCGTCAGCTGGGCCGACTGCGTGGCCGGCACCCTGGCTCGCATGCCGCGCCGCGGCGGCACCATCCGCGCCCTGCAAGCCCCCGGCGCCTGTCTCAGCTTTGCCGTCAGTGACAAAGAGTTTCTGTGGTTCAACTCCGGCCCCAAGCGCGACTTTAGCGACTGCTCGCTGCAGCGGGCGCGGAAGTAGCACGCCGGTCCCACTCGTTTCCCCTCACTCGTTCAGCTCTCGCTCGCTTACCCCCGCTTCCCCAGCTCTCGCTCTAGCGCGACGATCCGCGCGTCACGCTCGGCCAAAAGCGCCGCGACGTCCTCGGCCGGTATCAGCTGCGGAATGTGCTGCGAGCAGTTGCGATCCCAGGCTGCAACGCGGATGACGACGGCCTGCTCGGGCTGGCCATCGTAGCCCGGGACCCGCAGCGACTCGATCAGCTGCGGATCGTCTTCGATGACCTGGGCCTCGCCCCAGATCTTGATGCGGGCCCGGTGGGCAAAGTCGATCAGGAAGAGCTGAACCTGCGGGTTCTCCGTCAGGTTGCCTTGGCTGATGTACTGCCGATTGCCGCGGAAGTCCGCAAACGCCAGCCTGTGCTCATCCAGCACGCGCAGAAAGCCGGGCGGTCCGCCGCGGTGCTGGATGTAGGGCTGCCCACTCGCGCTCGCCGTGCCCAGAAAGAAGCTCCGCTGCTGCTGGATGAACGCCGCCAGCTCAGGCTCGATGCGCGTCCGCCAGCCGTGGCCCAACTCCATGCGGGAGTAGGCGCGGCGTGAGCCTTTGCGCTCCTGTACCTCTTTGACCGCGGCCGAAAACGCAACGTCGCTGGGAAACTGCCGTGCCTCGCGCATCGCCATCACCTCTTGGCTTGTGCCCCTGTGTTCTTGTCCCTTGTCAGTTCAATCTGCCCCCGCTTTCCTTCTGCAACAATGAGTCGATTTTTCAAAAGACTGTTGCGATGATCGCAATAATCTCATGGATCACTTCGAGGCCATGTCTGCCTTTGTCACCGTCGCTGAGCAGCGCAGCTTTTCCGCGGCCGCCCGCCGCCTACAGCTCTCGACCTCAGCGGTCACCCGCCTGGTTGCTGGGCTAGAGGAACGGCTCGGCATTCGCCTGCTGCAGCGCACCACCCGCTCGGTCACGCTGACCGACACCGGGGCACGCTATCTCGACAGCGCCCGCCGCATCCTGTCCGCCGTAGATGAAGCCGACCGCAGCGCGCGGGCCGAGCGCACCCAGCCAGCCGGTCGCTTCGCGGTAACAGCCCCCAACCTGTTTGGCCGCCTGGCGGTGGCGCCGCTGATGTGCCGCTTCCTTGCGCGCTATCCCACGATCACCGGCGAGCTCGATCTGACCGATCGCGTGGTCAATATCGTCGAGGAGGGCTTCGATGTCGCGGTGCGCATCGGCACGCTCGACGACTCCGCCCTGCGGGTGCGGGTGGTGGGCGAGACCCGCCGCGTCGTGGTCGGCAGTCCGCGCTACCTGGCAGAGCAGCGCCGCCTGCGCTCGCCCGATGACCTGCCCGCCCATGCCCTGACGCAGTTCAGCGCACTCGGCACGCCGCTTGAGTGGCGCTTTGTCCGCGATGGTCGCGAGCAGCGCGTACCGATCAAGCCATCGTTCATCACCAACAGCGCCGATGCCGCCATCCGCCACGCCGAGCACGGGGGCGGCCTAACGATGGTGCTGGCCTATCAGGTCCGGGACGCCGTCAAAGCCGGCCGGCTGCAGGTGGTGCTGTCGAAGTTCGAGCCGCCGCCGCTGCCCATCCAGCTTGTCTACCCTGCCTCACGCCTGCCGAGCGCCAACCTCAAGGCCTTTGTCGATCTGGTCCAAAAGACCCGCAAGTGGACCTTCGTCGACCTGTAAAAGGCGCCCCTAGACTCCGGCTCAGCAACGGTGTGGAACGACGATCGGCGGACGGACGATCGATGATTTCGAGCCGTCGCTGCGGAACCGCTGGGAACAGTCTGTCGGAACGCCCTGCCTAAGTGCGCGGAATCGCTGGCAAATCTCGTCGTGGTTGACGACGTGCGCCCAGACGGCGACCGTTTTACTGAGCAGTGACCGCGAGATAGCGGGTCCTAAGACCCTCTTTTTCGCTCGCGGGGCCGACTGCTCAGGGGGGAAAACGATGAGCACGCGCACCGGTAAGGCGAGCACGACCACGAAGACGACCCGCAGCACCGCAGGAAAGACCGCGGCGAAGAAGCCGGCCGCCAAGAAGCCAGCCGCCAAGAAGCCGGCTGCCAAGAAGCCGGCTGCCAAGAAGCCGGCGACCAAGAAGCCAGCGGTTAAGAAGCCGGCGACCAAGAAGCCAGCGGTTAAGAAGCCGGCCGTCAAGAAGCCGGCTGCCGATAAGGTCAAGAAGGTTGACCTATCGAAAGCGGCGGCAGTGGCGACTGAAGCGGCCAAGTCAGGGGCGCTGGTCAATCACGTGATCTTTGTCGTCGATCGCTCCGGTTCGATGAGCAGCATCCGCCGCAAGGTGGTCAGCGTGTTCAACTCGCAGCTAGCTGCACTGAAGAAGAGTGCCGCCAGCACCGGTCAGGCGACGTTCGTCAGCTTCTACACCTTCCACTCGGTCGTCGATGCGCCGCGCTTCTTTGCTCTGCCGATCGACAAGGTGCCAAAGCTCGACGCCATCTCGACTACCGGGGCGACGGCGCTGCTCGATGCGACGGGCCAGGCGCTGGTCGATCATCAGGGTCTGCCGGGGGGCGCGCTCGACAACGTGTCGTTCATCCTGCTCGTGCTGACCGATGGCTACGAGAACCACTCGCGCAAGTACAAGTCGAAGATCGGCACGATGATCAAGGCGGCGCAGGCCAGCGGTCGCTGGACTCTGGCCTTCCTCACGCCCAAGGGCGGCGAGGCGACGCTTCTGCGCTATGGCATCCCGGCCGGCAACATCCAGGCCTGGAGCACCTCGGGCAGCGGCGTGCAAACCATGGGTCAGGATCTGCAGCGCGGCCTGCAGACCTTCTACGAAGCGCGTCAGAAGGGCGAGCGCGCGGTGGTCGGCGTGTTCACCACCAACCTGGCGCAGGTCTCGGTCGAAGCGGTCAGCGCCAGCATGAGCGACAGCACCGATGCCTTCGTCCGCATCCCGGTCAGCAGCGCCGTCGCCATCCGCCCGCTCGTCGAGAGCGAGCTCAAGACGAGCTACAAAAAAGGCCACGGCTACTACGAGCTGACCAAGCCTGAGCTGGTGCAGGAATACAAAGAGATCGCCATCGTCGATAAGGCCAGCGGCAAGATCTACGCCGGCGATGCCGCGCGCAGCCACCTGGGCCTGCCGATCGGCGCGCGCATCAAGGTGAAGCCCGGCGACCACGGCAGCTTCGCCATCTTCGTGCAGTCGACCTCGGTAAACCGCAAGCTAGTGGCGGGGACCTCGCTGCTCTACAAGAAGGCCTAGCCCGCTTGCAAGACTCGCCGCTTATCACCACGCTGCTGCATGGCCTATCGCTGCTGTTGCAGATCCAGGCCTACCTGGCGGCGGCAGTGCTGGGCGCCTTGCTGGGCGGGGCGCTGCGGGCCGGGTTGCTGCTCTTCCTCGACGGTGGGCATGGCTGGGGACGCGTCGGGCTGCGCGTGGTTGCCGCTCTCAGCTACGGCCTTCTGGCCTTTGTCTATGCCTCGCTGGCCGCGCCGATCCTGCACGCTGATGGCGGAAGCCTGGTCGCCGGCGGCTTTGCGGTCATCGCTCTTGCCGGCGGTGTCGTGCTGTCGCGCATCCTCTGGGGTTATGTTCCGCTGCCGTCGCTGCTCGGCGTGCTCTTGCGCATCATCCTTTTGCTGTTGGTGGCGATCTTTGCGCTGCTCGCGCTGATGCGCTCGGGCTTCCTTAACCTGGCCACCGATCAGCCGGTGCTGCGCGTCGAGCTAACCGGCCAGACGCAGTCGCAGCTAGTTCGCTGGGCGGCCCCGGATCAGCCAGCCCGCGAAGAAGCACTGCGCACGCACCAGATCATCCTGCGTCTGTCCGATGGCGAGCGCGTCGGCGAAGAGTGGCTGTACGGCGATCAGGTAGCGGTCAAAGGTCGCGTCCTGCGCCTCAATCCCCTGCTCAACAGCGTCGGCATTCCCAACCTGTTTGAGCTGCAGTTCCTGCACAACGGCTACCTCAACGCCGAGCGCCACAGCACGCAGCCGCACCAAGCCCGACCGCTGAAACCACTGGGTTCCCTGGCCGTGGTGCCGCGCACCCAGCGCCTGCGCGATGCCTTCTTGGGTTGGCTGCAGGCCCGTCCCAGCGGCAGCCGCTTCGCCATCCACGCCGCGACCAGCGAATCGACCTACTTCCCTCTCGTCGACGCGCAAGGCCAGCCACTGCGGCGCAGCTTCGACCTCGTGCTGACGCCCGGCGGACTCACGGCGCGCTAGTCGATAAGCGGGCACGCCCCGGCTCAACCCAAAAGCGACGACACCCACTTCTGCAGGCGCGGGATCTGCGTCGGCCCCGGCCCGGGACGCGGCCGCTCGCCGCCGCTTGGCCGCGCGAACGAGACCGACTCGCCATCCTTGGGAATGTGCACGCGCGACAGCAGCCCTTCTTGCGTCAGGCGCGCGCGCAAGGCGGCCCGTGTCAGCGGACAGTGATCCAGCGCCTCCAAGTGATTGAGCAGCACCTGCCCCGGCGCGTGGCGAATCAGCGTCACCAGCTCATCGAGCGTAAACAGGATGCTCGGGCCGATGCCAAAGTTCGCCGCTCCAGCCGGGGCGATGACCACGTCGGGACGCAGCCGGTTCAGCGCATCGAGCACGCTCGGGCTCATCACCGCATCCGAAGTCAGGTAGACGCTCGGCTCATCGGGATGCGCCAGGTAGTAGCCGGCCACCGGTCCCATCAGCCAGCCGATCGGCCCTGGGCCGTGCACCGCTGGAATGTGCTCCACCGCCAGGCCCAGCGAGCCCTGCCCCAGCACCTCGGCCGCTAGCCCTTTTTTGCGCAAGGTCGGGACATCGGTCGGGCTGGCCCACACCGGCAGCTGGCGCGCCGCAATCCAGGCAACGCCGGCTGGGTCGAGGTGATCAGGATGCTCGTGAGTGATCAGCACGCCCGTCACCTGGGCCAAGATCTCGTCGCTGTTCGCTGGCAGAGGACAGCTTGGATTGCGACGACGCCCCCCACCAAACATCTTGAAGCCGGGCAGCGCGCCCGGTGCGGACAGCATGGGATCGACGAGCAAGCGATGCGGTCCCAGGCAAAGGACCAGCGTGGCACTGCGAATGTGGTGAACCTGCATGGGGACTCCTTAGCCCGAAGCCGCGACGCCGCGACGCCGTGGTGACCTCTCTATGCATAGGGCTTGCAGAAATCGATGCCAATGAGCAAATCTGCCCGCCAGCCATCCGTTTTTGCATGGAGCCGTGCATGTCCTGGGATCTCCTTCGGATCTTTGAATCGGTCGCCCGTCTGGGAACGCTGACCGCCGCCGCTCGGGCCCTGGGGGTCAGTCAGTCCACGGTAAGCCGTCAGCTCAGCCAGCTAGAGGAGCAGGCCGGCTCGCCGCTCTTCGTACGCGAGACACCGCTGCGCCTGACCGAAAAGGGCGAGTCGCTGCTTTCGGCGGTAAAACCCATGGTCACGTCAGCCCTGGCCGCCCAGTCGGCGCTGGAAGAGTCGCCCAAGCTGAGCGGTGAGGTCACGCTCACCACGGTGGGGGAGCTTGTGCGCTGGGTGCTCTCGCGCGAGCTGCTGTCGTTTTATCGCGAGTACCCCCACCTGCGGCTGCGCATCCTCGCCGACAATCGCATCAGCAGCCTGGCGGCCGGCGATGCCGATATCGCGCTGCGCTTTCTGCGCCCGAGCCGGGGCGAGCTAGTCGGGCGGCGGCTGCACAGCGAGACCTACGGCCTGTTTGCCAGCCCCCAGTTTGCTCTCCATCGCGAGGTGGCCTGGCTGGGTCTTGCGGGCTCGCTGTCGAACCTTCCCGAGCAGCGCTTCGCCCAAGCTGCCTTCGCCAACCGTCCCGCCCGGCTGCTGGTGGAAGACCTGGAAACCCTGGCCACCGCGACGGAGCAAGGGCTGGGCGTGGCGATCCTGCCGCACAGCGTCGCGGCCCGCATGACGGGACTGCGCGAGGTCTTGCCACAGCAGGTCGGTGCGCTGGATCGGGGACCGATTCCCGCCCGCGATCTGTGGATGGTGGTGCATCGCAAGCGACAGCGCCTGCCCAAAGTCCGCGCTGTCATGACCTGGCTGGGATCGCTGCCCGCCTTCAACCGGCAGGGTCCACGCGGCGCCGCATAGCCGGCAGATCGGCGCAGGCGAGCGAGCAACGGAGCACCGACCGGGCTACTGCGCGTAGTGCGCGTGCGGCTGCGTCTTGGCTTTGTTTTCGGCGTCAAGCCCGGCCTCGGCAGCCTGATAGGTGCTGACGTTGCCCTTGAGGCGCGAGACGTAGGTCGCCCAGTTTTTGTTGAACTTGCGATCGCCGTTGTACTGGTCGGTCATCGTCTCGGCGGTCATGTTCTTGCTGCCCATGTCGAGGTTCTTCATCTTCAGCATGGCGATCTGAAGCTGCAGATCCTCGTCGGTGACGGTGTGACGCCGGCCCGCCGCCTTAAGATGCTGCAGGTCGAAGTCGACATCCGCGCCGGTGCCATCTTTGGCCTTGAGCTGGCCCTGGTGACCGTAAAGGCCCATGACCTGCGCGGTGCCGTAGCTCGTCGTCATGTCGGCAAGGAGATCGTAGTTGCGGCCCAGCGATTCCTTGTCACGATCCTGCACCGTGTAGTCGCCAATCGCGGTGCCCATGGTCACGGGCTTCTGTTTATCGCCGGGCAGCTTGGCGTTGGCCGCGGTCTGGGCTTCGTACTGATCACGGAAGCGCCGATAGTGGGCAGGCTCGAAGCGCACCTGGCCGTCCTCGTAGATCTCGCTGAAGCGTTCGCTAGATAGGCCGCGCACGTCGGCCATCGTCGCGTCCTTGCCGTTTCTGCGATCCAGCGAGTCAAAGCCCATCGCCGAGCCGCTGATCGATCCCAGCTTGCTCAATCGCGCTTGTTCTTCTTTGCTCAGCGTCTCGCCGGCGCGCTTTCTGGCATCGAGCCCGCTGTACTCTTCAAACTGCGCGGTGCGGTGATCGATGCCGGCTTGCAGAAGCTGCCCCTGCGCGGCCTTCTTGCGCTCTTTGTCATCGCTCTTGAGACCTTCAACATCGATGCCGCCGCTGACTGCTTGATCGACGAGATACTGCTGATCTTCGCCCAGTGATTTCTTCAGCTTGGCCAGCGCCGCGGGATCGCTGCGCAGCGTCTCTAGGCCGACTTGATCGATCTGGCCGAGCACGCCGTGGCTCTTTTTGCCGTCGCCCATCATCATGCCGCGGAAGTACTTGCCGATCTTTTCGCGCCGGGTGTTGGTGCCGCCTTCGTTCATCATCACGCCGGCCAGCAGATCTTCCATGTGGTTCGACACGCCGTTCTGCGAAAGCGTCGCCGCCGAGCTATCCATGAGCTCTGCCAGGTTGCGCGCTTTTTCGCCGTCGGTCATCGCCCCGAAGCGCTTCGGCTCGACGGCGGCAGGGGCAGCGGTGGTGGTGGTCCCAAAGACCGGCTGTCCCGGCGAGATGGTGCCGCGCAGGCCAAGCTCCTCGGCGGACTTGGCAGCAAACGGAGACGGCTCGCGCCGCGCCTGATTCTCGTGTAGCTCACCCGACATGCAGACCCCCGACTGAAGCGAAATGAAAATCTACGAATTCATTTTCTGCCCAAGCCGGGCCGTCAGCGAGGCAAAATGCAGCGTCTGCGATTTCGACTGACGAACGCGGTGGTTACAGCATGCTCCCTGACCTGCTTGGCGATCTCCTCCGGTCTTTAGACAAGCGACGCATCGCGGCGGCCCCGGCCGCTCTGCCGAACCCCTACCTGGAAGGCAACTTCGCCCCCGTCGGCCACGAGAGCGACTTCAGCGGCCTGCAGCCCAGCGTTGGTCGCATCCCCGAAGGCCTGCGCGGCACGCTGTATCGCATGAGCCCGGCGCCGCGCTTCGAGCCTCGTCACCGCAGCACCTATCACTGGTTCGATGGCGACGGCATGATCGACGCCTTCACCTTCGATGGCGGCGGGGTCAGCCATCGCAATCGCTGGGTGCGCACCGAAAAGCTGCAGCTAGAAGAGACCGCCGGGCGGGCGCTGTTCGGCGGCATCCGCGACTTCGGCACGGCGACGCTGTTCGCTGGGTTCTTGGCGATTGGTTTTTCCCCGCGCGAGATCCTCAGCATGCCGCTTCGCGGAGCCCTGGGTTTGCCGCCCACCGACGAACAGATGATGCGCGTGCTGCGCGCCATGGATCGCAGCAACACCAACATCCAGCTCTTGGCTGGGCGCCTGCTCACGCTGGTCGAAGGCTCGCCCGCGCACGAGATCGATCCAGCGACGCTGGCCACCCGCGGCCGGTTTGACTTCAACGGCGCGCTGGTCCTGCGTCAAGGCGGCATGGTCGCGCATCCCAAGGTCGATGCTGCGACCGGGACCGTCTACACCTTCGGCTACTGGCTGGATCGCGGCGGCCTGACCTACTACGTCTTTGATCGACACGGCGCTCTTAAGCTGCGACGCGATGTGCCGACGCCGTATGCCGCGATGATGCACGACTTCAGCGTCACCGAGTCGCGCGCCATCTTCTATCACCTGCCTGCTGTGCTGCACATGGATGACATGAAGAGCAGCAACACCATCCGCTGGCAGCCTTCCGCTGGGTCGCGCATCTGCGTCGTGCCGCGCGACGAATCGGCCGGCCGCGAGCGCTGGTACGAGATCCCTACCTGCTACATCTATCACCCGCTCAACGCGTTCGACGACGGCGATGCGGTGGTGCTGGATGTCGTGCGCTACCCGCGCCTGCCGCTGTTCGATCCCGGGGGCGAAAATCCTAACCCACCGATCAGCGAATATCCGTCGGGACAGCTGACGCGGATGCGGCTAGACCTGCAGACCGGCGCGCTGCGCAGCGAGGTGCTTTGCGAGACGCCCTGCGAGTTCCCAGTCGTCGATCCACGCTACGCCGTGCGCCGTCACCGCCACGGCTACCTGGCCGGCCGACTGGGCACGACCTGCGGCCGCGGCCTGTTCAACGCCGTCCTGCACATCGACCTGGCGACGCGCACGCTGCGCAGCCGCAGCCTCGGCGAGAGCAGCTACATCAACGAGCCGATCTTCATCCCCCGCAGTCCCGAGGCGGCCGAAGGCGATGGCTACCTGCTCACCACTGTCTTTCACGCCGACTCCGGAAACTCCGAGCTCCTCTTGCTCGACGCCATTGACATCGCAGGCGCCCCGGTCGCCATCATCCCCACTCGTCAGCGCGTCCCGTTTGGCTTCCATGGGACGTGGGTGGGGGCGTAGCGCGGCGACGGGTTCTTCGTTCGCTGCCGGCTGCTGGGCCGCTGCCGTTTAGAACGTATTCGCCAGACACTCGGTGCTGAGGCCGGAGGGGATGACGAGCTTGTCGTCGGTGGGGTAAGCGACGCGGGAGCCGGGCTGGGTCGAGCCGGGGACCAAGCCACCCGGGACGAGCGCGGCGCGATCGGCGGACTTGGGATCCGAAAGGACCGACTTTTCGACGACGCCGGTGACGTACCAGCACATCTTGCTGGCCTCGGCGATTTCGATCAGTTCGCCGGCGGCGACGGTCTGGTTGGCATCGGGGATGCCGTCGCGGTCACGATCGCGCTGGCCGTTTACGATGTAGGGACCCATGAGGACGCGCTGGCGGGCGGAGGGGTTCTTGGCCCGCGCCAAGTCCTGGACGATCTTGCGGGCGGCGATGCTGTCGCCGGGGCCGCTGGGGTTTATCGAAACGCCGGTCGGGCTGTTGTCGGTGTCGTCGATGTCGTAGTCGAGCGACTTCATGGGATTGAAGGTGCCGCGATGCACGGCCTCGAAGAGATCGCGATAGAGCGGCTGCCAGTTTTCGTAGATCGATCCCACGCAAGACGGGATGGGTAGGCCGGTCCCATCGAGATAGCCCTTCTGGTTGTCGTTGGCGAAGCTGTACTGATCGGTGCGCGCCAGTCCCTGCCCGCGCAGCTTTTCCAGCAAGCGGACGGTTCGCTGGGTGTTGCCGATGTGGGCGATGACCTCGCAGCCCGAGTCGATCATAAGTGCCGCCAGGTATTCCTCGCGGAAGTATTGCCGAGTCGATCCGTTGCTATGTGTATATGAATACGTCGGCGCATCATTGATATCGAACCAGAATCCCATGTGCCTGACTTCGACGACGATATTTGGCTTTACCGTGCGCGCTCCCAGGGTAAATGCATTGACGTCAAATACGGTTTCTGGGTTAATAAATGCGCTAATCACTCCCAGGCGATCTTTGGCGACGTTGGCGGCGACTTTTCCGGCGGCGTACCAAGCCTGGGCGCGGTGAATCCAGTACGTCGTAAAGTTGGACGTTCCCGTCATATACACGCCGTCATCAACGCAGACAAAATTGCGATTAGGAATCGACTGCGCGGCGCGCTGAAAGTCTGGAATGTAATCGACCGTATTTCCGATGACGACCTGGTTCGTCCTGGCAATATTTTCGATGTCTTCGAGGACATTTCCCGGGATCAGGCCAAAGCGCTTATCCAATCTGACGTAGCCGAGATCGGCGGAGGCCTGGTCCAAGCCCTGCACGTGCGCGAAGGTCCAGCCCTCTAGCTCGGTGACGTTGCCGGTCAGCGCGACGCCGACGGTGAGCGGCAGCTGGCACATGCCCTTGGCGCAGACGCTGCCCGCCAGGCAGTCGGTGTCGACCAAGCACGTCGTGGCACAGATGCCACCGGTGGCCTTGGTGCCGGCGACGGGCGGCATGCAGCGGGCGGCCTGACACTGATCGTCGCTTTGGCAAGGGCTGCCGATTCCGGCGCCGACATCGGTCTTGGTGGTCAGGCTGCAGCCGATACCGAGCAGCGCCGCGACGAGGATCCCCAGGAATCCGCCGCGGGTCGGAAAGAGGCGTACGGCATCGCGGGGGGAACGGGAAGAGGGCTGGCTGGCACAATCACGCTGCATGGGTCCGCTCCTGCCCGAGGTCACCTGCTGGCCTGCGGGCTCGGTTATGGGGCACTCTTGCCCGTCTGGGGACTGGCTGGCGTCGCCGGCTTGCTCTCGCCAGCGAAACCGCCGCCCGCCGCCGGGCTGCTCGCCGACGGGCTGTTCGCCGACGGGGCGGGGGCAGCAGGGCTGGGGCTGGCGGGGACTGCAGCCGGGGGCACTGGGGCTGCCGTCGCCGCGGGGGCCTCAGCAGGGGCTGACTCAAGCCCCGGGGCCGGGCTCGGCCCACTACTCGACGGCGCGCTGGGTGCGCTGGGTGCGCTGGGTGCGCTGGGTACGCTGGGTGCGCTGGGTGCGCTTGGGGCCGGTGCGGCTAGCTCGGGGCTGGCTGCCGGGGCTCTCGACGGGGTCGCTGCGGGCTCGGCCTTGGCCGGCGCAGAGGGTGAGCTCCCCGACGAGGTCGGTGGCACAGGCGCGCCCCGCGGCGATGCGACGGGCGGGGTGTCGAGGTCCTCTAGCCCAGGCAGTGGCCGCGACACCGGACGCTCGACGGCGGGCTTGCGCGCAAAGGTCAGGGCCAGCGTGACGCCTACCGAGACGGCGGTGGCGGCAAAAAAGACGTCGGCGCTAAGCGCCAAGCCGCGAATCCGATCCTGCAGCGCCACAACATCGGAAGTCGGGCTGACTCCGACGTAGGTCATGCCGCGAAGCTGAGAAGAGCTGGCCTGAGCGGCGATCCCAAGTGCGCTGCCCAAAAGCAGCATGCCGCCGCTGACACCGAGCCCAATCCACAGCCCCGGCCACTTCCAGCGCGGCTGCGGGGTCGGTGCCCCAGGCGCAGTCCCCCCCGGCGCGGCTGCCGCTGAGGCAGCGTCGATCGCAGGTGGACTCGTGGTCGAAGAAGGCGGCGGCGGCGGGAGCTTGGTGACCGTCGTCCCGCTATCCCCCGAAGGAGCCGGCCCGGTGTTGCTGCCAGCGCCAGTCTTGCCGGTGTTGGCATCCCCGCCGTTATCTGAAGGGAGCGGAGGAGTCGGCGCGGGGGCTCGCTTGGCGGCGGCCGCGACATCGGCCTCGGCCTGCTTGGTGTATTCGTCGATCCGCGACAGGCGAGTCGGGTTGGGGTTCTTGTCTTCCTGGCGATAGCGCTGGTACTGCTGGATGGCCTCGGCGGGACGACCCAGCTTGTGCAGGGTGCGACCGATGCTGATGAGCAGCCAGGGCACCGACCGACGGCGAAAAGCCGCCTCATACGCCGCGAGCGCGCCATCGAAGTTGCCATCGCGCGACAGGTTGCGAGCCCGCAGGTAGTGGGCTCGACACAGCCCATCGAGCAGGCAGGGATCGTTGCTCTCTTCTTCGGCGGCGGCCGCTTGTGGGTCAGGCTTGCCCTTTCCAGCCGCGCTGCCTATCGAAAACAGGCCTATCGCAAGCAGCACGAGCAGGGGCAGACCGGCGGGAGCTGCGCTAGTCCTCAAGTACGATCTTGACATGGCCTCTCTTGGGGTTCTTGCTGCTGTTCTTGCCCGGCAGTGGGCTCTTCTTCTCGGGGGGCTTCTCGGGGGACGGGGCCGCGGCCTGAGGGGAGGCGACCGGCAGAAGAGCGATGCGGCTGTGCGAGCTAGCACCGCGCGGCAGGCTCACCAAGTGCTCGAAGTGACCGGGCAGCCGCAGGCGCAGCTCTTCGGCGCCTTGAGCAGCGGGAACCTCGGTGTGCCAGGGTGTGTGGCCCAGCAGCTGGCCGTCCGAGACGCGCACCACATCGGCTCCAGCTGGCGTGCTCTCGACGGTCCAGCTGACTGGACTTGGCGCAGCGGTCGGCGCCGCGGGTTGGGCCGGACGGGGAGCGAGCGGATCCGCGACGGGCGGTGCGGTCACTGGGGAGGATGCGGGCCGGACGGACGCGGCCGGCGAATAGAAAAAGCGCGCGACCAAGATCCCGCCCCCCAGCACCACCAGCGACAGAGCAGCGACGGGTGCAAGCCAGCGCCCACCCAGCCGTGGCGCGGTCTGGCCCTGCCCGGTGTTTGAGACCGACCAGCCCAGCAAGGACGGCGCGCTCTGCGAATTTGAGCTCAGCGCTCCATCGCCAAGCGGCGGTTGCAGCGACTGCGCGCTCTCGCTGACGGCGATGGTGTCAAGGACCTCGTCTTCCTCATCCTCGCCCGCTTCGCCGTCGGTCTGGCTGGGGCCCGAGAGATCGTCCGCCGCTTCCTCCGCCACCACCACGCCACTCTGCGAGGGCTCTTCTGGGAACTCGGGGAGCGCAAAGCTCGCAAGCTCCTCGCCGAGCTGGGCCAGCGAGGCCGCGACCTCGGCCATCGACGGGCGGCCATCCTTGTCCTTCCCCAGCATGCGGTGGACGAGCAAGGTCAAGCTGCCGGGAAGCCACGGCGCCTTCTCGGCAAGGGGCGGCGGGTCTTGATAGATGTGCTGGGCCATGGTGTCGCCGGCGCCAGGCGCGACGAACGGCGGCCGTCCCGCCAGCGCGCGATACAGCACGACACCCAACGAATAGACATCGGTCTTCTCATCGACCCCACCCGCCCCTCGGCACTGCTCGGGAGACATATAGCTCGGCGTCCCCATCAGCAGATCTTTGTGGGTGTTGGTGGCCTTGGTCGGCACGCTCTCGCGCAGCTTGGCAATGCCGAAGTCGAGGATCTTCGTACGCTCGCCACCAGCGACGGCGGGATCGCGCACGATCATGATGTTATCGGGCTTGAGATCGCGGTGGATGATGCCCTTTTGATGCGTCGCGGTCAGCGTCTCGGCGCACTGACGCAAGAAGCGCAGGGTGTCCTGAACAGGCATGCGCCGCCGCAGCCGCCGCAGGCGACGACTCAGCGTCTCGCCCTCCAGGTATTCCATGACGATGTAGGCCGTGCCGTCGCGCAGCAGGCCATGATCAAACATCTGCACCAGGCCGGGATCGGCGACACGATTGACCGCCCGCGCCTCATTGAGAAAGCGCGCGCTCATATCGCTGTTCTTGCTGCTGGCCCGGTCGAGGATCTTGATGGCGACGCGACGCTCGATGGTCGTGTGCAGCGCCTCGTATACCGAGCCCATGCCGCCGCGGCTGATCTTTCGAAGCAGCCGATATGGCCCGATGCTGGACTCCATGCCTATTTCTTCTTCACTCCCACTCGCGTGGCGAAGCTGACGTTGATCCAGTCGGGTGAGCTAACGACTCGCGTGCCCTTGCCGGGCGCCGGATCGAGGACGGTGGCATCGATCAGCGTCATGCCCCCCAGCAGATCGCCGGTGTAGGTCATGCTGGTCAGCAGCACCGGATGGCCCATGCTGCCGATGATGATCGGATTATTCTCCGAGAGAAGCTCCGCCGCCTCGGCCGCCCGCACCTGCAGCGACTCCAGCACGAGCTGCACGGGCTTGTTCCTTTCGTCGTGCACTGGCTTGGTGTTGATCGACAAATCCAGCCATGGGTTCTTGCTCAGCTTGTTGTCGTAGAGGTCCTGGAGCAGGTTGGGAACCGGCACCGCGAAGCCGTGGAACTTGCTCGCCATCTGCAGACAGGCCAGCCAGCACTGGCCGGCGTCGGCGCTGCGTGCCTTGAAGAACGGCACCGTCCCCAGCAGTCGCACGGTGCAGACGTTGGCTTTGCGCTTCTTGTCCGGGCCACAAAACGTCTTGCGCCCAGCGTTGGCTCGTCGGTCCAGATCGGCCAGCGGGATGAGGGCCGTGCTGCCCATCGCGGTAAGCACGTTGGTGAGGAAGGCTCTTCGGTCCATTGTGTTCAGTATCGCCGATTTTCGCGCCTGAGTGGGCGACTGTCTGCGCTACCCTGAGCCCACAACCGCCCCGCCGCGGAGAGAGGCCCAGCGACGATGGCAACCGCCAGCACAGCGAGAATGTGGGCGCCCCTGCGTGGAGGGGTGGGGTACGTGCTCCGGGCACTTGCGCCGCCGCCCCCCGCCCCGTCGAGCGAAGGCCAGCCGGGCAGCTGGCCCGAGGGCACGCTGTCGCAGTGGCTGTTTCTACGCGGCCTGGGACTCAGCTTTTTGCTGGCATTTGCGTCGCTGTGGCCACAGCTCCTGGGCCTGGTCGGGGCACGAGGTCTCTTGCCCGCCGCGCCTTATCTGCGGGCGGTCTCGATGCAGGTCGGTGCTGAGCGCTTCTACCTGCTGCCGACCCTGTTCTGGCTGGGGGCCAGCGACAATGCCCTGCAGCTGGTCGGCACGCTGGGCCTGCTATGCGCCCTGCTGCTGACCCTGGGCCTTGGCGAGGGTTTGGCGCTCTGCGGGGCTTGGCTCTGCTACCTGTCGCTGGTGGGCGTCGGCCGCGACTTCATGTCGTTTCAGTGGGACTCGCTGCTGCTTGAGACCGCGCTGTGGTCGCTGCCCCTGGTGCTGCACCGGCCGGGGCTTCGTCCGACGCTGCGCCCGCCGGTCGCGGTGGGTCGCTGGCTGCTCACCTGGCTGCTTCTGCGCTTCATGTTCGCGGCGGGCTGGGCCAAGCTGGCTTCGCAGGATCCAGTGTGGCGCGATCTCAGCGCGCTCGACTATCACTTCTTCACGCAGCCGCTGCCGACGCCGTTTGCCTACTACGCGCATCAGCTTCCCTCTGGCCTGAAAAAGCTCGCCACCGCGACGATGTTTATCATCGAGCTGGCCGTGCCATTCCTCCTTCTGCGCCGCTGGATAGTTCGACGCTGGGCGGCCTTGGCGCTGATCGGGCTGCAGGGGCTGATCGCAGCCACCGGCAACTACGGCTTCTTCAACTTCCTGTCTGCCGTCTTGGTCTTCCCGCTGTTGCCCGATGCCTGGATTCGTCGCCTGCTGCCAGAGCGCCTGTGGGCCTACCTGCAGCCCCAGCCCGACGGCAGTGATCTGCTTTTGGCCAGCGATCATCCGCCGCCCGCGCCGAACCAAGCGCGGAACCGACGGGGGGCTCAGGTCGCGATGGCGGTGCGCGGCCTGTGGTTCGTGCTGCTGGTGCCGCTGTCGCTGGTGCAAGCGGCGCTGATGTTCCTGCCCGAGGAACGCGTGCCAGAAACGGCGCTGCGAGCGCTGGAGTATTCGTCGGCGATCCACGCCGTCAATCGCTATGGCCTGTTCGCCGTGATGACTCGGGAGCGTCCAGAGATCGTGCTCGAAGGCAGCGTCGATGGCGTGACGTGGCTGCCCTACGAGTTCAAGTACAAGCCGGGAGCGCTCGATCGCAGGCCGCGCTTTAGCGCCCCGCATCAGCCGCGTCTCGACTGGCAGATGTGGTTCGCGGCGCTGCGACCGTACCGTCGCGGGGGCTGGCTGGACGCGCTGTGCATTCGCCTGCTGCAGGGCTCGCCCGATGTGCGGTGGCTACTGGATAGCGAGCGCGACCCGTTTTTCGGCCGCAAACCGCAGCAGCTTCGCGCCACCCGCTACCGCTATGAATTCACCACCCTGGCGGAAAAAAAGGCGACCGGTGCGTACTACAAGCGCCGCGATCCCGAGCCGTATCTCGGGCCCGTCGAGCTGCCGAGCAAATAGGACGGCGCTGCGGCCCAAATCGCGGGCGGGCGGAGCAAAAAGAGGGGACTTAGTCACCGCGTTCGGGCACAAGTTCCCAGAAAAATTTCGCCCGTCCAAGATCGCGTAATCCCGCGAATCAGCGACGGAAATCGTCCGATTCCTATTTTGAAAAAAGTTCGGAACCCGGGGCGCCCCCGGCTGTCCTTAGCCATGACCGTGGTGATGAACAAAGACACCCGGTCGGGAGGACACCATGACCACGCAGAATACCGTCGCCCAGGGCATCGCTAGCAACATCGGAATCACCGAGTCCGTTCGCACGGTGGTGTCGGCCCCGCAGGTGCCGGTCCAAATCGCCGAACAGACTGAGACGCAGGACGGCGCCAAGGCCATCGAGGTCGCCGCCGTGTTCGACGACGCCGTGATGGCCGTGCGTCACTTCGACAACCCCCAGGCCGGTCGCCTGAGCCGCATGACCAAGGGCCTGTTGGGCGGCGCGGCCTTCGCGATCTTGGGAGTGGGCGCGCTGTTCGCCGATAGTTACTCGCATGTCGTGGCGGAAAAAGCCGCGCAGGAAAGTGGCCAACCGACCCTGCGCGCGTCGGTGAGCCAGGCAGCTGGACACACTCGCGATGCGGCGGCCGGCGGACTCCTTTTTTGTGGACTGGGCGCACTCCTTTTTGGTCTGCACCGCGCTTCGTCCGAGCGGCGTGATAACGAGTTCACGATTGGTTCGGATGCCAACGCGACCTTCCATGTCGCCGCGGAGCGCCTGCCGCTGGTCCGCTTCCCGATCCTGCGCAGCAACGGCAGCGGCTATGAGGCGGTGTTCACCGAGAGCATGCAGGGCGAGCTGTCAGCGCAGGGCAAAAGCACGACGCTAAATGAGCTGCGCGAGAGTCAGGCCGCGCAGCCGGCTGAGAACCTGCAGGGCGCCTTTGCTCTCAATCTGCCCGAGGGCGGTCAGCTCCGCCTGCAGCACGAGGGCTGCACGTTCCTGCTGCGCTCGGTGGCGCGGCCACGTCACTATCCGGCGCCGCTGCGCTTTGACTGGCGGACGCAGGCCTATACCGGTGGGGTGCTGGCCGCGGCGGCTTCGATGCTGGCGATCATGTTCGCGGTGCCCCCCGACCCGCACTCGCTGGCCCTGGATGCCTTTAGCAACGATCAGCTGGTGCGCTTCATGGTGAAGCCGCCGGAGCAGAAGGACGAGCTGGCCCCGTGGTTGAAGCAAGAGCTACAGCAGAAGCAGGAGCGCGCCGGTGGCAAGGCGGCCAAGGGCACGTCGGGCAAGATGGGCAAGCCTGAGGCGCAGGTGAAGCCCCGCGCGGCGTACGCGGTCGCCGGTCCCAAGAACAATCCCGATCCGAAGATGAAGGCGGATCTGGCCCGGGCGGCGGCATCGAAGATGGGCGTGCTGGGAATCCTCAGCGGCGGCTCGCTGGCGGCTCTGAACTCGGTGATGAAGAGCGAGGCGCTGGGTCACGATGCGGTCGATGCCATGGCGAACCTTGACGGTGCGGACTACACCGACGCCTACGGCAACGGCGGCGTCGGCCTGGTCGGCGTCGGCCCCGGCGCCGATGGTCGCGGCGACGGCACGATTGGTCTCGGCAACATCGGCACAGTCGGTCGCAACGGCGGACAGCCGGGCTACGGCCGCCCCGGTGTGGCCAAGCTCGCGGATCACCGCGCCAAGACGCCCGAGTGGAGCGTGGGGCAGCCGCAGGTGCTCGGCTCGCTCGACAAGGAGCTGATTCGCCGCGTCATCCGCCAGCACATGAACGAAGTGAAGTACTGCTACGAGCGCGAGCTGACCCGTGATTCCTCGCTAAACGGCCGCGTCGTCGTCAAGTTCGCCATCGGCGGCATGGGCCAGGTGATGACCAGCGCCATCGAGAGCTCGACCCTGGCCAACCACAACGGTGAGCAGTGCATCGCCGACGCCGTTCGCCGCTGGCAGTTCAGCAAGCCCCAGGGTGGCGTGGTTATCGTCTCGTATCCCTTCCAGCTCCGCCCCGCCAACTAGGCCCTCCGCCCTCCGCTCCCGCTCCCTCCGCCTGTCCTCTCCGCTGACTCACTCCTGCCGTCTCTTCACTGCAAACCATGCCTGGCCTACTTGGGCGACGCGCTACGAACCGGCACCGTCGGGCGAGCCCGCAGCGCGCTGCGCACCGGCCACAGCGACAGGCCAGCCAACCCCAAAAGCAGCAACGCGAGCAGCGACAAGCGACGAAAGCGACGCCGCGTCTGAAGTCGCTCGATCAGCGCTCCGCGAAGCTCGCCTAGCTGGTCGGCTTGCGCAGCGGCCACCGGCACCAGGTTGAGGCCGGTGACGTTTTCCGCCTGACAGTAGCCGCACAGCACCAAGAGACGCTGCGCCTCGACAGGCAGCGGCGCCCCGCAGACGCGGCAGTCGGGCGGCCCCCCACGACGAGTCGGGCGACGGGCCGCAAAGTGGGTGGCAATGACCCGCACCGCTGCCCGCGCCGCCACCTGAGCTCGCAACAGAAACCCCAGCGCCAGGTTGCTGCACAGCGCGGCCAGCGCCAGCGAGAGGCCGTGGTATGGGCGCAGCACATGGCGGCCTTGATAGAACTCATCGAAGACGGCTCCCGCCACCGGCCAGCTGAGGACAAGCGGCGGCAGGAACAAGAGCAAGGTGGTGTTGATGCGCCAGGCGGGTGGCTGCCGCAGGACCTTGCGCAGCAAGTGCTCGCTGTCGATGCGGTCGTGCTCGTGGGCGGCTTGGGCCTGAAGCTGCAGCCGCACCGCATCGGGCAGCACGATGGCGTGGGCACAGTAGGGGCAGGTCCCCTGCAGCCGCGGCGGCACAGGTGCGCCACAACCGGGACAGTGCACAACAGCCAAGCGCTGCGAACCGGTGGCCGCGGGCCCGGTATCAGTTACTGACGGGCGGCTGGCCAGACCTTGCAGCGTCTCGGCTATCGAGCGCAGCGAGCGATCTTCGCTGGGCTCATGGCTGATCGCCGCGGTCTCGCCACGAATGCGCAGCGTCTGATGCGCTTGCAGGATGTCCCCGTCGTCCCGCGGGGCATGCTCATCGAGGCGGCAGAAATCGGCATCCGTCTCGACCAACGAGTGCTGTGTGCCGTCAAGCGGTCCGCCGCGGATCTCGCAAGCCTCATCCGCGAGCAGAAGATCGCTGGCCCGCCGCTTCCACCCTTCGACAAAAACCCCGAAGGTGGCGAGCACCCAAAAGCCCGCCAGCACGCCGATGATCACGCCCAGCCAGTCGGGCATCACGCTCAAGAAAAACAGTCCGCCGAACACCGCCGCCTGCGCCACACCATAGCTGACGCTGAAGTACTGCAGCGCCGAGGCTCCGGTCGACAGCGGCAGTCGAAAGCGCACACCAACCAAGCGCGCCGAACGCGGTCGCCGCAGCGCCCGCCAGTCACTGAAAAGCCCCCACAGCGCTGCCGTCCCCCCGGCCAAGAAAAACAGCGTGAAGACGCCGATCAGGAGGCCCAGCAGAAAATCACCAACCCCGCGTGGCGGCGTCCAGTCGGTCCACAGGATGTAGGCGGGTCCATCGGGGTGCTCGTTGCTGAAGTCGTCCCAGGACACCCCGACGGGCAGCGAATCGCCGACCTCGCGACGCACCAATCGGCCAGCAAAGGGACCGGCCGCTCCCGCGGGACAGAGCGGCGCGTTTCCTCCGACAAATGCCAAAAGCAGGCGCTGCCCCGTCGGGCCAGAAACCACGCCATAGGTATACGAGGAGCTTGGACGTTGCAGCGGCCGCTCGCACTGCAGGCGCCCATCGCTGAGCCTGACCCAAGCCACCGGACCCGGTTCGACGATCGCCGTCGCCTCGGCCACTGAGAGGACGCGGGGCACAGCGGGGGCCAGCCGCCACTCGTTCACGCTCTGCACCATCGATGCGGCCAGCAGCACACCGACCCCGCCAAAGATGATGGCGATGAGCAGATAGACCGCGGGTGAGAAGTGGTAGCGCTCCCCGGGGTCCATCGGGGCGGACACGGCCTAGTGCTTCTTCTGGATGTACTCGGCGTGACGGCGCAGGAGCTCGCGGACCTTGGCCGACTCGCTGAGGGCCAGGTTCTTCTGCTGCTTGGGATCGTCGCGCAGGTTGTACAGCTCGCTCAGGTTGTCGGTGAACTTGGCGTAGAGCGCGTACTCGACGCCATCAATCGTATCGATGATGGCGCGCTCGTTCTTCGGCCACGCGGTGCAGGGCAGCATCTCGGCCACCGCCGGTGGATGCGGGGTGCCAGCCGGCAAGGGCTCGCCCAACACCAGGTTCGCCAGCGAGCGACCGCGGAAGCTGGTCGGCAGCGGCGCTCCCGCCAGCTCCAGCACCGTCGGAGCCAGGTCGATCAGGCTAGCCCGCTCGCTGATCACCTGCGGTCCCTTGCCGGGCACATGGATCAGAAGCGGCACGCGCAGGACTTCGTTGTAAAGCGACTCGCCGTGGAAGTAGAGCGGCTCGCCGCCGAGCTTGTGCTCGCCAAACGCCTCACCGTGATCGGCGAAGACCACGACGGCCGTCTTGTCGGCGAGACCGGCATCGCGCAGCGCTCCCAAGATCAGGCCGATGTGCTTGTCGGTGAACTGCACCTCGGCGTCGTAGCGCGCCTCCATGAACTTCCACCCCTTGGGCACTGGATACTCGGGGTGATCCATGTACGTGCTGTGCGGGTCGAAGAGGTGCGTCCACAGCACAAAGCGCGAGCCCGGCGTCGCCTGCCCCGCCGCGGCCAGCCGCTTGAGCTTGTCGATGACGGCCTGCGTGATGCGCGGCGCGGCGATGTCGCTGTTCGACTCTTTGAGGTTGCGGGCCGTCGGGTTCTGCCACTCGGCAAAGCCGGTGCCGAGGTTGGTCTTGGTTTCGAGATAGAAGTGCGAGAAGACGCCATAGGGCGTCACGCCCGCCGCCGCCAGCCCACTAAACAGCGTCGCGTCCTTGCCGGTGAGCGGCGAAAAGTTCAGCGACTGTTTCACGAAGTGAACTTCCGAAGGCAGGCGCGAGGTCAGAAACGAAGGGAAGCTGCGCGGCGTGTTCGGCGCCTGAGCGTAGACCTGCGTGAAGTGCGCACTGCGTCCCGCAAGCTCGGCCAGCACCGGTGCGACCTCTGGCTTGATGCGGTCGGCGCGTAGCGTATCGACGGTGATGATCAACCAGTTACCGGCAAAGCGAGCCGCGCTGGGCGGACTCGACGGACTCGGCACCGCGGATGCAGCCGGCTTGAGGGCGGGAGCAGGCGGCGGCGGCTCGATCGCAGGCGGCGTCGCGTCTTGCCCATCGCAGTCCTCGTCGCGACCGTTGCCCGGCTCGTCTTCGGCTCCCGGGTGGACATCGGGATCGTGGTCGTTGCAGTCACCGCCCCCCAGACGGGCGGCATAACCGTCGCCATCGCGATCGTACAGGGCCTGAAAACGCTTGAAGAAGAAGCGCGCCCCCGCGGTCTCTTCGGCGATCAGGGCACGCGAGCGGGGCTCTTCGCCAAAACCGCGCAGCGTCTGCAAAAGCGAGGTCGCGACAAACAGCAGCGAGCCCGCGAGCACCAAGAGTTCGAGCGTCACACGCCGCACCGAGCCCGCGCCACGACGGCCCAGTGCCCACAACAGCAGCACAGTGCCCAGCCCCGTCGCACCTAGCGCCTTCCACGGTCCAAAGTGGATGATGCGCCAGTCGACCGAGAGCACCGCCGCCACCGCCACCAGCAGCGCTCCCGCCAGGCACAGTCCCAGGGTCCACAGCAGCCGAGGTCGCGGCAAGATCACCACCACTCGCCGCAGGATGACGTACAGCGGAAATCCCAGCGTCGACAGCACGGGCAGCGCCGCCACTGCCACCAGCACCGCCGACAGCGCGCCGTTGCGCCGGTTCTGCATCTCAAAGGCGGCAAAGCGCAGAAAACCGAAGAGGACGATGGCGAAGATCTTCAGCACGCCCAGCGACGAAAGCAGTGCCGCCGTAAGCTGCACGTCGGTCGCTTCGTCTTGCCAGGCCTGCTGACAGCGACCAAACAGCGACGGCCCATAAAGCGAGAGCAGGGCCGAGTAGATCCAGGCCAGCACCAGCCCGCAGAGAAACGCCGGCAGGCCGTAGAACCCGACGGCCGCCTTCAGCGCTGCCAGCAGGCTGCTGGTGGGCACCGGTAACGTCGCGCGCTCGACCGCCAGGAAGACATCGCCCCAGGCCACCAGGATCCCCGCTAACAAAAGCGCGAGGAGCAGCTGACGGGGACGCAGCGCAAACGGCGCAGTCAGGTCGGCAGGGGCGGGAATCGGGGCGGCAGATGACGAGGACGGAGGCGCAGAAGGCATGATCGATGGTCTCTTGGACGCAGCCTCGGCGCACGACCGCAGGTCGACCGGCCTGAGCCACGCGGCTGGGGCTATTCGTTCTTGCTGCGGATCTGTTTCATGTCGCGACGCAGGGCATCGAGCGCGTCGCTCAACCCCTGATCGCGGCGACCGAGGGCGATGTCACTGAGGATTCCCTGCCAGCGGTCTTCGAGGCGGCTGCCAAAGTTCTTCTTGAAGTCGAGATACTCGGCCTTGACCTGCTGAAACTTGCGGTCGACTTCCAGGCGCTTTTTCTCGATGGCGGCGGGCGAGGTGTCTTCGACCCGGGGAGTGGCAGGTCGCGGACGCAGGGTCGGACGCACCGGCTTTTTGACCGTCGGTGTTTCGGGAGCCGTCGGCTTTGGCGGAGGCGTAACCACGGGAGGCGGGGGCGCTGGCGGGGGCAGGTTTTCCACCACCGGGGCCGGGGGCGCAGGTCCTTCGATCGGCGGAATCGGTCGGTTGCTGCCGTTGAGCGCACTCACCGCTGGCCGGTTCCGCAGCCACCAAACGCCGCCACCGGCGAAGACCAGCAGGAAGGCCAACACCCCCCAGCGCGCCGTTCGCCACGGACTGTCGGGCGGATCTTGCGGCACCACCGCCGCGGTCATCGACTGCCCCGCCCGCCCTGACATCGCGGGAGCCGCGCCTGACTGCGCGCGCACCACCGCCGCCTGCCCGCTCATCGCCGACGGGCGCAGCGCTCCCGACGAGACAATCACCGAAGGCGTCCCCGAGCCCGGCGGCGCAGCGCCCCGAGCCGCATCGGTATGCGGCATCGCTGTCGTCTTCGCATCGTCGGCATCGCCCTCGGCCGCAGGTGCCGCCGGGACGCGACCGTCTTCGAGCGCGCGGGCAAAGGTGACGGTGTGCCCCACCGCCTCGGTCAGCTCGTCGCGATAGGCCGCCGCGTCGACGGCCCGCATCTGGTTGAGCTCTTCGGTTTCAGTGTTGCGCTCGCCCACGAACAGATCGTCCATGGTGTGCGCCAGTGTGTCCGTCGAGATCGTCGGGTTCAGCTGATACAGCTTCTGCTGCAGGGCATCGCGGAATTCTTCCGCGAACTGGTAGCGGTCTTCCGGTCGCGTCGCCAAGGCCTTGCAGACAATCGCATCCAGCACCGAGTCAATCGCCGGGTCTTTCTGAGACGGCGGCACGAACTTGCCCTGGCACACTGCGCGGGCCATGGCGCGGTAGTCCGTCCCCTCAGGAAACTGGTACAGGCGGTCGCCGGTCAAGAGCTCATACAGCACCACGCCGGCGGCGTAGATGTCGGTCCGACGGTCGATGACGCCCCCGCGCAGAAGCTGCTCGGGCGCCATGTAGCCGAACTTGCCAAAGCCGATGTTGGGGTTCGAGTCCGCGGTTCGGATGGCGCTGCGGGCAATGCCGAAGTCGATGACCTTGACCTCGCCCTCATACGACACCATGAGGTTCGGCGGCGAGATGTCGCAGTGCACCAGCGACAGCGCCTGCCCCTTGGGTCCCGTACGACGGTGGGCGTAGGCCAGGCCAGCCGCCATATCGCGCGCGATGTGCACGCACTGATCAATCGGCAGCCGCCGCCCGAGCTCCTTGCAGCGACGGATAATGCGGCGCAGATCGCGGCCTTCGATGTACTCGATGGCCAGGAAGTACTCTTTGTCGACGGTGCCCGCTTCATAGACCTGCGCGATGTTGACGTGGTGCAGCTTGATGGCGATCTGCACTTCGTCGATGAAGCGGTTGATGAAGTCTTCGTTTTCAGCGAGCTGCGGCAGGATCTTCTTGATGATGACGAACTTCTCGAAGCCTTTGATCTCGCCGAGCTTGGCCAGAAAAATCTCGCCCATGCCGCCGCGCGATAGGCGCTTGAGCAGCAGGTAGCGGCCAAACGCCACCGGAAATTCCGATAGCGCAGCCGGCTTACCAAGCGACGAATGCGGCGTCAGCGACATGAGGCAACCTATGTTACGGGTCGGCCTCGGCGAAAGCAACGACAGCGAGAGAGCGCCACCATCGAGGGGAGGCCCCGCAGATCAGCAGCGCTTAGGGGCCAAGTTGCGCTATCAGTAGTTCTTGATGGCGCAGCTCAAAAAGTCGATGAAGAAACCAGGTGGCGGTGGTTCAGGTGAGAGCAAGCCGCCGCCGCTCAACGCTCCGTTCGCGGCAGCCCGCAAAGAGCTCTTGGCCCTCGTCGCCCCGCAGGCCAAGCCCGCCCCCCCAGCTCGCCCGGTGGCGAAGCCCGTGGCGCACACGCGCGAGGAAGAGAGCCTGTCGGATGCCGAGCTCTTTGCGCGCGAGATGTCCGGCGTGCAGCGCGGTGCAGCCGCCCCACGCCCCGGTCGGGGTCGCGAGCTTCCCGTCGAGCAGGCGCGCGAAGCGCAGATCCGTCAGTCCGAAGACGCCGAGGCGTATGCCCAGCTCTCGGACTTGGTCGATGGCACCGGCAGCTTCGACATCAGCGACACCGATGAGTACATCGAAGGCATCGCCGCCGGACTCGATCGCCGCCTGCTCGCTCGACTACGCCGCGGCGACTTTGCGATTCAGGGTCACGTCGATCTGCACGGTATGACGCGCGACGAAGCCCGCATCCGAGTCGAGGGCTTCCTTCACGAGTCCCGCCTGCGCAGCCGGCGCTGCGTGCTCATCGTCCACGGCCGCGGGCTCAACTCCAAAGATCAGATTCCGGTGCTCAAAGAAAGCGTGCGGATCTGGCTTACCCGCGGTCGCATTAGCCGCTCGGTCCTCGCCTTTGCGACGGCTCGCCCCACCGATGGCGGCGCCGGAGCGGTGTACGTGCTCCTGCGGCGCTAAGCGCTACTCGCCGTGCAGCGCCGGTAGATCTCGCCCAAGGTCACGCCCAAGGTCACGCCCAAGATCACGACCGATGTCGCCATCCGGGCTGACCTGACGCAGCTTGACCAGTCCGCGCACCTCAACCTGGCGAATGCGCTCGCGGGTCAGGTTCAGGATCTCGCCGACTTCTTCCAGCGTGATGCCGCCGCGATCCGCGACGTCCAGCGCGCAGGTGTCGCGCATATCTTCGAGCTCCAAGTCCGGAAAGTTGAGCTTGATGCTTCCGGTCTCGGGGTTCACATCCAAAAACAGATGGTACTTGCATGACACCCACGGACACGGCCGTGGGCCACTGCCGCAGTCGGCGCGGACCAGCGGGCGCTCAGCCTCAGGCGTGGCCAGCGTCTGGCTCAGACGCAGCTCTTCCTTCGTCAGCCGACGTGGCGCAATGGTCTTGCTGCGCGAGCGCTTGCGATGGCGCCGCACTGGCCGCTCGCCGTCGACCAGACCATCAGATTGTCCCTCTTGCGTGCTCGTGCCAACCAGCTCAGCCGAAGCGAACGCATCCATGGTGTCCTCGTGCATACGACTCCCTCCAAATGCAAACTCAGCCCCGCCCTGACGGGACTAAAGAAGTTCCTCAGCGCCCCCTTTGGACCCGGCGCCAAACGCCCGCTCGCGCGCTGCTCGCTCAAGCGGAGAAACCAGCTGTCGTTCTAGCGACTCGACGCGGCCAACTAGCTCGTCGCCGAGTTTCTGCGTGGTGCGAATCTCGCGCTCCAGCCCACGGCGCTGTTCCGCCGTGAAGTTGCCGCGCTTGAGCTCCAGCTCAAAGCCGGAGACCAGCTGACTCAGCCCACGCTGCAGCGCTTCGATCTCATCGGTGAACCGCAAGAACGAGCGCTGAATGTCTTCGATGGTGTAGTTGGCGGCCATCATCTGCTTGATGACGTTGATGCGCCGCACCGTGGTCGCGGGATAGACGCCGAGCGAGCCCTGGTGCTTGCCCTTGCGCCCGACGCGCCGGCTGCGGCCCAAGAGGCCCAGCTGCACGTACTTGCGAAACGTCGCTTCCGACAGGTGCAAGCCCTGACGGACGAAGGTCTCGATGATCTGCGACAGGCTCATGCCTTCGGGGTGACGCTGCTCGATCTCGGTCAGCACGTCGTCTGCGAGCAGGGCGCCATCACCGTCGCTCTCGCTACGACGCTTGCCCAGACTCGCAGCGGCTGCTTCCGCCCCGAGCGCGGACGACTTCCGAGTCTTTTTGCTGCTTGCACGCACCATGGCCGCAACCCGCGTCTTTCCTAGGTCTTCGATCAGCTCGGTAAACACGACGATCCCCCTGCCCTTCGCTTGCTTGTTTGGCGCACCGCGTGACCACCCCAGCTCTCATCGGCGGCCCCGCCCCACGCGGTGTTTCCCCGTCGCGCCAGCCGTCACTCATCGAGAAGGCAGGCGCGAATTTCTTGATTTACGCGAGCGGTTCGTTCAACTGATTTGAATGTATTCCATTCAATAGAATCCATGCAAGCGAAAAGTACGAACTGATGCAAAAAGTTGACAGCACTCAGCAGCTCCGCAGGAGGCCCAGGCTTCAAGCGCTCAGTTCGACGCGATTCCCGTCGCTGAGCGCGCAGAAAAGAGCCCAGCCAGGCAGCGGTTCAGATGGGCGCTGATGTCAGGCTATGGGAGCGGAAGTAGCAGGCTCGATCGGGCGCCCCGAACTGGGAACTCGCAGGGCCGCGTGCGGACGTACGTCCGGGGGCAGCGCAGCATGCGCAGGAAACCACCGCCGCTAGCCAGCGGAGGCCGCAGCGAGCGAAGGACCGTGGAGGGGGATTTACAGCGGAGAGGAGATGCGACGCGAGAGAGGAGGAAACCGGGGACGGAGGCAAGCTGCCGAGCGCAGCGGGGGGCCTAGAAGTCGTCGTCGTCGTCTTTGCCGCCCTTGATGCTGTTGAGCAGCCGATACGCTTCCTGGACCTTCGGATTCTTCGGGCTGTTGTTGTAAAGCTGCATGACCTTGCGGCACAGCGTTCGGGCCTGCGCCGGATTCTTGCTGACCAGGCCCTTGGCTTGCCCAAGCAGCTTGTCGGCCTCACCATCCTTGGCCGGATCGCCGCCACCCGCCGGAGCCGCGGGCTTCGCCCCACCGCCACCACCACCGGCCGGTTTCGCGGATCCCGCCGAGCTCGCCTTGCCGCTGAAGTAGCTAGCCAGGTAGCCGCCCAGGCGCTTGTCCGCATCGCCAGCAGCCTTGTAGGCAGCAGCGGCGCCCGAGGGATTGCTGCCCTCGGCCTTGCTGCCCTGATCGTTCTTAGCCTTGACCTCTTCCAGGTCCTTGACCGTCTGCGCTGCCTTCGGCCCCTTGACCGACTTCATGGCGCTGATGGCGCTCGCGAAGTCCTTGCTCTTGTAGGCGCCCAGCGCTTGCTTGTTGCTGGCGAGATCACCGCCGGCGGCCGGCTCGGCCTTCTCAGCTTTCTCGGCCTTCTCAGGCTTCGAGGCGGCCTTGGGCTTTTCCTTCGGCTCGGGCTTTTCCTTGGGCTCTTCCTTCACGGGCTCTTCTGGGGGCGGAGTAGGCGGCGGCGCAGCCTTGGTCGGCGCACTGCCAAGCTTGCCTTTGAGCTCCTGCAGCTCGGCGTTGTCGGGATCGATGTCTTCGAGGCCCTTGTTGATCTTTTCGAGGGCTGCGGCGGCGTCACTACGGGCCAGGCTATTGGCCTGGCTGACGATCTCTTTGACCGCCTCGCGACGGGCACTGCGGGCCTGCTGCTGGGCGTCCTCATACTGCACTGAGGTCTTGTCCACCTTGGCGAAGACGCGGATGGCCTCGGCGTACTTGCGATCTTCGAGGTCCTTCTTGGCCGCTTCGATCAGCTTGCGCGTCTTCTCTTCGGCGTCGCAGGCCTCGATGTAGTGCTTGATCTCAGCCGAGTCCGGCGCCAGCTTGAGCGCCTCGTCGAAGGCTTTGCGCGCCGTGTCGTAGTGGCTGGCGGTGAAGTCCTTGGTGCCCGCGACGTACAGCTCAGTCGCCTTGTCGATGGCCTTCTGGGGATTGCCGCTGCGCAGCGAGGTCACGGTAAGGCCAATCAGGCCCACCAGCAGCGCGCCGCCAAGGACGCCAAAGTACATGCGCTGCTTCTGCTCGCTCTGCAGAAAGGCCAGCGGGCCAGCGGTCGACATGGCGATGGCGCTGGGCTCCATGAACAGCGAGGGCTGCGGCACCGACTGCGACTGCACCGGCGGAGCCATCGCCAGCGGCTGCACCACAGACGGTGGGCCGGGTGGATAGCCAGGCATCATCGGCTGCGGGGCCATCGGCTGCATCGGATAACCCGGCACCGGCTGAGGCGGATAGCCCGGCGGCGGATAACCCATCGGCTGCTGCTGCACCGGGGCGGCGTAGGCCGGTGGAGCCATCGGCTGCGGCTCAGGCTGTGGCCGCGACGGCGGGTGCTCGAAACGGAGCAGCGAGTTGCCGAGCTCGATCTGGTCGCCGTCCATCAGCTGAACTTCGGCGACGCGCTTGCCATTGACCATGGTGCCGTTCGGCGAGCCGAGATCCTGCATGCGATAACCCGACGAGGTCATCTGAATCTGCAGGTGGCGCCGCGACACCGCGATGTCGGCGATAACCAGCATTTGATCCGCACCACGACCGACGCTGGTCGTAGGGCGATTGAGCTCAATGACCTTGCCCTGGTCATTGCCACTCATCACGCGCAGGGTGCCGTACTTGCCCATCGGGGGCGCGCCGCTGGCCCCGCCGGCTCCGCCAGCCCCGGCACCGTAACCAGGGGCTCCTCCCCCTCCCATACCGCCAGCGGCCATCGCAAAGAGCTGCGGCGGCGGACGGTCGTGGGCGGGCTGCCCGGCGAAGCCGCCGGCAAAGTCCATTGCGTTGCGGCCGGGCGCGAACTGCGGTGATTCAGCAGGACTCATGGCTTGTCGTCTCCGATGCTGGCCAAGATCTACGGCAGTGTATCAGCAGGGATGGGGCCGTTCCATAGCCGCCTTTGTAGGTGGCAGCGGCGACCCGGCAAAAGCGGTGGGGGCTTACAGGACAGCACGCCAAGGGGCGTAGCTGGGGGCTCCCAAGCAAGGCTACTGCTGCTCCAGGAAGCTCAGCAGCGCCTGGTCAAAGCGGCCGTGCCCACGCTCGATGGGTGCGTATTTCCCCAGACCAGGAAGAAAGGAATAAAACTTAGCTGCGGCGCCGATGTGATGGAAGAAGTCCACCCGGTCGGCGAACTGCTCCGGCGAACCATCGCGCTCGCCCTGGATCACGAGCGTCGCGACCTTGAGCTTGGCGGGATCGATGAGACTCTGCCGAGTCATGTCCACCAGCGCCCCGTTGGGGGCGGTAGCCGATTCGCCACGACAGACCGCGGCGCGACGACGCACAAACTCGGGATCGAGGTCGCCGTCTTCCGGCTTCAGCAGCGCCGCTTGCTGGCCAAGCGAGCGCAGTGGACCGTTGGGGGCTGCCGCCGCCTTGTCGACCTGGCGCCAGCGCATGCCAAGCAGTGCCAGCTTGGCGATTTTGTTGGGCTTTTGCTGGGCAAACAGCGCCGCCGGCTGCGAGCCCCACTGGTAGCCAAAGATCGAGATGCGCTCGACCCAGCGGAGGGCCCGCACAAACTCGACGGCGGCCTCGATGTCCTTGGCCGCAGCCTGGGTGTCGGTCCAGTCGCGGTCGCTGCCCTGCGAGCGGCCGTAGCCATGCAGGTCGAGCGCGAAGACGTCGTAGCCAGCGTCGGCCAGCGTCTCCATCAGCGAGTAGCCGTGCTCAGGATCGGGGTCGAAGGTACAGCGACTGGCCCAGGTAGCCCCGTGGACGAGCAGGATCACCTTGGCGTTGGTCTTCCAGCTCTCTTCGTAGCCGGCGCGATATTTTTCGTACAGCTTGAGGCGCAGCCCTTCGCGCTCGGCCATCAGCTCGCGCGACTTGATCTCGCGCGTCTCGGGGGCGCCGCTTGGCTTGGCGCGACGATCATTGGCTTGGGCCCGCGGCTGGGCCACTCCCGCTAGGAGCAGCAGGCCCGCGAGGAGCGCAGAGTGACGAACATTCCATCCAGAGCGTGATATTCCGAAGGAGCGCATGGCGGAGTGGGCTATACCATGAAGCCGTCGCGGAATGGAACTGCCATGGCTGAGCATCGCGCACACGAAACTGAGGCTGCACAAGCGGGCGCCGGCGTCTCGGCTCTGTCGGTCACACCGGCCGATATCGCCGCTGCGGCCGAGCGCATCCGCCCGTTTGTCCACTGCACCCCGCTGCTCTCGTGTGCTTCGTTGGCGCGGCGCAGCGGCTGCGATCTGCGACTCAAGGCCGAGCACTTGCAGC
This sequence comes from uncultured Myxococcales bacterium, assembly GCA_937952145.1. Classification (GTDB taxonomy): domain Bacteria; phylum Myxococcota_A; class Polyangia; order Palsa-1104; family JAEUJZ01; genus JAEUJZ01. The sequence goes on from CALFYE010000260.1 coordinate 35,876, forward strand.
GCAGCGGATCGTTCAAGCTGCGCGGCGCGCTCAACCGCCTGCTGCTGCTCGCACCGGAGCAGCGCCAGCGGGGCGTGGTCGCTTTCTCCTCGGGAAATCATGCGCAGGGCGTAGCGCTGGCGGGGCGCTTGCTAGGCATCCCGGCGACCATCGTGATGCCTAGCGACGCTCCACCTGTGAAGCTAGAGGCGACCCGTGGCTATGGTGCCGAGATCGTCCTTTACGATCGCCAGCGCGAAGATCGCGAAGCCATTGCCCGTCGTTTAGCCGACGAGGAAGGGCGCACGCTGGTGCCGCCATTTGACGATCCGGCGGTGATCGCCGGTCAGGGCACGATCGGCCTTGAGCTGGCGGCGCAGTGGCCCGAGCTCGAGATCGCCCTCGTCCCCATCGGGGGAGGGGGGCTGATTAGCGGCATCGCACTGGCGCTGAAGACCCTGCGCCCAGAAGTCCGAGTGATCGGCGTCGAGCCCGAGTTGGCAGACGATGCTCGGCAGTCGCTGGCTGGGGGCCGAATCGTGCGGATAGCGCAGCCGAACACCATCGCCGATGGCGTAGCGACGCAAGCGGTTGGTCGGCACACCTTCCCCATCATGGCCGCCCTGGTCGACGAAGTCGTGACTGTGAGTGAGGGCGAGATCGCCGCTGCGCTGGAATTCCTGCTGACGCGCAGCAAGCAGGTGGTGGAGCCGACGGGCGCGCTGACGACAGCCGTGGCCCTCGCTGGCCGATTGCCACTGGCTGGTCGGCGCGTGATGGCGCTGCTCTGTGGGGGAAACCTCGATCTGCGGGCCCTCCCCGCCATCTTGGCTAAAGCGCCAAGTGCATGACCAAGGCGACGAGATCTTCGAGCACAGTGCGCGGCGCCTGGAGCGCGATCTCGCCAAGCAAGGGGCCGCCCTTGCCTGCTTCACCGACTCGCCGAACGCGCGAGGTGTAGACAAGCGGGGTCTCGCCGTGGTGCGGGATCATGTTGAAGATCTGCCGAAAGTCGGCGAGGGGGGACTTGTCGCCCTGCCCGGCGGGCAGCCGCATCCGTGACATCGCCAGCCCCGACTCAAGATAGCGGCCGATGCTCTGTAGCGACGTATAGCCGCCGCTGCGCAGCCCAGACGCCTGCAGCTCAGCTAGGCCGGGTCGCTTCGCCAGGGTCGCATCCGCCCCGAGGCTGAACTGAGCGGTAAGCGCCGCCGTGAGGGCGCTCGGATCACTCCCCACGGCCATCCACGTCCGCTCGCCCTGCGGCACAGCGAGCAGATGCAGAACCCAAGGCGTCGCCGCGGCACGACCCGCTGGAGCTACGGCCCCAACCCGTCCGGCTGCCGCCTTCTCGAGCGCCGCGGGCAGCATCAGGCTCAAGGTGAATAGCGTGGCACCCGCGCCTAGCGACTTCGCCGCCGGCTGCATCCGCAGGGCCGGTAGGGGCTCGGACTTGGCGACCGTCTTCCACTTGACCCGCAGGTAGCTCTGCACGCCGGGCCGCTTGTACACGCCCACGATGTTCTTGAGCCAGTCCAGCGTCAGGCCCTTCTGCCCCTCGCTAGCCAGAAGATACGTCGCGCCGCCGAGCGGCCGATCCTGCCCGGGACGATCGGCCCGAGCAGCGACCGAAGGGGAGGCGGAGACCTCGGCAAACACGCTGGTCAGCCAGCCGTCCGGCAGAGACAGCCCCGAAAACAGGGCAAGGACCGCCTGGCGATCGGTGCCCATCATTCCGTCGTGCGTAAGAAATCCGTCGAGGAGCGGCGTCAAGAGCGACAGGATCTGACGAGCGGGGCGAGGATCCCCGACGGCAAAAGACGCCGAGCCGCAGTCCTTGCTCAGGCTCCAAAACAGCGCGGGGGGCGTCGCCGGCAACCCGTCTGCGGCCTGCGCATCGCTCTGCCCCCACCACGAAGTCTGGCCAGTCAGCTCATAGCCCAGCTGAAGCTGAGCGCCGTTGTTGTCCAGGCGAACATCGAGGCTCACGCGGCGAAGCTCGCGGCTCATCATGGCCAGCTGACCGATGAGGGTCTGGGTCGCATCGGTGAGGGCGCGATCGAAGACCGGCTGCCTCAGCTGAAGCTTCTGCGGCACCAGCATGCCGGCTAGCTGGAGCGCGCGCTGCCACAGGCCGTCGTAGGTCTGGACCAGGGTGTCGACGTAAAGCTCGGCGCGCAGATCGCTCGTCGTACTCAGCGCCGGCTTGGCAATGCTGGACTCGGCGAGCTCGTCACGACTGCGCTCTCCTAGGCTGCAGGCCAAGCGGGCCGTGCCAGACGGACCGGGTCCCAGGAGGCAGTGCCAGGTATCGCTCCTCGACTTGCTCTGAAAGCGGCTCCAGGCGCCCTGGGTATCGAGCACGAGTCCGTTCCTTGCGGCCTGCTTGCGCGCCTCGTCCAGGCTCCGCACCGACATCACCACCACCCACAGCGGCGGTGCAGGGCTGTCCAGCGACTGCGTATCGAGAGCGACGACCAGATCGACGGGGGCAGTCAGCTGCACGAGCACGCCCGCCGGACCCAGCAGGCTGTCGAGCGCGGCCTCTGGCTTGAGGGGGACGGGCAGGTAGCTGCGCAGGGCGCTCACTGTGGTCTCAACGCTGCGGGCGTGGACGCGCAGCACCGTCGGCAATGCGGTGCGGGCAGGCTGAGCCTCTGCCGCATGCAGCAGGCCGAACAGCAGCAGACAGACAAGAAACGCCACACGATGGGCGCAAAAACGAGGGATAGACGCAGCCGGGTTCGATCGACAGCCAAACATGCCCGCATTGTTGCATGAAGGCAGACGAGTGGCCCCGCCTTTGGGAGACGGATTGGGACGGTCGAAGCCGGTCTGTGTTGGGAGAGTGTTCGAAGAGCGCAGCCGAGGCGGACGCCCGGTCCTGCTACATGGAGAAGCCGCCGCGCAGGTCCCCGTCTTTCTTGAGATCCTTGACCTGCTTCGCGACGTGTTCAGCCATGCGATCGAGCTTGCGCCGGACCTCGCGGTCGTCCTGTGCCACCGTCGGATGCTGCGCGGGCGGCAAGCCAATCGCGGCCTCGACACTGGGGACGTGGGGCGTGCCAGCAGTCGCCGCCGCCGCCATCTTGCCCTGCCCCATCGAGATGGCAACCAGCGTCAGGTCTTCCAGCGACAACCGATCGTCCCCGCGGGAGCCTCCCCCGCTCGTCTGGCCCTGGATCACCTGCAGCAGCTTGGCGGAGGCCTCGACGTGCTCCCGGCTGGCACCGCTTGCCGCGAGGGCCGCTTTGAAGACCTCGACGGGGGGCGGGCTGGCCGGCTTGCTTGGGCTTTGGCTCGGCCGCGGCGCAGGCTCGCTGCTCCGACGGGCACGCGCTGGGCTGTCTCCTCGAATGAGTGTGAGCTCCGGGCCCGTCGAGGACTCCCCACCTTGTTCCGTCTCATCAGCCGCACTGGCATCCCGATCGACGGGGGCAGTCGGTGCAAGTAGACCGCCGGGCATCCGCTGCCACAGGGGCATGCCCGTCCCCGCATTCGGCGCCGGCGCCTTGACCAGCTCAGCCAGTGCCGAAAGCGGTCCCGACGAAGGCAGCGCGGCGGGCAGCATCGCAAGCACGCGCTGAATGCGCTCCTGGCTAACGGCTGCCGTCTGTGGCCACAGCATCTGCGGCCGGGTAGCCTCGGGCTTGGACGTGGCCGCCCGGGCTTCCTGCGGTGGGAACGCGGTCAGCATCGAAGAGGCGAAGCGGGCGGCTAGCTCATACGGCTGCTGCCGGCTAACCACCGTCGGAGTCGGAGCACTCCGCGTCAGGCGCACCTCAGGCTCGCTGCGCAGCGAATCGCTCGACAACACCGGCAGGCTGGCCAGTTGACGCGCGGACAGACGCGGGGCCGAAGCTGGCGCAGTGCCAGCGAGTCCCAAACCAGCCAGGCCCGGCTGAGCCAGCGTCGGGTAGCGCGCGCCGGCCAGCATGGGGAAGCTGCTGTAGCCAAGGCGGCTCAGCTCAGCGGGCAGCGTACCCCACGGGCGAGCCAGCTCCATCGGCGAGACGTGCACGCCCCGCGACAGCGGACGAGCCGCGGTGGCCAGCGACGGAGCCTGTGCCGCCTTTGGCAGGTACACCATTCCACCGCCACGCGTGAAGCGAGCCGCGCTGGCTGGTGGAGCCTCGCTCGTCGCAGCCGGGACCATCGGCAAGCCCAGGCTACGGACCATGCCCTGACTCGGTCCCAAGACGCGGGCCTGCTCGTTTCGGACAAAGATCTCGCTGCGCAAGCCGAGGCTTCCCGTCGCTGTAGCGGATCCTGGCGCAGCCGATGGCTGGCGGCCAAGGCGCGGGCTGGCGGGGCTGGCGGCAGGTGTCGGCAGCCAGACCAAGCCACCCGTGACGTCCGCCCACGTGCCCGGACCGCTCGGGGGCGCAGCCAGTCCTTGTTGCGCAGCAAACTGCTCGGCGCGAACCGACGCTTGGCCCAGGCGCGAGAGGCTAGGCGCCGCAGCAGTCGAGGTCAGCGCCGGTGCGACCGCAGTCGCCGGAGCAGCCGTTCGATTCAGCGAAACAACCGGAGCAGCCGACGGTGCGCGCCCTTGCGGAGTACCAGGTGGTAGCCCAGGGCGGGCGGCGTCTGCCCCCAGATAAGCCAGGCTGCGCACAGCCTCGGCACCTGGCCCGGCGACCGTCACCGGGGTGGTACTAGCTCTCGTCAGCTGCGCCGCGAGCCATGACCCAACCCAGGCGGGAACCACACCCGACGAGACGTTTTCATGCAGCTGGCTCAGCCAGGCTGAGGCTCCGCTCGTCGTCGCAATCCCCGTCGCAAACAGCTCAGCCAGCGTGCCGCCACCGCCGGGAGCAAACCACGGCGCAGTCGCAGGGAACGCGCGTGCCGGGGTTGGCCCGGCAGCCGTGGCCGGCGTCGAGCTTGCGGCAGTAGGCCGCTGGAGAGTGCCTGCGAGCCGGTTTTCCGTCGCGGCGGGGGTCGCCTTCTTCACGGACACCGGCTGACTTGGCCGGCCGGGCAGCAGGCTGAGATACGGCATGCTCGGGGTCGCAACCCCAGCGACGGTCGGCGTCCCCACCACGGCGCGAGCCTGCAGCAGATCCCGCTGCAGACTCGCCGGAAGTCCAGGTGCTGCCGCCCAGGCACTGCCCTCTGCCACGAGAGGCAGGCCGCTACTGACGCTGCGCAGGCTCTGCAAACCGGCAAACTGCTGCGCCATCAGCCCCAGGCCGCCCAGCGGCAGCACTGGCATCGGCGAGCCCGGGCCAGCAACGACCGGGGCTGCCAAGCCAGCCAGCGGCGACGCAACCGCGGGCTTTTCGACCGCACTGCTCATAGCCGGCGGCGCGACGGACCGAGTGGCCGCGGGCAGCACTGACCGACTCGCCACGGCCGCCATCGCAGTCTGAGCAGCAGCTGGGCCGGTGAGTGCGGTCGGTGTGACCGTCGGGGCCGCAAGGAAAGGCAGCGCACCGAGCGGCGAACGAATCATGCCCGCGCTAGGCTGCGCGGCCGGGGCAGTCCCGGCAATCGCGGCCAGCGGAGCCCCTCCGACGGCAGGGGCCGGCATCGGCTGCGACGTAAACAGGGCGCGCGGCATCCCGCCGAGCCCGAGTGCTGCGACGCTGGATGTTCCAAGAGCAAGCAGCGGCTGCAGCCAGTCCGCGACGAGCGCCGGGCGCCCCCCCTCACTCTGCAGCTGGGCCGAGGTTGCGCTTGCCGCGCTGCCGAGGCCAACACCGGCGGCAAACAGCTCGGCCAGTGCCGCCATGCCGCCCGGCTGACGCCAGGGCTGAGCCGTTACCGGCAAGCCCACGGTCGCTGCAGCAGTGTCCGAGGCGCCAGTGGGTGCGAGCCCCGGAGCCTGGCTTTGAACCTCCACCATCGGTGCAGACGGCCGCACCGCGGGCCGGGCCAGCGTCGGAGCGAGCGGCTCGCGAGGGGTGGCCGACTGCACACTGGCTAGCCGACGAGTGCTCAGGGCTGGGGCAACCTCGGGAGCCACCCAGGGACGGGCGAGAGAGGCGGACGACGACGACAGGACCCGGGCGGGCGCCGCCTCAGCAACCGAGCGCAGAACCGCGGTCGGCACACCTGGGGCAACGCTCCACGCCGCAAGCTGGGTGTTTAGCGGCCCATCCGCCAGCCGAGACAAGATCCCCCTCTGGGACCAGGCCGGCTGCGACCACAAGCCACCCGGCTGTGCCCACGAGACCGACGGGGCAGCCACCGACGATAGGCTGGGCCCCACCAGCAGATGAGCCAGCTCAGGCGTGACCTGCTGCGGCAGCAGCCCCGGGTCGATGCGCAGGGCTCCGGCGGCCGACCAAGTCGGTGCCTGGGCTTGGTAGACGGGCGCAGGGCGCGCCAGCCGCGGGCTTGCGGGGACCGCGTCAGCAACGGGGTTGGACGAAGCAGGGGTAAGCGCCAGCTCACGCGGCCCCGAGACAGCCTCGCCGGACCGCACCGCCACGGGGGGGGCCAAGCTGGGCTGCGGGCTCGACGCGTCCGTCGCGGTCCTCGCCAGGTCGGGCACAGCAAGGGTCGTCGGCAGGGGTCGTACCGCACCGGGTTCTCCCGCCGGAGCCGCCGAAGTCGCCGGTTCAGCGGCGGGCACAGGGCGTGGTTCGCCTCGCAGAAGAGGCAGGTGACTTGGCTCGGCCTGGCTGGATGGCGCTGCGCTCACCAGCGTCGACGAAATGGGCGCCGCTGCCGACACGGGCCCCGCGGGCGACGGCCGGCTTGTGACGACTGGGGCCACGGCGGCCGAGACGGGAGTCGGAACAACCGGACGCCCGACGGAGGTGACCGCATCGCGCGCGCGAGCCGAGGCCCGCAGTTCCGGGGTCTGCAGCATCGGCATCGCCGGCGCCGCCGGTACCGCCGCTGTCATCGACGGCACAGTGGGCGCAAGCGGACCAGAAAGCAGGCTGGGGAGCGTCGCGGCGCGCCAGACCGGCGAGCGGCTGAGCTGAGCGTCGGCCCACGACAGGTGCGCAAACGATTTGGCGCGAGCCTGCGCTGGCGCCGGGATGCTGTCTGTCGCGAACGGGCTCAACGCACGCGCTGTCGCGGGCAGCAGGTCACGCACGCGCTGCTCGGGAAGGGATGGCGCAGCCGGCTCCGCCACAATGGCCCGGGTTGGGGTCATCACCGACGATATATCGGCCAGCAATCCGGGGAAGGCCGGCTCAGTGCGCGGCGCAGGGAACGGCGACTCGGCGGCCGCCTCCGCCGGCGATGCCGGGCGCGGAGTCGCAGCCTCGCCCGAGCCAGGGCCAGCGACGGCAGCCATCGGCGCATCGGATTGAGGCGTGAGCTGCCCAATCGCAGGGGCTCGATCCCCGACAGCGGGCGCTCGGTCCCCAGTCGGCATCGGCTTCGCGACGGATTCGGCGAGCCGCGGCGGGCTGGCCGGAGCCGTCAGCGGGAGCCCGCTCGCTGGTCGCACTGCCGCCAGTGCAGGCGCTGCCTCGGGCGTCACGATCGGCAGGCTGGCTGGAGGGGACCCCGCGGTGCGGACTGGCGTCGCGACGGGTCGAGAACTGGGTGTCCCCCCGACGGGGCCAGCTACCGGACTCCCGGAGCGAGACGGCGCGGCAGCCGGCGGGCGCACCTCACGTGGAGCGGCAACCCAGCTCGACGAAGAATTCCAGCTTGCCGCCGGCACCGTGCGCACAGAGGGTAGCTGCCGCCACTCGGGCAGACCGATGGCGTCGAAGTGCCGCGAAAACACCCGCTCGATGAAGCTCTCTTGGCGACTGAGAAAGAAGCGGTCCAGCCCCGCAGCACGGCCGCTCAGAGCACCGAGTAGGCGCTCGACGGCCAAGAGCGAGGGCGACTGGAACAAGCCAATAGACTGGGCGCTGGCTGTCTCGAACATGAGCCGACTGCCTCCGAGGCAATTGTAATCCGATTAACAAATATTATCGGCGCACAAACTGCCGGGTTTCCTCCCGACGAGCCGAAGCATCTGCTCGGCGGAGGGATTCGGGCAATGGCCAGCACCGGCCCGCTAGGCGTCGGAACTCGCGGGCTTTTTGGCGTTCCGCCGTCGGACTCGGTCTTTCTGCTTACGACGCCGGGCCAGCTCCTGCAGCCGCTCGCTGGTACCCGGTGACACACGTACTTCTACCTCGTCACAGAGCTCACGCAGCGCCAAGAAGCGGTTCAGCGCATGCTGCCGCTCGCGCTGCCACTTGACGACCAAGAGCTCGTCCGGAAGCGGGTACCGCAGCAGGACCCCACTCTGGGTCTTGTTGTGCTTCTGCCCACCGGGCCCGCTGCCTTTGACCGCCTGCTCGTCGATCGCCGCGAGATCGATGTTCAGCGCGGCAAGGCGCTCCCGAAGCGCGTCACGCTTGGCTGGGGTCACCGGGGCATCGTCGGGAAACTTCATGGGCGACGCACTCGTCTGCGATCAGCCTCGTCGCGGCGGGCTGCTTAGCGAGTACTCAGCACCGTGCGGGTGCTCGGCCGTCCACTCGGCGTACAGCTCATCACGCACCTGCCACAGGGCGGGAAAAAACTGCGTCTTCCGCCCTCGCTCCAGGAGCTCTGAGTGCTTGCCCTTGAGCGAGGGTGTGCCGACGCCGATCACACGATAGACAAGGAGGATGTGCCGGTTGCGCCACTCCTGCAGTCGCAGATCCAGCTCAACCAGCCCCTCGGCCGCGGCATACACCGCCGGGGTCCGACGGGGCTCGCGATAGATCTCGGTTAGGGTGAGGCCCTGCCGCTCCAAGAGGGCAGCGAAGTGCGGCCACAGCTCACCCGGGGCAGCGAGGAGCCGACGAAAGCCCGGCGACTCCTGCCCGGAGCCACGGCCCAGCACCGCGCGGATGCGCATATAGTCGGCCGAGCTGAGGGTGTACAGTACCTCGATGCCGTCGAGCAGTAGCCGTTGAACGGCGTGCACTCGTCGCAAGAGGATGGCGACTTCCCCCAGATCATCCTGGTCGAGCAGCGACGCGCAGCGAGTCAGCTCATGGTCGATGAGCTTCATCCACAGCTCGGCGCTCTGATGCACGACCTGAAACATCAGCTCGTCGGGACACGACAGCTGCGCAGCCGGCTTCTGCAGGCTCAGCAGCTCAGGGACGCGCAGGTACAGCTCGTAGTCGGTTGTCGGAGCGGCCATGCAACAGAAGTATCATGGCCACCCCAAGGTCGTCACCGACCACGCCGCAGCGTCTAGTCGCCGGCTTCGCTGCCGTTGAGGTCGACTTTGCGCGGCCCCATGATGCCCGCTTCCGTGCGCATCGCCGATGCCTCGCCGTCTAGACCGTAGTCGCGCATCTTGTCATACAGCGCGCGCCGGCTGACGCCGAGCCACTGAGCCGTTTGGCTGTTGTGGCCGCGGTGCATCTTGAGTGCCTTCAGGATGAAGTCACGTTCGCACTTGCGAAGATACTTCGCTAGGCGCCCCTCAGATCGTGGTCTTCTTGCAGTTGTCACCAGAGCTACATTACAAATTTTTTTCAAATAATGCAATCGCTTCCGCTGTCTTTTCCTGGTCCAAAAACCACACCAACCATAATCGCCAATATGGACTTTCTTGGTCCAATTTTTCCGAATTTCTCCGTCGGTAAACTGAGAGCTTCAGTTCCCGGTTCGAGGGGCTGCTGGGGGGGCGTTCTGGGGTGGGTTCTGGGCAGGTGACGGTGGGGCAGAGGGGGACACTGACGGCGAACTTCCTCCATCAATTTTGTTATCTAAATCACTTTCATTTGTAGCCGCTGGTTTGGCGACGGGCGGAAGAAACTTCCCGAGCAGGTTGCCGCTGCGCCAATAGCCGTTGAGGTACACGAAGAAGTCGTAGCGCAGGCCTTTGGCCTCGGTCTTGCGCTTCACCCGCACGGTGTACATGGGCAGCTTGCTGCTCATCGCGGCAAGCACGGCGCGATCGGTGTCGGCCTGCTCGGCGCTGGGCAGCTGATCGACGCGAGTGACCGCGATGTCGTCGTATTTCTTCTCAAAGACGTGCGCCACCAGCTCGACGGCTCCGGCGTTGACCAGCGATCCCATCATCTGCTGATAACGGGCCCACAGCGCCGTCCCCTGCGTCGGTCCAAGCAGGGTTGTTAGCTCCGGCTGCGTCATGAGAAAGGACCGCATCAGCTCGTGGACACGCCCCCGATCATCGGCTTTGCAGGCGGCGAGGATGTCGTGCCACAGGCGGTCGAGCTCCTCGGGAGTGCCCTGGTACATCCCCGCCTTGACCAGGGGCTCAGGGGGCGGACGCTTGCAGCCGGTCAGCGCGCTGACCGCTATCGCGGCGGCCAGGAAACCGACCACTTGGCGACGGTGGAGAGCCAACGGACGAGCAACGGAACACCCAGGCAGGCACGGCTGCGGTCTCGGCATCCCTTGGTTTTACGCGCAACTTCGGCGGCTCTCAAATTCGGCGACCGCGGCGACTGCGCTGGCGGCCCGCTACGCCGAGCTGCGCTCCCCGCCTGTGGCGGTGTTCCCCCCGGACACGCCGGCCAAGAACTCGCCCAAACGCTCGCGCTCGACGGGGGCGTCGGCTGGGTTCTCCAAGGTGGCAACGACACGGCCGCGATACATGACCAGGATGCGATCGCAGAGCGTGCGCAGCTCATCCAGCTCGGACGAGATGAGCAGGATGGCGCAGCCGGCATCCCGCGCCGCGAGCAGGGTGCGATGAATGGCCTGCACCGCGCCGATATCGACTCCCCGCGTCGGCTGCGCCACGAGGAGCACGTCCGGCCCGCCGGATCCAGGCGAACGCTCGCCGAGGGCGCGAGCCAGAAGCAGCTTCTGCTGATTGCCACCGGAGAGCGAGCGAGCGGCGGCGCTGGCATCAGCAGGCCGTACGTCATGCGCGGGCAGCAAGTGACCCGCTGCATCCGCCAACCGACGGCCATCAATCAGGCGACGAGCGATCGCTGGGAGCGGCAACCCAAAGATTCGCGGTCGCCGATATAGCCGCTGCTCCCCAAGGAGCAGATTTTCGGCCAGTGAGAAGTCGAGCACCAAGCCATGGCGGTGACGATCTTCAAGGACCCAGGCCATACCGGCCTCGCGTCGCTTGGCGACTGACAGCGCGGTGATATCGCGGCCAGAAAGGACGATACGACCCCGCCGAAGCGGTAGGAGGCCGGCGAGCGCCAGGCCCAGCTCAGTCTGACCATTGCCCTCGACTCCGGCGATGCCGACAACCGTGCCGCGACGAAGCTCGAAGCTGACCCCTTGCAGGCGCTCGACACCGTCTGCAACCGCGCTGAGATCATGGACCGCCAGCGCCGGGGCAGCGGTCGGGGTGCGCGCCGTTGTGGGAGCATCGACGCGGGTGATCGGCAGCAGGGTGCGACCGACCAGGGCGTGTGCGATCTCGCGCGGCGAAAAGTCAGCGCGGGCCACCTCAGCGACCACGCGACCGCCTCGCAGCACCACCACGCGATCGGCGACTTCCAGGACTTCATCGAGCTTGTGGGTGACGATCAGCAGGCCACGCTCGCGCCCCTTTCCGACGAAGCGCTCACGTAGGGCGCGCAGCATGCGAATCGCTTCGGGCGGCGTCAGCACGGCCGTCGGTTCGTCAAGGAGCAGGCCGCGGGCGCCGCGATAGAGCGCTTTTAGGATCTCGACTCGCTGCGCCTCTCCGACTGAGAGCGACGAAAGTGGCCGATGGGGCTGCACGGTCAACCCGTAGGCCTCGGCCAGCTTGAGCACCTCGGCTTCGGCTCGGGCGCGGTCGAAGAAGATCCCCACCCGGCGCGGCTCGCGGCCCAGCACGATGTTTTCGGCCACCGACAAGGGTGGCACCAACAGAAAGTGCTGGCTGACCAGGCCAATGCCGCCGGCAATCGCTTGCTCGGGCGTCGCCTGTAGTGCCCGGCCGCCATAGCGAACCTGCCCGGCAGTCAGACGAACCAGGCCATAAAGGGCGTGCAGCGCCGTCGACTTGCCGGCCCCGTTTTCGCCGAGCAGCGCCACGACTTCACCCGGCCGAACCGCAAGCGAGATCGCGTGATTCGCCACCCGCGGGCCGTAGCAGACCGTCGCCGACTGCAGCTCACACAGCGCCGGCAGCGTCGAGGACGGCAAAATTCCCGACGGCAGAAGGTGATGTTCAGCAACCGTCCCCGCGGCTGGCCCGGCTGCTTGCTCGGCGGCACTCATCGCGAGCCCTCCTGGTTTTTTTCTGGTCCGCGATCGGGATCGACCTGGATCTGTCGGGCGATGATCTGCCGTCGCAGAGCTTCCACTCGCTCGCGGCTGGCGGGGGGGATCATGCCGCGGCTCGGCTCATCGTAGACGTAGTCGATCCCGCCCTCGGCCAAGCCAAAGATCCGCACGCCGCTCTCGAAGCGACCGCGCTGCAGATCGGCGATGACTTCAAACACGCTGACATCAATGCGCTTGATCATCGACGTCAGGATCACGCCGGGCGCTTCGTCCCACTGGTCGGCATCCACGCCGATGGCTCGTCCGCCGCGCTCGCGAGCGGCCTCAAAGACCCCAAGTCCCGTGGAGCCTGCGGCATGGAAGATAACCTCGGCGCTAGCGGCGTACTGTGCCAAGGCGAGCTCTTTGCCGCGCGTCGGGTTCTTAAACGCATCGCCGCTGGTGCCGGCATAGCCGACAAGGACGCGGCAGTCCGGGCAGACCGCGAGCACGCCCTGGCGATAGCCGTTTTCGAACTTGTGGATGAGCGGGATGTCCATGCCGCCGACAAATCCGACGACG
>CALFYE010000261.1 GCA_937952145.1 uncultured Myxococcales bacterium
CCTGGTGGGGGCGGCGCGGCAGGGGGTGCGGGCGACGCTCGATCGGCACCTCATCATGGACAACGCCACCGTCGAAGACGTCAGCGATAACTGGAGCGGACAGCTGATCGCCGGCGAGTCGGCCGCCACCATGCTCTCGACCTACCTGCCGGGTCTTTCGCCGGCGGCGATCGCGGGTCTGCCCCGCTATGGCTATGTCACCGCGACGACGGACGCGGGCCCCGTCTGGATCGCAGCGATTGCCGCCCTTTCGCAGCCCAGCTATCACCTGTTTGGTAGCCCAGCTGCCGTCGCTGTGATCGAAGAGCAGCTTCTCTCGGACGGAGCGTTGCCGCTGTCGGCGAACGACTATCAGGTGCTGCGGGTCGAGGCGGGTCTGCCCGAATACGGCCGTGACCTCGACGAAGATCGAATGCCCGCCGAGGCCGGGCTCGACGACGCTGTGAGCTTCAGCAAGGGCTGCTACCTGGGCCAAGAGGTCGTGGTGCGGCTGCGCGATCGCGGCCATCTCAACCGCAAGCTCTGCGGGCTGCGGCTCTCGCCGAGTGGTGCTCTACCCGCGGCCGGGACCAAGCTCCGCGGCGGCGATCGGCCACAGGCTGGAATTCTCACTTCCGTCGTGCGCTCGCTGCGGTTCGGCGACATCGCGCTCGGTTACGTCCACCGCTCGCAGTGGGAGATCGGGACGCACCTTGAGCTCGTGGGCGAAGGAGACCAGCCGACCGGACAGACCGCCACGATTTGCGCCCTGCCCTTCTTAGCCGGAGCTGCGGCGTAAGAACTCTTCCACCGCGTCCACCGTTTTCGCGACACAGCGGACTAGCTCGGCTATGGCATTCGCCTGGCTCTCGCCACTACCCTGCCGCACCGCTTCGTAGGCGAGGTCCGACGCCTCTGCCAAGCGCTCGGCCCCGAGAATCTTCGCCGCCCCTTTCGTCGAGTGGATAAGCCGCAGCGCATCCCGCTGGTTGCCAGTTGCAAGCGCCTGCTGCACCTGCTCCAAGTCGGTCATGAGCTGGGTGCGGAACATCTCCATCATCGAGATGTACAGCGAGCGACTCCCCAGCATCCGCGAAATGGCCGACTCGACGTCGAGTATGGGCACGGCGGTGGCGGCCAGCCCCTCGCCGACTGAACTCTCGCCAGCTCCCCCCATGGCGTCCATGCTCGTGCTCCCGCGTTACCGCCTAGCAAGCAGCGATCTGATAGGCCCTCGCTCTGGGCATCGCTTGGGCGACCGCCTGCAGCGAGTCTCCACCCTTCGCGTCCCCCCGGACGGCGGATCATCAGTTCAGCAGCCTAGGCGCGGCACGCCTAGCCCGATGCTGTACCTAGTGCAAACTAGGGCCGGCGAGTCGGTCGATGGCTGGCTCGCTCGGGCGACTCCGGCGCCGGCACAGTCGTCAGCCAGGAGACGCAAAGATCGACGAGCGGCTGTGCCGGTGAACGACGGAGATCCGCCAAGTAGCGCTTGAGCCCCCGCGGCTGGCCAGCCAGCGTCGGACTGCCTTCCGACGGCATCAGGTGCAGGGTCAGCAGGCGCCCATCATCGTCGCCAATCGCTGGCTCCTCACGAGCCTCGACGCGCTGCTCCAGTGTGTCGAGCTGGGCCTGCGTCAGTAGCGAAAGGAGCTGCTGCTCCTCCTGCAGCGATAGGCCACGTACGGATGGGCGCGGGGCTGGCGAACGAGGCACAAAGCCTTCCGCCGGCTGAACGCGCAGCTTCCCCCCTTCGATGACCACGAGTCCCCCCGGTCGCCGCCGTGGCTCTAGCCGTAGCTGCAGCCGCAGCGAGCGTAGCTCATCCAGCGAGTGAGGTACGGCGACGGGGCGTCGCGCCTCGCTGGCTTGCTGAATACGTCGCCCCAGATCGTCGAGAAACTCGGGCAGCGCTTGGCCATCCGGCGGGGTCGGCCAGTCACCCCGCGAAAGCCGCCAACCGCCCAGCTGGCGACTGCCGTGCCACAAGAGGAGCGAACGATCGCTCGGCTGGGGTGTCTCACTGCTCGCCCGGCTGCCAAGCTCGCTGGCCCGCAGTCGCGACACCAGCTGAGCGCGCTCGCCAGCCGACAGCAGCAGCGGCATACCCACCGGCACACAGCGCACGGATTCCGGCTCGCTACAGCGGATGAGCGAAGCGCTACCCGCCTCGATCTCCAGTCGCCGCCCCTGGCTCAGACTCCAACTCAGGCGCAGCGTTGCAGCCGAGTCGTCGCGCAGGACATCAGCCAGACTCTTCGGCCCGGCCACAGGCTGCGCAGCTGCCAAGATCGGTCCGGACAGCGCCAAGCACAAGCCGAACCCGCTCCGCAAAACCGCGGCTGGCCAGCGACGTCCACGACGGCACGTGCGTTCCATCAGTGCGAGAGAGGGGAGTCGAACCCCTATGCCTCACGGCGTCAGATCCTAAGTCTGGTGCGTCTGCCAGTTCCGCCACTCTCGCGCAGCTATCAGAAAATACTCAGATACAAACACAAACGCCACAGCAATTCTGCTGTGGCGTTGGGAGTTTTTGCAACTTGGCGACCCTTTGTATTTAAATCACTAGTTACCGCATAAACATCGCGGCTATCGTCTTTGTGAGCCCAGTAGGAATCGAACCTACAACAAACGGATTAAGAGTCCGCTGCTCTGCCAGTTGAGCTATGGGCCCGTCAGTGAATCGGAAGCGGCGCTTATTCAGCCAAGACCTGCGCCACTTGTCAACACGGTTTTTTTAGAATTTTTTCAAACAACGTAGTGCGTCTGGAGCGATTCGAACGCCCGACCCACGGGTTCGAAGCCCGTTGCTCTATCCAGCTGAGCTACAGACGCGCAAGGGAATGACCTCTTACCGCGGCATACCGCAGCTTGGCAAGGAAAAAAACGGCCCCGCCCATCGCTTCTTCCGGCCCCGGCCACCCCTCGGCTGCGAGCGACGCGAAGAGTGCCGGGCGCCGGGCAGAGTCCGGCTTCTGGTGAGGCTGATATACTCTGGGGCCATGTCGAAGCATGGGAGCTCTGGTATGGACAGCGACGAACTCAAGGCCCTGCGTGATGCCGTGCAGGCGCTGCCCAGCAACTTGCCGCTGCGCCGCCAGCTCGCTGAGGCCGAAGAGAAAGCCGGCGAAATCGAGGCCGCTCTGAAGACCGCGCAAGCGGGCCCCAGCCCAGATGCCAAGCTGCTGATCGTCGCCGCGCGCTGCCTGTACGAGCTCGGACGCTACAAGGAAGGCGTCGAGCAGTACGACAAAGCTGTGGCCTTGGACATCGCCGTCGCGGATGCCACGCTGCGGGATCAGATTGCGCGGGCCGCCGCTGACCCACGCTCGCGCTTGCGGCTGGTGGCCGACCCTGGCGAGCCCAAAGAAACCGCCGACTCTGTCGAGGTTGAGCAGCCCAAGATCACGTTTGCCGATGTCGGCGGCCTGGACGATCTGAAAGAAAAAGTTCGCCTGCGCGTGCTCCATCCGCTCAAGCGCCCCGATCTGTACAAAGCCTTCGGCAAGAAGGTCGGGGGCGGCATCCTGATGTATGGCCCGCCCGGCTGCGGCAAGACTTTCCTGGCGCGGGCCACCGCCGGAGAAGCAGGCGTCCGCTTCATGGCGGTGGGCATCGAAGACGTGCTCGACATGTGGTTCGGGCAGTCGGAAAAGAAGCTGCACGGCCTGTTTGTGACAGCGCGGCAGCAAGCCCCGTCGATTCTGTTTTTCGACGAGGTGGATGCGCTGGGCGGACGCCGCTCGGCCAGCCGGCACGATCACTACCGCATGCTGGTGGCGCAGTTTCTGGCCGACATGGACGGGATTGGTTCGACGGAGAAAGACGCGGTCCTAGTCATGGGGGCGACCAATGCCCCGTGGGACGTCGACCCCGCCTTCCGTCGTCCCGGCCGCTTTGCGGATGTGCTCTTTGTCCCGCCCCCAGATCTCAAGGCGCGCGTCGAGATCTTCAAGCTCAAGCTCAAGAATAAGCCCGCGCGAGACATCGACATCATCGAGCTAGCCCGCCAGACTGAGCTTTACTCCGGCGCCGATGTCGAGCACGTCGTCGAAGCGGCCACCGAAGTGGCGCTAGAGCAGTCCATGAAATCAGGGAGTGTGCGGCCGCTGGTGATGGGCGACCTGCTGGCGGCGGCAAAACGCGTCCGGCCATCGACGCTGGAGTGGTTTTCGACGGCCCGCAACTTCGCGACCTACGCCAACGAGTCCGGGCAGTACAACGACGTGCTCGACTACATCAAGAAGCACCGCCTGGGCTAGCCAGGCCGCCCCTAGCTGGCGCTGCCGGCGACGCTGCGCAGATCGCGCTCCAGCACACGCCCCAGCGCCGAAAGCGTCGAACCCGGTCGCGGCACAGCCCCTTGCGCGAGGTAGGCCAGGTCGAGGATCAGATCGCTGTATGTCGCGACATCGTCGCTGCCCGGCCGCGTCGCGAGTAGATGCCCCAGTGCCTTGACCAGCGAGTTCTTGGGGTTGATTTCGAGGATCGGCTTCTGCACCTGCACCTTGCGCCCCGCCCGCAGGAGGATCTGCTCCATGTGCGGACCGATGTCGCCCTCATCGCTGACCAGCACGCAGGGGCTGCCTTCGAGACGACTTGAGAGCCGCACTTCCTTGAGCTGTTCCTGAAAGCGCGTGCGCAAGTGCGCCACCAAGCTGCCGAGCTCGGCCTGATCGCCTGCCCCGTCGCTGGCACCGCTGCTGCCGTCCTTTTCGGCCGCGTCGCTGCCGTCCTTACCCTTGATCTTGGGCGGCGCGAAGTCACCCTTGTGCACCGGCTTGAGCTTCTTCTTGTCGAACTCGGTCAGGCCCTGCACTACCCACTCGTCCACGGCATCGGTCAAAAGCAGGACATCGACGCCCAGGCGACGCAGCGACTCGACGTGTGGGCTGACTTCAAGGACCGCGCGGGATGCCCCGGTGATGTAGTAAATCTCGTCCTGTCCCTCGGGCATGGCGGCGACGTACTCGGGCAGGCTCAAGCGCTTGTCGGCGGCGCTATTCAGGCTCTGCCAGAGACAAACCTCGGCCACTTTTTCGCGGTTGCCCGCGTCGAGGAACACGCCCTCTTTGAGGATGACGCCGAACTCGTCGAAGAACTCGCGATAGAGTTCGGGCTTCTCGTTCTTGGCGCGCTTGAGCTCCTCCAGGATCTTCTTTACGAGCTGCTTTTGGATGGTGCTGATGACCTGGTTCTTCTGCAGGATCTCGCGCGATACGTTGAGCGGCAGATCGTCCGAGTCGACGACGCCGCGCACAAAGCGCAGCCACGGCGGCAGCAGCTCGTCGGCGTGATCGAGGATGAAGACCCGCCGCACGTAAAGCTGCATGCCCCGCCGCTTGTCATCGCGATCGAGCATGAAGTCGAAGCCCGGCTTCTGCGGGATGTAGACGATGGCCTGGAACTGATACGGCGCATCCAGATGAATGTGCAGGCGCGCCAGCGGCTCACCATCGACAAAGCCGCCCATCAGCTCTTTGTAGAAGTCTTTGTACTCGTCTTCGCTGACCTCGGATGGACGCTTGGCCCACAGCGCGGTCGCGCGGTTGAGCTGACGCTCACCGATCTTGATCGGCCACTTCACGTAGTTCGAGTACTGCTTGACGATGCTCTCCAGCCGCCAGTCTTCAAGGAACTCGGCAGCGTCGGCGTTCATGTGCAGGGTCACCGTCGTCCCCACCCGTCGCCGCGTTGACGAAGCCAGCGTGTAGGTGCCGCCGCCCTCGCAGCTCCACAGCACCGCCTCGGATCCTGGCTCAGCGGAGAGCGTCTCTAGCTCGACCTTGTCGGCGACCATGAAGGCAGAATAGAAGCCGACGCCAAACTGCCCGATCACGTCGAGCGCCTGTCCTGAGGCAGCCTTCTCTTTCTGCTGCGCCAGCTGCTTGACCAGGGTCGCAGTGCCCGAGCGAGCGATGGTGCCGATGTTGTCGATGACCTGCTGCCGCGTCATGCCGATGCCGGTATCGGTGATGCGGATCTGCTTCTGATCTTTGTCGACCACGAGCTCGATCGCTGGCGCCTCGGCCGCCTCGCCCTCGACGGCGGGCTTGAGCTCGGGCCGGGTCAGGGCCAGGAAGCGCAGCGTGTCGATGGCGTCTGAAGAGTTCGAGATCAGCTCGCGCAGGAAGATCTCTTTCTTGCTGTACAGCGAGTGCACCATCAGGTGCAGAAGCTGCTGCACTTCGGTAGAGAACGTGCGCTGCTCACCGGCAGCCGGGGAGGTCTCGGGGGTCGTAGAGGTGGTCGTCATGCAGCCATCCCTAACCACGAGCCAGCATCCTGGCAAGACTTGTATTTCACTCCGTCTTGACGCTCCCGCGGGCCGACGCCCCCTGCGGTGCTGTCCCTTTGACACTCGGCGGCGCGTTTGAAACGATGCCGGGATGTTTGTCGCGGCGCCGGCAGTCGCTCTGGGACTGCGGTTGATCGTTGAGGGAAGCTGCCCCAGCCCGGCCGCCGTGGCGGCTTGCCTGACACCCCTTCTTCCACCATCGCTGTCGATCGATCGGGGCACGGACTCTGTGGCCGCTCAGCCGAACGCCGCAGAATTCCGAGCCAGCGTCGAGCCGCTTGATGAGCTGTTGCGTGTGCAGGTCCGCGATGCCAGTGGTCGCCTGCTTTCCCACAACGATCTACCGCGCTCGGCGACTTGCGATGGACTGGCGGCGGCGGCGGCGATCGTCATCTTCACCGCCGTGACGACCCAGCCGCGCGTCAGTCCACCGATCTTGGCGATTCCGCCGCCGGCTCCGCCTCCTCCCCCGCCTCCACCTCCCCGCGTTACCCTGGCTCTCTCGGTGGCTGGCCTCCTGGCACTGGGCGCCGGCAGCGCGACGGCGGGCGGGCTGCTGGATGTGCAGCTGGCTACGGCGGCTGACACCTGGGGAAGCCGTTTGCTCGTCGCGGCGCTTGGTGTCCGGCCGATCGTGGTGGAACAAGGGGCCGCGGAGTGGTCGCGGCTGCCCGTGGCCCTGCTCGCCCGCCGTCGAATCCCCGCGGCCCCATACCGCTTGGCTGTCGATGTGTCAGCTGGAGGATTTGGGGCAGTAGTGTTCGCGCGCGGGACCTCGCTGGCCGAAAACTATCGCAGTCTCGACGTCGATTTGGGTCTGGGCGGCGGCTTTCGCCTTGGGCGAAGCATCGACCTAGCATCGGGCCGCCTGCTGCCGACGCTGGAGCTTTTGGCCGTCGGCTGGCTACGCCCGCAAAACCTGCGGCTGCAGGACGATCCACAGCCTGTTGTCTCCCTGCCAGCCTGGGATATTCTGCTGTCGTTAGGCCTGGGGTGGCAGAGGGCGCTCCCCTAGGCGCAGGCGGCCTGTAAGGTCGCGCTCCGGTGCCGTCCCAAGTAGGTGTTGTGTACGTGGCAGAAGCGAAAGCCAACCCCGAGCGTGAAGCCCCGACTCCGCAGTACGAAATCGGAGCCGTGTACCGCGCGCATGCACAGACTGTCGCCCGCTGGGCGGCGCGTCTGGGGGGGCCGTCGATCGATGTCGAAGACGTAGTGCAGGAAGTCTTTCTGACGGCGCATCGTCTCCTGCCTGAGTTCCGCGGCGAGGCCAAGATCACCACCTGGCTGTTCCGCATCACGCAGAATCAGGTCCGGCACCAGCGACGCAAGCTGCGATTCCGTCAGTTCTTGACGGGTACCGCCAGTGACGTGATCGGCCAGACCGCCTCTACTCGTCCAACGCCCGTCGAGGTCCTCGAACAGCGCCAAGCCAGCGCAACCGTTTACCGCGTCCTCAACGGAATGAGTGACAAGTACCGTACCGCCTTCATCCTCTTTGAGATCGAGCACGTCTCCGGTGAGGAGATTGCGACACTTCTGGGCCAGAAGGTCGCGACCATCTGGGTCTGGCTGCACCGCGCCCGCGCCCAGTTCACCGCCGGACTGGCCAAACTTGAAAAGGCCGAGGGGGGGACCCGTGCCGACAATCAGGCCGCGATGACCAGGCCCAACAAGAAGCTGCCGCCAGCGAGCGCCTAACCATGACACCACCGACGACGACGACTGAGCGCCTCACACCGGCCGAGCACGAGCTGGAGCGGCTCTGTGATCTGCAGGCCGACGATCAGCAGGCTCCTCCTGAGATCCAGCGAGCCGCTGCGCTGCTCCGTCAGCTACCGAAGCCCACTCCGCTCTCGGGCAGTGCATACCTGCGGATTGAAGAGACCCTGCTTCAGCGCGGCCCGGCAGCGTTCCGCGGCGGTCTGCCGTGGCTGCGTCGGCTGGCCTGGGGTGGTGGAGCCATGGCGACGGTGGCCGCCAGCTTCGTCTTTGGCTGGGGTCTTCACTCGCGCAGTCAGCCGGGAACCAGCGCACCTCCGGCACTCGCAGTTCGGGCTGCGGATCTCCGTCAGGTCCGACTCCCCGGCGAAAGTCAGGCCCGCCTGCTGACGCAGCGCGGCGATGTGCTCGACTTCGCAGGCCCTGGCGAGCTGTCGCTCGCTGGCGAAGAGATCACGCTGACCGAAGGAAAGCTAGGTATCGAGAGCAGCGCCAACCCCGTCTGGGTGCGTGTTGGAGTACAGCGAGTTCGCGTCGCGGCGTTCGGCAGCGGTCAGGTCCGGGCGCTGCATGGCGAGCTCGTCTACGTCGCGGCGTATCGCGGCGCGCTCACCGTCGAACGCCCCAGCCAAGATCAGGTCTTTCAGAGCTTCGAGGTTCCGGCGGGTGCAACCTGGCCAACCCCACAGGCCACCGCTTCGAGCGCGGCGGCAGCGACCCCCGTGACCGCCCCAGTCCTCGCTGTCAGTCCCCCTCCGCGCCCCGCTCATCGGCCGCTCCGCGCCGCATCGCCTCGACCGACAGCTAGCACCCCGCTCCTTGGGGCCAGCCCGCCGGTCGCAGCACCTGCTCCCAGCCAAAGCGGCGACGCCAGCCTGCTTGCCGAATCGCAGCTCCTAGGCCAGGCTCTGCAGCGCCTGCATCGCGAGCATGATCCCGCCGGAGCTCTGTCGGTACTCGACAGCTACAGCCATCAGTACGGCGAAGGCCGGCTGCGCGACGAGGCGCAAGCCACTCGCGTCGATGCCCTGATGCAGCTCAATCGCCAGCCGGACGCTCTGCGGATCCTCGACGCCGCGCCGCTTGTGCGCCTCGCACGAGGAGGAGAGCTGCGCCTTTTGCGTGGTGAGCTGCGGGCGCATGCCGGACGCTGCCGCGAGGCGATCAGCGATTTCTCCGCCAGCTGGCAAGCCGAGGCCAGTCGTGATGGAGAGGCTGGCCAGCGCGCCCTCTACGGCCTGGCCACGTGCCGCCTAGCGCTCGGTGAGCGAGGACTGGCACGGGAGGCGCTGCAGAAGTACCTCGAACGCTACCCGGCGGGCCGTTTCTCCGACGCAGCCCGCGACGCGCTCAGCCAGCTGAAGTAGCCAGCCGCCCCCGCCTACGGGCTCGCAGCTGCCGCGCTCGATTCCCCACGCTCCGTCGACAGCTTGTCCGCCGCGGTGGCCCCGCCCCGCAGCGCAGCGGCGATCGAGTCGCGCGTCGCTTCCGCGCCAAAGCCCCACAAGAGAAGCGTCAGGTAGTCGCCCAGCAGATCCGCACCGAAGGTCGGCCGCTTGGCGTAGACCTCGTTGAGCCCGGCGCCCGCCAAGAGCAGCAGCATGATGCCGTAGGTCCCAACGAGAAAGACCTGCAGGCGCCAGGCTGCACGCCCGGGAGTATTGCCGGTGAGTAGCCCCAGCTGCGTCTCGGGCACGGGCTCAATGCCGCTCGGATGAGCGCTGCCCGCCGCGGCGGCGCTGTGCAGCGTGGTCATCGGCGCGTCGTCCGCGGAATCAGGCGTATCACCGGCATTGGCCGAGAGCTCGCTTCCGAGCTCGGTCTCCGCTTTGGCCAGCTCGGCCTGTAGCCCGTCGATGGCCGCCTGCCCTTCGCCCAGGCCATCGGCGCGCCGCCGCAGCGCGGCACAGCGGGCCTGCCAGCTGCGCCACGCTGGGGCGGCCAACTTGCTCGCCTGCGACTCCAGCTCGACGATGCGAGCGACTAGCTGCTGCTGCACGCCCAGTCGCTCGACCAGGGGCACCGCGGCCTCGCGCAGCGTCTGCGGTGACTTCTGCAGCGGTGCGCCATCGATCAGATCGGCCAGGCGGCGACGCTGCTGCTGCCGGAAGCTGCTCTCGTCTCCCCCCCCCTGCCCCAGCTTGTTCTGCAGCCGTGCCAGATAGGCGAGCTGCTTGCTCCACTCCAGCCGCGCCTGACTCCAGGCCCGCAGCACTTCAGCGGCCTGCTGCAGCTGCGTGCGCGCCGCGTCCAGCTGCTCAGACTGCAGACCCAGCTCAGCATTCAGTAAGAAGCCCTCGGCCTTGTCGCGGAAAGGATTCTCCAGCACGTCCGGCACCGCCGCCCGCCCACCGGTGGCGCTTCCCGCCGCCTCCCCGACCGCGCCCTCGCCGTCGTCGAGCGGAATGCCATCCCGCAGCAGCACATCCTGCTGCAAGAGCGCGCGCAGTGTCCCAAGCTGAGTCAGCAGGAGGTCGCGCGGTCGCCCATAGGTGCGATATCGCGACAGCCCCAGCCCCGCGGCGATCCCAAACAGCAGCACCAGCGCCGGCAGGTACACCGGATGGCGCACCAAGATCTTCACCGGGACTTTGACCGTGCCGCCGCCGCTGACAAAGCTCAGCGTGGTGGTGTACTCGCCAGCCGGGAGCCCCGCGACATCGATCGACAGCGGCACGTCCCAGTAGCGTCCGGCGCCCGGCGTCTCGCGGCTATCCGCCAGTTCCAGCCTTCGCCCCGGCAGGGGCACGGCACGTGGGTTCTTGTCCGAGGACAGCTCCCCCGGCTCAATCACCACCACATCGATATCGCTGCTGGTGCGCAGAAGCAGGCTGCGTTGAATCTGCCCTCCGGTCTGCACGTGCAGCGTCACCTCGGCGGGCCGGACCTCAATGCTGGCAGCCTGCGCCGCCGCCGACCTAGTGAAGAGAACTAGCAGCAAGCTCACAATCCACAGCGCTCTCATGGCGATTCCTATGTCGGATTCCTTTTTGGAAGGTTCCTCAGGTTTAGGACTCTTGGTTCCGGACTCTGCCCAGCGCCTATCCGGGCTAGTCCGGCTTCTCTTTTTCTCGTCGCGCTTGGTAGTGACAGACTTCTAGGAAGTCAAACAGCGACGGTAGCCTTGGCGATCCAAACTTGCGGCTATTCCAGGCGACCACACGACTTCCCAGGCGGAACGACAAATAGGAATCGAGCTGGGAATGGGGTCCCGTGGTCTCTTTGGGCGGCTCCTCGGGCGGCACATAGGGGCGCGCGAAGTCCTTGGCTTCCTGATAGCTCAGCGTCTCACGGATATCGGCCCGCTGCGCATCGTTCAGCTTCTGCAGCACCTGCCACTGGTTAGTCGTCACCGTGCACGAGTCGGGAGTCACCACGATCAGCACCTGATAAGGCAGCCCATCCTGACGGTCCTGCGGCCGGACTTTGAAGTAGCGAATCAGCTCGCCAGGTCGCAGTTTGCTGGCCTGACTGGGCACAAGCGCCGTCCGTAGCTGAGCCAGCCCGACCGCGCCCGGAAGCAGGCTCAACGCCAGCGCGACTGCCATCACCAGCCCTATCGGCCGAGGAGAACGCATCGACACCAGCGTATCACCACTTTCCGGGCCAGGGCGCACTCGGCGCAGCCCAGCGAACCGTCGCCGTTGCAGGACGCGGCGGCCTGGCGTACGGTCGGCCTCCCTTGCCCATGCGTGCCCGCTCCTTGACCTCGGTGCTCTCGCTGTCCGTCGCGGTGGCGGCCTGCCACAGCCCGCCCCCCTGCGATACTGCACACGGGAGTGAGCCGGGTGTCATGGACGCATCCGTCACTGGCGACCGCGACGCAGCCTCGCCCGACGAGTGGAGTCCACCCGTCGCCTGCGGTACCGCCCTGCCCGGCCCGCCGCTTAAGGCCGATGTCGCCGAAGCCCAGCCGGGCTATGCCGACGAGCTAACGGCACTCGATCTGTCGCGACTCCCCGACCCCATCGACTATTCCGGGGACAGCAAGCTGGCGATCGCCGTCGTCAACTACATGCTCGGGCGAGACAGCGGCACCCGCATCAGCCAAGCCGAAGCCGCCGAGCGCGGCGGTCTCGGGCGCGCCGTCCTGGGTGCCATCGCCAAGGGCAGCAGGGGACGCCTCGACTTCCCATTCCTGCGACGCGGTCTGCACTACTTCTATCCCTGCTCGCGCCCGCTGCCCGCCGATCTGGCAACCCTCCGCCGTCGCTACGGCGACTATCGCGGCTGGCCAGCCCAGGACATTCCCTGTTCACGTCCCAAGGACGGTCCGCGCCGTCTGTACGAATCGCCCGACGGCAGGATCTACGTCGCAGAAACCCTGGTTATGGGCCAGGTGCGCGAGACCGAGGTGCTATTTACCACCCTGCGCCGCGACGGTCAGCTCGACTTCGCGGCCTACACCGACGGCGGAGCACTCAGCGACCGCGGCCCCTTTGCCAGCGGGGCCGGGACGAGTACGCTGGCCACCCCCTACGCCTGCATCAGCTGCCACCTCGATACCAGCCGCTTCACCATCAGCCGCCGCCTGCCCACTGGCACGGGCGCTGGCTGTCGCTAGGCCGTCTTGCTCTGCCGCACCGGCGAGGCTGCCGGGCGCGAAAGGACTGGCTCAGGCAGGCCGTCCTCGCGGTACGAGCGCCGGATGTCGAGGTGGTAGTTCTCCGGCAGGTGGCCGCGGAAGGTGCCGTTGCGCAGCCGGTCGAGCAGATCAGCGACGATGCGATCCGAAGCCTGGCCATCGCCCAGCCCGTGCTCCCAGGTCTTGCCGTAGAGCCCCTCTAGCTTCGCGAACAGCACCTCGGCCGGATACTTCACCGCGTCGCTGGGGTCGAACTTGACGCTCGATCCGCAGTCATAGACCTGCGGCCTCTCGGTCGCGCGCCGCATCTGCAGCGACGGGACCTGCAGCACAGCTGTCTCTTCGACGACGGTGCCCGAGTCGGTAATCGCCCCGCGCGAGTTGACGAGCAGCGCTAGCATTTCATCATAGCCGATGGGATCAACCATGATAACATTGGGCGATAGCGTTAGCCCATATTCTTTCAGCACCTTTTGCGTCCGATAGCTTGCGGTGAAGAACACCTTACGGTCGGTGGCCGAAAGCAGCTTCACGATGTTCGTCATGTTGACGCGCTCGTGAACATTTTCTCGTCGGTGGCAGGTCATCAGATAGTACTGCCCACGCTCGATGCCGCGCGCCCGGAAGAAGCCGTCGGTCGCCATTTCGTCATAGCGACGCTTGCGCTTGAAATAGTAATAATCAAGCACATCGACAATTAGGTTCTGCACCAGGACGATATTCTTGGGGTTTAGCCCCTCCGCCACCGCCTGCTGCTTGTACTCTGGGAAATACGTGTAAATTACGTCCGAGAGGTGGTCGATGGTGGTGCGATACTTCTCTTCCGGCATACGCCAGTCATAGGCTCGCATACAGCCTTCGATGTGCACGACCGGGATATTGTTCTGCGCCGCCGCCAGGCAGCCCATGACGGTATTGGTATCGCCCAGGAAGACCGCTGCTTCCGGCTGCATATCGCGCAGTACCGGGTACAGTCGTGAAACGACCGAAGCCACCACTTCTGCGTCGGTGTCCCCCCCGGCGTTGAGCTCGATCTCGGGCGGCGCGACTTCCAGCTCGCGGAAGAAGATGTCTTTCAGGTTATCCGAATAGTGTTGTCCCGACCAGATGAAGTTGATTTCAAATTCGGGATTCTTACGAATGCGATTTAGGACTAGGCTAGCCCGGATTACGTCTGGGCGAATGCCAAGGATAATTGCAAGTTTCTTTTTGGCCATTAGTCACCTCGTTAATGTAGGGTTGGGGTAGTTGGCAGCTGTCCCACCATGGCGGCTAGCTCAGCCGGCCAGCCCTCGCTGGGCAGCGGCAGCAAGCCGGGGGACCGGCTCTTGAGAAGCCGACACGCAGGTTTGGACGCCTCGGCCGGCTCGATGATGAGGTCTGGGCGGAGCGCCGCCCCCAGCGCCGACAGGAGCTGAAATTTCGAGAGCACCGGGTTTGGCGCCAGGTGCAGGACGGGACCTGCGGCGCGGGCTCGGGTAAAGGCGTCTGCCGGAAGCAGCGCCGCGCAGGCCAGGGCAAGCTGCCGCGTCGTCAGCCCCGACCACAGCTGATCGCTAAAGCCGCGCAGCCGGGCGCCTCGGGGCTGGCTCGCCAGCCACTCCCACAGACCCCGCCGCCGACTTGGATCCGGCCCAACGATTGAGCAACGCAGGCTAAGGACGTGTGCCGCCCCCGACTCACCGAGGAGCTTGCTGCGACCGTAGGCATCCTCGGGGTCGGGTGCATCGTCCTCGCTGACCCAGCCGCGGTTGGTCGAAAACACGGCGTCGGTCGAGATGTGCAGCACGCGCGCGCCCTCGTCGCCCGCTAGGCGGCTCAGGCGCTGCGGAAACAGGGCATTGGTCTGGATGGCCCGTTCCAGCGAGGCGGCATC
Source organism: uncultured Myxococcales bacterium (assembly GCA_937952145.1). Classification (GTDB taxonomy): domain Bacteria; phylum Myxococcota_A; class Polyangia; order Palsa-1104; family JAEUJZ01; genus JAEUJZ01. The sequence continues at coordinate 14,458 of CALFYE010000261.1, forward strand.
ATCGCCGCGAATATCACTGGCCAGCGTCGCGATGGCGTTCACGACCACCGCCCCAGGTCCGGCGCGCAGCAGCAGCTGACGCAGCTTGTCGTCGCTGTCATCGACAGAAAAGGGCAAAAGCCCGGGCCGCCGCCCGCAGGACAGGACGGGATGTGATCCCCCCAGCACCGCCGCCGCCATATGGCCGAAGCAGCCCGACGCCCCCAGCAGCACGACCTTGGACGCCATGGCTTAGAAGAAGCGACAGTCCGGCAGCGGAGTGACCCAGATGCCCTGAAACCAGCTCTCTTTCTTGCGGATTACATCGGCATAGTTCCAGGCCGTCACGAAGATGTAGTCGGGCGGACTCTCGCGCAGCTTATCGGGGAAGACTATCGGGGTATGCGTGCCCGGCATCAGCTTGCCGGCGCGCAGCGGCGAGGCATCGACCACCGCCTCCAGGAAATCAAGCTTGGCCGCGTTCACCCACAGCGTCGCTTTGCCGGCCGCACCATAGCCCCAGATCCGGCTGTTCTTCGACAGGCGCGAAAGGGTGTCGCCGACGATCTGAATCTTGTGATGAATCTGCGATCCAAACGCCTTCCACGTCGCGACATCGTTCAGCTTGAGGCGCTCTTCATAAGCCTGCACCGCCGCCATCTCCGGCGTGATCGGCCGCTCGGCCTGGCGCGAGGCAGCGATGCGCAGCGATCCGCCATGCATCGGCAGCCGCTCGGCGTGGAAAACATGGAAGCCGTAGCGACGCAGCAGACGCGACAGCGTGCCCAGGCTGTAGAACGTCAAGTGCTCGTGATACAGCGTGTCCCACTGCAGCTGCTCTAGCAGATCGCCGGCGTACATGAACTCCAGACACAGCACGCCGCGATCGCCAAGGACGATATCCGCCCCTTCCAAGATCAGGCCCGGCTGCTCGTTGTGCGCAAAGGCGTTGCTGCCGGTCACGACATCGACGGCCCCCAGGCGCTGACGCAGGCTGCGAGCGGTGTCGGGGTTGAAGTAGCCAGTGACGATGTCCAGGCCCTTTTCGCGCGCCATCGCGGTGATGTTGCCCGAGATATCGACCCCCACCGCCTTGACCCCTAGGGCGCCAAGCGGGGCCACCAGGACGCCATCGTTGGCGCCGAATTCGACGACGCTACGCGGCTGGAAGCGATTGACCAGCCAGCCGGCATAGCCCGTGAAGTGATCGACGAGCTGGGGGATGGTGCTCGACGAAAACGAGTAGTCCTGAAAGAGGACCTCAGGGTCGACCGGGTCGATGATTTGAACCAGCCCGCAGTCCTCGCAGGCATAGATGACCAGCGGATAGCGCTGCTCGCGAGCGATGGCCTCGCGACCGCTGAGAAAGCCACCGGCCAGCGGCATCTCACCGCAGTCCAAAATGGGGGCCAGCGCTTGGCCCTGACAGGCCCGACATGACTTAGACATAAGCTCCTCCTGCGTACAGGCGCAGCGATGGGTTCATCCGGCCATCTCGGCAGTCCGCCGGGGGATGGATGCTGAGCCGGGGCCACCACGCCAAAGGGATTCGTACCGTCAAGCGGTGCGGACCATATCTTCCCAGTCGGAAAAGTCAAGCGAGCGTCAGCGACGAACAAGCGCCCTCTGCCGGCCCCACTTAGCAGGCTCCTGCCGGCCCGACTCTGCGCCGCTCTTGTAAATCCCCGGCTGGCTTGATACCCCTATTAAGTTGTTCTTTCATCGTCTCGATTCCCCAGCCCCAGTATTCGAGGAGTAGCTCATGGCCCAACCTGCTCAGTCCTCTTCCACTGCTAGTGATGTCAAAAAGGATGGCGCGACCTCGACGCCCGCGCTCGATCCACAGGAGCGCCTTGCAAGCGCGCAGGCGCTCGTCCGGCGCAACGTGTTCTGGGCGCTTGGAGCCGGCGTGCTGCCGACGCCAATTCTCGACATCGCCGCTGTGACCGGCGTGCAGCTAAAGCAGATCAAGGGCCTCTCGGACGTCTACGGGCTGCAGTTCTCGGCGAACATCGCCAAGAAGATCATCTACAGCCTGCTTGGCTCGATCGGCGTGGTCGGCGTCGGCACAGTGCTGGGTGCGAGCTTCGCCAAGTTCATCCCGGCGCTCGGCACGACCCTGGGCATGGTCTCGGTCCCGGTGCTGACCGGGGCGTTTACGCACGCCATGGGGCAGGTCCTGATCCTGCACTTCGAAGCGGGCGGCACCCTGCTTGACTTCGACGCCACGGCGATGCGGACCTACTTCAAGCAGGAGTTCGAGAAGGCCAAAGAGACGGTCGCTCAGATCCGTACCCCTGACGCTCCGAAGCCCGCCACCAAGACCGCCTAGGCGCTGAGTCCACGATGGAGTTCGCTCCATTCTTCATCTACGTTCTGCCGGTCATCACCATTCTGGCCGTCGGCCTCTTGGGCTCGACGCGTAGGATTGGTTTTTGGCTGGCGCTCTTGGCGTCGATCCTGCTCACACCAGTCGGTGGCTTTGTGCTGGCATTAGTCCTTGGGCCTAAGCCAATCAAGCGGCCACCGCGCCGAAGCGGACAGTCCTCGTGACCTCAGTCCAAGTTCCCACGCCCGAGGGCGTAGTCGACAAGCCGACCGTCGCTGATCGCCCCACGCTGCGCGAACGCCTGTACCTCTGGCTGAATCAGCTGCAGTTCGTGCTGTACACCGTCCTCGTCCTCGTTCTCCTCGCTGTCGGCTTCCTCTGGAAGCGCATGTTCATCGTCATCGAGCCCGGCTATCGCGGCGTCATGTACCGCACGGTCTACGGCGGCACCGTGACCGCACGCACTTGGAGCGAGGGCCTGCATGTCATCCCCCCCTGGGATCGCCTGCAGAGCTACGATCTTCGCCTGCAGCAGAAGACGCTCGATTTTAGCGTGCTCAGCGACGAGGGTTTGAGCCTAGGGGTGCAGGTCGTGGTGCGCTATCGGCCGCACGAAGAGATGCTGGGCTTCCTGCAAAAAGACATCGGCCCGAACTACTTTGACAGCCTGATCCGCCCCGAGATCGAGGCGCACATCCGCCGCACCTTTGGTGGCCGCCCGGCGCACGAGGTTTACGCCAGCGCGCGAGACGTCATTCAGGAGGTGGGGCAGTTCCCCCTGATCGGGCGAGTCGACAAGAACTCGGCTACGGGTACTTCACAGCCCTATGTGTATGTACAGGAACTTAAGCTCACCAGCCTCACTCTTCCCAAAGTCGTCGAAGACGCGATTGTGGAAAAGTACCGAGAAGAGCAGCTCATGCTGGCCTACCGCTACAAGCTGGAGCGCGAAGAGAAGGAGGCGGATCGCAAGCGAACCGAGGCCGCCGGGATCCGCGACTTCAACTTGATCGCCGGCAAGGTATCGCCCGATATGCTGCGCTGGCGCGGCATTGATGCGGCCCTCGATCTCGCCAAGTCGAACAACAGCAAGGTCATCATCATGGGCTCGGGCTCGGCCGGCCCGGCCACCGCACTGCAGCTAAGCATCGGCGACGCCGCCGGCAAGAATCCAGCCAGCAGCGAGACCGAGGCCCCGAGCGACAAGAAACCAACCGACCTCAAGCCCGCGACTGGCAAGACGCGGGCTCCCGCCGCCGCACCGCCTGCTCCCACCCGCTAGCCGCGACGAGCCTGCCATGTCGCTCAAGCGCGATCGATGTCTGGACTGCGATGCGCCGGTCACTGGCAGCTTCTGCAGCCAGTGTGGCCAGCGCAATGCCGACTACCGTGTCTCTTTTGGCGAAGTGCTGCGCGACGCGCTGGATGGCGTCTTTCAGATCGACTCGCGGATTGGCCGCACGGTCCTGCCGTTCCTCTTCCGCCCCGGCTTCCTCACTCGCGAGTACAACGCCGGCCGCCGCACCCGCTATAGCTCCCCGCTGCGCATCTATCTTTTGCTCAGCGTCCTTTACTTCTTTGCGCTGTCCTTCCTGCCGGTCAACGACAAGCTGCGCTTCGGCAACCCTGGCGACGGAAAATCAGGTGTCCAGGTCGAGTCGTCGATCGCTATTGACGGGTCTGAAAATAAGCGGGGCGGCGACCGCGATCCGGAAGTCCACATTGGCTGGGCTCGCCTGGAACGGCATATCACTCACCAGCTAAATATGCTCAAGCACATGGCTCCCGCCGAGGCCCGACGACGCGCGCAAGAGAGCTTTCTATCGCAAGCCTCCAAGGGATTGTTCTTCCTGCTACCGGTGTTCGCGCTGCTGCTCAAGCTCCTCTATCGCAAGACCGGCCACTTCTATATCGAACACCTAACCTTCAGCCTGCACCTGCACGCCTTCGTGCTGTTTATGCTGCTGCTCTGCCTGCTACCACGGATCGGCGAACACCTTGGCCTCATCACCCTGCTGTGCTACGCCCACCTCCTCGTCGCCCTGCGCAGCGTCTACGGGCAAGGCTGGCTGCGCACCTTCGGCAAGAGCCTGTTTCTGCTGCTCCTGTACAGCTTTGCACTGCTCTTTGGCATCGTTGCTATGGCGATATGGACGCTGATCGTAATTTAGCAAATCTCAAAATTCATTGACCAATTCCACCCGATACAGAATTTCCGTATTTATTAATCAATCGGTCACATTGAGGGGACGCTGACCTAGTGATTGAGCTCGCGGATCGCTGCGTCCAGGCCGGACAGCGTTAGCGGAAACATGCGGGGCCCGATGAGCTTCTGGATCATCTGCACCGAGTCGTAGTGCGGCCAGACGCGCTCGGGCAGCGGGTTTAGCCAGACGGCGTGCGAGTAGATCTGCAGGATGCGCTGCAGCCACAGCGCGCCCGGCTCTTCGTTGAAGTGCTCGACGCTGCCGCCGCGCTGAATCAGCTCGTAGGGGCTCATCGCGGCATCGCCGACGAAGATCAGCTTGTAGTCGGGCGGATAGGTGCGCAGTACATCCAGGGTCGAGGTGCGATCGCGATAGCGGCGACCGTTGTCGCGCCACAGCGACTCGTAGACGCAGTTGTGAAAATAGAAGTGCTCCAGGTGTTTGAACTCGGAGCGGCAGGCGGTAAACAGCTCAGCGCAGGCCTGCACGTGGTCGTCCATCGAGCCGCCGATGTCGAGCAGCAGCAGCACTTTGATCGAGTTGTGTCGCTCGGGCACAAGCTGCAGATCGAGGTATCCGGCGTTCTTCGCCGTCGCCGAGATCGTCCCCGGCAGGTCTAGCTCGGTCGCGGCGCCGGTGCGGGCAAACTTGCGCAGGCGGCGCAGCGCAACCTGGATGTTGCGCACCCCGACCTCGACATCGTCGTCGAGGTTTCGGAACTCGCGGCGATCCCAGACCTTGACCGCCTTGCGATGGCGGCTCTGATCTTGGCCGATGCGGATGCCTTCAGGGTTGTAGCCGTAGGCGCCAAACGGCGAGGTGCCGGCGGTGCCGATGAAGCGGTTGCCGCCCTGGTGTCGCTCTTTCTGCTCTTGTAAAAGCTGGCGCAGGCGCTCCATCAGCGCCTCGAAGCCGCCCAGCGACTGCACCTTGGCCATCTCTTCCGGTGAGAGAAACTTTTCGGCCAGCTTGCGCAGCCACTCTTCCGGGATCTCGGCATAGGGATCGTCGATAGCCTCGATGCCGCGGAAGGCCTGGCCGAAGACGCGATCGAACTTGTCGATGTGCCGCTCGTCTTTGACCAGGCTGGCCCGCGACAGAAAATAGAACGCCTCGATCGACGGATCGCAGACGCCCTGCTTCAGTGCTTCCAGCAAGGTCAGGTACTCGGTCAGCGACACCGGCAGGCCGGCCCGTCGCAGATCCAAGAAGAACGAGACGAACATCCGGCCTTAGCCTCGCCCGCGGTTGCGACCCTGCGACAGCGCCATCTCGGTCAGCAGCACGTCCTGCTCGCTCTTGAGCAGCGCGCCATAGAGCACCGGCATGCCGCGCTCGCCGCCGCGTCGCAGCGCATCGCTGGGCACGCCGTCGGCCTCCAGCAGGCGAATCCAGTCGAGCAGCTCGGACGTCGAGGGCCGCTTCTTTAAGCCCTGGACCTCGCGCAGCTCGTAAAAGACGTTCAAGGCTTCGCGCAGCAGATCGCCGCGCAGCGTCGGATAGTGCACGGCGATGATGCGCGCCATGGTCGCCGCGTCGGGGAAGCGGATGTAGTGGAAAAAGCAGCGCCGCAGGAAGGCATCGGGCAGCTCTTTTTCGTTGTTGCTGGTGATGACGACGATCGGTCGCTGCCGCGCCACCACCGTCTGCCGCGTCTCGTAGACGTAGAACTCCATGCGATCGAGCTCGTGCAGGAGATCGTTTGGGAATTCGATGTCGGCCTTGTCGATCTCATCGATGAGCAGCACGGGACGCTGCTCGGCGACAAAGGCGTCCCACAGCTTGCCGCGCAGGATGTAGTTGGCGATGTCGTGCACGCGCGCTTCGCCTAGCTGCGAGTCGCGCAGGCGGGCGACAGCGTCGTACTCATACAGGCCGTGCTGCGCCTTGGTCGTGGACTTGATGTGCCAGCGAATCAGCGCACAGCCGAGAGCCCGGGCGATCTCTTCAGCCAGGATGGTCTTGCCGGTGCCGGGCTCGCCTTTGACGAGGAGCGGCCTGCCCAGCGTCACGGAGGCATTCACGGCCACCATCAGGTCCGGCGTCGCGACGTACGAATCAGTTCCCGTAAACTTCATGCCGGCAGTGTAGCGCCCTCGCCGTGCGCTCGACTACGGAAAGGCTGCGCTTGAACGCTACGGCTTGTCGGCGGTGGACTGCAGAAAGCTGAAGTACGTCTGGCCGCGCGCTTCGGCAAACACGTCGAAGGCCAGCATCACCGCGGCTTGTATCAGGATGCCCAGGCCGACGCCGATCAAGGTCGAGCGTGGCGCACCGAACAGGGCCAGGCCGAGCCCCAAGGCGATGAGCCCGATCCAGACCCTCTTGATGAGGACGAAGTTGGCCTGCACGCGCTCCATCCGCGTCAGCTCTTTGCGGTGCGCGGCGGTGCGGGTGATGGGGTCCGGCTGCGACAGGCCAGCCTCGACGCCAGCCACCTGGGCGGGGGTCTTCACATACAGCCCGATGCCGACGCCTAGCTGCAGCAGGCCGACGATCGCGAGCGGGATCATCATGGCGCGAAAGGGACTGACGCTGCGGAACAGCCACAGCGTAAACAGCAGCGAGCCCAGGCCCAAAAGCGCCGCGCACAGGCCGGCCTGGCGCTCGCCGAGGAAGTACTGGTGTATTGGCTCCATTTGGCGTGACCTCCGACGGAACTATGCGAAATACGTAGCGGCTGTGGCGGGGATTCTAACTTTGCGTAGACGAAAGCTCCGCGTGGAACTGGCGGTAGTGGTAGTAGGCCGCGAGCAGCGCGGTAGCCGACAGCACGTGCCAGGCCGCGTGGCCCTGCAGGAAGTGATTCTGTGGGTCGCAGAGCGTGCGGCTGACGTCGAGCGCCGAACAGCTAGCAGCCAGGGTCAGCAGACCCAGCGAGGCGAAGAAGCCGCGCAGTGAGCCCTTCGGGCCCGCCTCGGCTGAGCTGCGGCGACGAATCAGAATCTCGGTTGCGACCAAGGCGAGAGTCAGGATGCCGACGAAGCTCTGGATCGGGAAGCCGGCCCGCACCGCGAGCACGGTGCCGATGGTGGCGACGCTCACGCTGCAGAAGAACCACAGCGGTAGCCGGGCCAGCGACAGAGCACGCAGCCGCACGCCGTTGATCCCGAGGAGAAGGAAGCAGAACAGGTACATGCCCAGGAAGTCGAGGATCTGCGTCACATGCGTGTTGCTGGCGTGATAGATGCCCGAGAACAGACCCATGGTGGCCAGCACTGGCGCAAACCAGCGCAGCGGTCCGGCGGTGCCGGTTCCTCGACGCAGACCCAAGATCCACAGGGCGGCGAAAACGTAGGCGAGATTTGACCACGTGTTGGCGGGTTCGTTGATCCAGGCGCAGACGTACTCCTCGCACCAGTTGACGTTGGGGAGGCCGTACTGCGAAAGCTCGTGCCAGGGGCAGCCGGCGGGGATGGGGTTGGCCGGCAGGCGCGGCGCAGAGGCGAGCAAGAGAGGAAGAGAGCTCGTCAGCATGGACAGAACCTATCACTTGTTGTGGGCCGTCGGGGGCGGCGATGGCGGACGGTCGCGGGGGTACGGCTGGGCGAGCTAGCCGCCGATCCCGCGCGAGACGAGGATTAGGCTGCGCTCACCGGCCCGCGCGGTGCTTTTGCAGTGGGGATAGCCGGCGGCTTTTTCGCGCGGAAAGATGCTCAGCTTGTCGCGCGCATCGCGGGCCGAGGTCAGGTCGAGTCCGCCGCGCTCTGCGTCGCTGCTCGCCTTGCCTGCCACCTGCTGTTCAAAGGCGGCGACGACCTTGACGACCGGGTCAGGCGAGGCAAAGAGGAACCACTCGATCTCCATCGGTCGCGGGCCGGCGCCTCGCACATGCTCGTGGCACAGCAGGCGAGCCCCCGGATAGGCGGTGAACGTGAACCACATGGCTGCGCCCGGGGGAGCGGCAGGCGGTGGGGCTTCCGGCTTGGCCGAAGCGGGCGGAGCCGCAGCGGAGCCGGACGGATCGCCCGTCGGTGCATCGTCAGCCCCGCGCAGCACGAAGGGATACGTGATGGCGACGGGACCGCCGACTGGCGCAGGAAATACCCAGGTCAGCACCCGCCCGGCAATGCAGGACTCAACGGCTGCGTTGTTCAGCGTCGAAGCCTTGATCTCGCTCTTGTCCACTGCACCGCTTGTCGCGATGCGAAAGCTGACGGCGACGTGGCCGGCCAGGCCGGGGGTTTTCGCCAGCTCTTTTTCGTAGCAGAAGCGGATCTCGTTGATGTGGCGACGGATGACGCGACGGATGACCTCGCGGTCGATGCTGCCGCCGGTCACTTGCGCGCCACCGGCCGCGGGACCAGCCAGCGGATCATGGGCTGCGCTGCCGACTGCGGGACGATTGCCCGAGGGAGGCGCGATGTCCGCCGACGCGCTGAGCGCAATGCCGCAGGCCAGGCCAAAGGTCGCAGCGCAGACTAGGCGACGAAGGAGGGAGGACGGCAGAAAAGAGGAGAGCATGCCCCCAAGTGTAGACGGTTCGCGGGCGAGTCGGGATGTCCGTGCAGGCGGGAGGAGGCAAGCGCCAAAAAGCAAAAGGCCAGCGCCGGGATCGACGCTGGCCTTAGGCACTACTGGGCTTGCTGAGGCTTACAGCGCGGTCCCAGCGCAGCGGAACGTCGGCCCCTTGCCGTACGGCGGAGGCTGCAGATCCTTGCGCCACACGCCCCCGACCCAGCCCTGCTTGTCACTGCACACCGCGGCGTTGGTGTTCTTCACGGCGCAGTAGCAGTCCGCGGTCTCAGCCGCGCAGGCGGCGCGGATTCCGGCGTCTTCCGTGCTGGGCGTAGCTGTGTTGGCCCAGGCCTGGCAGCAGGTGCTTGAACACACCGGGAAGAACTTGTCGGGTAGCGCCTGCGGTTCCGTCTGATCGACGTCACCGACCAGACACAGCGGCTGGCCGTTAGTCAGCTTGGGCGCAACCGGCAAGCAGTTCGGCTGCAGCACCTTCTCAATGTACTTGGCGATCTCGTCCAGGCCGCTCTCGTACTTGTCGATGTCGCAGATGCTGATCTCCAGCGCCTTGTTTTTGCCTTCAGTGTCCTTGCCAAACATCTCGGCGAAGGCCGACAGGCGGCGCTGCGCGTTGCCCCAGACGTTGGCGAAGTTGCCATCGGCGCCGCTGTACTTGCACGAGGCATCGGTACCGCCGGACAGCGACAGGAAGGAGCTCGACGTACCGACCACGCTGCGCTGCACGACGAGCTTTCCGCCATCGGTGGTCGAGGGCTTGGTCCAGATGCCGCTGATCACCAGCTTGTCGGTGATCGAGCTGAAGAACTTGTAGTACTTGGACACTGGCTCCAGGAAGTTATCCGGGCGCTCCTTGCAGTTGGTATGCGGCCCCTGCGCGTTCATCGGCTGGTCGCACTGCATGCTGCGCGCGACGCAGCGATAGTCGGTGTTGAAGCACTCCCAGCCGGCGTTCTGATCCGGCGTCGAGCAGTCCTTGGTGGCAGGACCCGTCTCGCTGCGACGCGAAAGCTGCACTGAGCAGTCTTCCTCATCGGTGATGAAGATGACGGCGAGCGCGGCGCCGGGACGCAGGAAGCCGTTGTTGTCCGGTCGGTGCCCATCGAGCGCCCGCTTGGCGCCTTCAAGCTGAGCTTCCATGCCGCAGCCGCCGTCGCCAACCAGCGCCATGCACTGGAAAGCGGTGATCGGGCCCTGGTCGATCATCTTGCCGGTCGCGGTGTCGAGCACCATGTCCGTGGGCACGTTGGTCTTGCCCTCGATCTTCGAGATGAAGCGCATGCCGTCGGTGGTCAGCGACGTCGCGTTGGCAAAGCCAGGCTTAGTGCACAGCGCATCGCAGGCGTTGCGCGCCTCGGACGACTGATTGGTGCGCTGCGTGCACGGCATGATTTGCAGCTGACCGTCCTGACCGGTGAAGGTGTTGCACTCGGCCTGGTCGGGGTTGGTGTACGTGAAGCTGGCGCTCGGCGTGGTGCCGACGTCGGACGTCGCGATGCCGACGTGGTAGTTGGCGCCGAACCCTTCGATCTTCTTGATGAACTTCGGAATGTTCGCCGCCAGCGCTCGCTGCTTGGGCGACATCGAACGCGAGTTGTCGATCATAAACAGGATGTCGACGTCCTTCTTGGGTCGCGCGTCGTAGTACTTCTCACCCTGCACCGTGAAGCAGGCGTTGAGTGCGGCGATGCGCTGCGCTTCCGTGGCCTTTTCCGGAATCGGACAAGGCGCACCCACCTGCGGCGAGAGGCATGACCCCAGCGTCAGGGCCATTCCCAGCCCGACGAATCCGGCACATACCTGCGATGCACGACTCATTTCTTCCTCCATAAGGGTCTCGTACGAATCAACTGTGACAACTGTTGGCTTCCACCTTACGAAAATAGTCGCTTTCTTTATCGACTCTGACCGGCTAGATGATGCCGGGGCGGCGCGGCGGTTCCCGCCAACAGACGAATCTCTAGGTGTCGAGGGCAGTGCCTGGTCATGGCACTCGTGACTTATGAGATTACATCAATTCGTAATGCAAACACCGAATTTCTTTGTGTTCGCGCGGCATTGGACACACTTCTGGCTCGCCGGCCGCAGACGCGGCGGCCCAGGAAAGCGGTCGGATTGCGCAGGGACTTCGGAGGGGCTTGGGAGGAAATTCGCCGGATCGGCGAGGGGCTAGCGCGAGAACAGGTCCGTCGAGATCGGGGCGAGGCCGAGGTTGATGGGGGTGGTCGGCAATACGTCGCCATTGGCCGGACCCACGTACAAGCCTGGCGGCAGCTGACCACTCCCGGCGCTCCCGGCGGACAGCACCACAACCTGCTGGCCGACGACACGCAGCGAGGGCACGAACTTCATGGGCCCAAGCAGCTTCTGGCCGCGGCGGCCGTTTACCGCATCGACCAGATAAACATCGTTGGCGTAGCTCATGCCCTGACGCTGCGAGACATCGACGAAGACGTCGCGACCACTGACCGCTTCCAGCGTACTGACGTTGCCCCCCAGATCGCTGTCACGCAGGACCAAGCCCAGCGTCTGCTCGGTCTTGAGATCGACACGCTCGATGCCGGCCCGCCCGCTGAGCATCCCGCTTAGCTGGTCACCGGCGCTGCCCACCACCGCTTCGGCGCAGCCTGGCACGATGCTCAGGGCGGTCGGGTTTTCGCCGGCGAGCTGGATGGTGCGGACGCTGTGATCGGCCAAGCTGACGACGGCGAGACGGCCCGGCCCGACGGGCTTGTAAGTCGTCCGATCGAGGTCCTGCAAGAGCACATACAGCGAGCCACCGCAGGCAATCAGCCGCGAGGCGTCGGGGTTGTTGTCGGTATCGCCGTTGGCCACCGGGAGTTCGATGAACGAGCCAATGCCCGCGGGCTGCGCCAGATCGATGACCCCAAGCGCCGTCTTGCCGGTCACTGCCGTCGAGCCGAAGCTGCCGTACAGCGTCACATAGGCGCGATTCCTGGCGGCATCGACATAGATGTCATAAGGGTTGGCCTGGGTGCCGGGCAGCTCGGGGAGCTTGGCGAACGAGATCTCGGCCGGGGCCGCGAAGTCGCGCTTTGCGTCGTAGATACGCGCCGTGCCATGCGTCTGATCGAGGACATAGACCTGCGAACCGAAGGCCCGCACCACCGGCTGCGGATCGAGGACATCGATGTCGCGCCGCACCTGCATCGTCGACAGCTCGATGGTGTGCAGTGCGCCCGTCTGAAAGTCGCTGGTGGCCACGGCCAAGAACTGCCCACTACCAACCGCCGGCAGGGGCGGAAACTCACTGGGATTGCCAGCGCAGGCGGGGATGCCGGCCAGCGATGCGAAGAACAGCAGCGACGAGAATGTACGGCGCATGGGGGCTCCTAGCGTTTGCCGATTAGAGGTGGGAAGGATGCGCGAGCAGAGCAAACAAGAGAGCGTAGCTTAACAGACTCAACTGAGCCGCCCGGGAACAACCCCGTGGGCTACTGCCGCGAGCCATCCCGGCGACCGAATGGCGGTAGACTGGCGTGCATGTCGCGTGCTCGTTCCTCCCCTCGCCTACCGACGCGTCTGGCCCGGTTCGGCCTGCCCTTGGCCCTATCGTTTCTGCTGACGCCGCAGCCCAGACACGCCGCCCTCGGCCCGCTGTCCTCGGCCCAGGCCGCGCTGCCCCTGCCTGGTGATCGCGATGGAGATGACGAGGCGCCGCCCAGTCGAGGACCGGCCGGCAAAGCCAGCCCGCTGCATACCGGTGGACGTAAGGCTGGGGCCAAGGCTCCGGCTGCTGCGCCAAGCAAACCGTCGCCCGCGAAGCCGCTGGTGCTGCAAGGTCCGCTGGCCGCAGCCCAGACCGCGCTGCGTCGGGGTGCCTACAGCGAAGCTGTGCGTTTGGCCGATCGCGTCAGCGCCGAGCAGAAGACGCCCGTCCTGCGCTCGCAGGCCGAGGCCTTGGTCGGGCAGGCGCTGCGGCTGAGTGGGCAGCTAGACAAAGCCGAGCGACGCCTCAGCGAGCATCTGTCGCGCGACACGGCAGCCTTGGATGCTCGCCTGGAGCTGGGGCTGTGTCTCCGTCAGCGCGGCGAGCGCGATAAAGAGCGCGCCGTCTGGAACCGCTTCTTCGACGACCACGACGCCGGCACGCTGGACCTAAAAGACCCGCGCGTGCTGCGCCTTTTGGGCACAGCGGCGCGCTATCTGGGCAGCTATCACGACGCCAACGACACGCTGCGCGATGCAGTGGCGCTGGCCAAAGAGCGCAAAGACCTGGCCGAGGTGGCGCGCAGCAACGTCGAGTGGGCCGACCTGTTCCTGGAAAAGTACCGCGCCGACAATGCCGAAGAGTCGCTGGAAGAGGCGCTGTCCGTCGATCCCGAAAATCCCGAAGCGCTGGCCCTGATGGCGCGGGTCCGCACCGAGCGCGGCAATCGCCTGGCCGAAGCCGAAGCCGACATTGCCCACGCGCTGCGCATTCACCCCAAGCAGCCCCTGGCACTCGCCCTGCGAGCCGAGCTAGCCATCGACAGCGAGCGTTACGAAGACGCGCTGCCCATCGCCGATCAGCTGCTCTCGCAGAACCCGCAGGACCTGCTGGCGCTGAGCCTGCGCGGCGCGGCGCTGTACCTGCTCGATCGCACGGCCGACTTCAATGCGGTGCAGGCCAAGGTGCGGGCGCTGCACCCGACCTACAGCAGCTTTGCCCGCTACGTCGCCGAGCGCCTGGTCATCCAGCATCGCTACGACGAGGCGGTACAGCTTCTAGAGGGCGCGATCAACCTCTATCCCAAGGACTTTTACGCACTCTCGGATCTAGGGTCCGGATATCTACGGTTGGGGCAGGACGAAAAGGGGCTGGAGGCGCTGCGCCGAGCCTGGAAGGGCGACAAGTTCAACCGCCGCAGCAAGAACCTGCTCGACCTGTTCGAAAAGACGCTGGCCGAAAAGTACACGGTGCTGAACCTCGACGTGTCGGCCCGGCCGCAGGACCGCGGCAAGGGGGGCCTGCGGCTGCGCCTGCCCAAGGTCGAGGAGCCGCTCTTGGTGCCGCTCATCGTGCCGATGATTCAGGCCGAGTGGCAGGACCTGGCCCATCGCTATCAGTTCACGCCCAAGCTGCCGCTGACCCTGGAGCTGTTCTCGGAGCCCGACGACTACGCCATCCGCACCGTCGGCCTGCCCGGCCTGGCGGCACTCGGTGTGACCTTTGGCCAGGTGGTGACGGGACGATCGCCGGCCGAGGGCAACTTCAACTGGGGCCTGATGCTGTGGCATGAGCTATCGCACGTCTTTGCCATTCAGCTGTCCCACTCACGCGTGCCGCGCTGGTTCACCGAGGGGCTGAGCGAGTGGGAGACGACGCACGCCCGGCCCGAGTGGGTACGACGCACGCACGCCGAGCTTTACGCCGCGCTGCGCGACGGCACCCTGCTGAGCATCGGCGACATCAACGCCGGCTTTACCCGTGCCAAGGATGTCGCGCACATCGTCATCGCCTATCACGAGGCGGCAGTGGCCATCGACTTCCTGGTGCGCCGCTTTGGCTTCCCCAAGATCGTCGAGGCGCTGCGCCTGTTCGGCACCGGCCTGCGCACTGCCGAGGTGCTGACCCGCATCACCGGACTCGGACTGCCGGAGCTCGATCGTGCTTTCCGCGCCGACCTCGCCGAAAAGCTGGCGCCGTATCGCGGCACGTTCTTCGTCAGGCCCTCGGATTACTCCGACATCGAGGGCCTGGAAGCCAGCATCGAAAAGCTCGAAGCGGTCGCTGAAGACAAGCGCAGCAGCGACGACAAGAAGCGCCTGGCGCGGCAGCACGGCCTGCTGGCCATGGGCCTTTTGCGCGGGGGCGGTGGGCTGCGCGCTCTCGATCGCGTGAACGCCGAGATCGCCTCGGCCTTGGCCGCCGATCCGACGAACAAGGAAGCCCTGCTCGCCGAGTGCGAGAGCCTGCTGCGCCAGCGCAAAAAGACCGAGGCCGAGGCCCGGCTGCGCGGACTGATCGCGGCAGGTGGCGATGGCTTCGATGCGCGACAGCGGCTGGGCGATCTGTTGGCCTCGCAAGCGGAAGGCGACGAGAAAAAGCTGGCGGCAGCGATCGCTGAGCTGGAGCGTGCCAAGAAGCTCGACCCCGATCGTTCGGAGCCGTATGAGCGCTTGGCGGTGATCTACGAAAAGCGCGGCCAGAAAGAAGCCAGCCTGCGCGAGCTGCAAGCGGCGGTGCGCCTGGACATCATGGACCCCGAGCTGGCCACGCGGACGCTGGCCAAGCTGCACGCCGAAAAAGCCTGGGCGGGCGTGGCCGCGATCAGCGATCTGGTACGCCATCTGGTGCCCTATTCCGCGACGGTGCGATCGCAGATTGGCGAAGCCCTGCTGCGCCTGTCGCGCAAGCGCGAAGCCGAAGCGGAGCTCACGGCTGCGCAGCACGTCCTGCGCATCGAAGAAGGGCAAGAGGGAGCCGAGAGCAGCGATGAGCCCGGCCCCGCGAGCGTCAAGTCCACCGTCGAGCGGCTGCTCAAAGAAGCCCGCGGACGCTAGGCAGCGACGGCCGAGCGAAGTCGTTCCGCTCCTGTGGCGGCCCCCCCTAGACTGGATGATGGAAGCGAAGGTTGGGGGATCATGCGCGGACACGATCTGCGGTTGGCCATGCTGCTCTGCTTCGCCTGGCTGGGCTGTGCGGCGGCGCGTGCTGAGGAGACGGAGGTGCTCTGTCAACCACCCCGCCCTCCGGCCAGCCCGCTGCTGCGGGCGCTGGCGCAGACCGCAGGAACGCCCGTGGACGCGGTGGTGCAACAAGACGACAGCCTACCCGCACGACTGCTGGCCCTGCGGCTGCTGCCCACCGACCCCGCGATGACGCCCGCGGTACAGAGGCTGGGCAGGCTGTCCTTCCTGCGCCACTTGGCCGATACTCCCAAGTTAGGTCCGGCAGACGCGCCGGCGGTCGAGAGCTTCTTCAGCGACCTGTGCGATGAGTGGGAGGCGGGCGACCGTCGCGTAGACGAACCCCTGCTGCAGGCTTTTCGGCATGCCATATCGCGCCCCCCCCTGCCTGCACTGCAGATCCGCGCCAGCGTTCGCCTGGCGGCTTGGCTGTGGCAGGAAAGCTGCCCGATCGCGGGCCACGACGGCGCATGCATCGAACGCTACGACGGCTGGCCGCAGTGCCGGGCCGCCCAAGCCGAGCTCACGCGAGCGACGAAGCAAAAGTACCCGACCGCCGACATCGAGCTCTTGGACTCGTGCACCCACGGCCCGCAGTTCGCGTATCGGGTGTTCCAGCGCAATCAGCACTTAGCTAGCGAAGCGCAGCACCTGCTGCAGTCGACGCTGGCGATGGCGGCCCGACGAATGATCGTTCCGCAGCGCCCCGACGATGCCCTGGCCGATGCGCTGGCCCACGCCGCGTTCTTGCGCATGGAGCCGCACTTCGAAGCCCAATTGGCGCAGCCCCGATATCCCGGCTGCCCGACTCAGATCGATCCCGGGATGGCGCTGCGCCGTGACCGCGATGACAAGACGCTCTTCAAGCACTCGGCCGCACAGACGTGGCGCTGGCTGCAGCAGCGCTACGGGCACTTCAAGTCTCTGCGCTCAGTCCACGAGCGGCAGTACGGACCTGTTCTGGCTTTTCCGGGGACGCAGTGGGCAGTGGCGGCCCACGCACGGATCGGTGAGATGCTGCTCGACCTGGCCACGCAGCTTCAGGGCTGCCCGGGGGTGCGGGTCCAACCGAATCGCGTGTCTCGCGCCGCGGAGACCTTGGTTGACTGCGGGTCGGATGACGACATGTTTGCCAAGCCAGCCTCAGAGCATCTCGGCGAGTGCGCGTCGTGGCCACGGGAGCAAGGGGGGCTGAGCCATCCTGTCCGCGCCTTCTGCTTGGATGGCCTGCGGAGCTTGAATCGCTTCGAATGGAGGCGCCTTCCCGAATTCCTGCCCCCGCCGCCGACGTCCGCGCCTCCCACACTCGATACCGCCCCCGTCGCGCCGTCGCGGTGATCGACAACGACCACAGGCCCGAGCCTGCGTACAAGACTTAAGCACGCGTGCCTCACCTGGGGGCCCGGCTGGGATGAGCGGAGAGTCGAGTGGGAGACGGAGGGAGAGCGGCGGGAGCGAGCGGAGAGCTTACGGCAGAGCGATGCGGCCAGGAGCGCCGTTGGCGCCATTCTGGCTGTGGCAGCTATTGCAGTCGCCGTTGGTCTGCGGGTTCTTCATCGCGCGGGTCTTGCCGTTCCACTTCACGACCGCGGTGTAGGGCGTGGCGATGGCCATCGCGTCGCGGTACAGGAAGTTACCACTGGCGTTCACCGGGAGGTTGATAACGCGCTTGTTGGCGTCGGTGATCTCGACGGTGGCCATCGGTGCGCCGGCTGCCGGGCCGCCCAGGCAGAGGTCAGGCTCATGGCCGGTGATGTAGACGGTGCCGGCCAGGGTGACGGTGGCCGCCTTGCCCTTGCTCATGTGGCAGGTGATGCAGGCGCGGCCAGGATTCATCTCGGGCTTGGTGCCGGCGCCCATGTACGTCTTGCCGCTTGTGCACTGGGGCGGCTTGCTCCAGGGATCGTCGGGCGGCATCATCTCGCACTTCTTGCTGGGCGAGCCGGCCGCGACCCAGGCCGAGAACGCGTCGATCTCCTTCTGCGGCACCGTCGGTGCCGGGCCGGGCGGCATCGGACTCATGGCGTCGGACATGCGCAGAAGCGAGCGCTCGGCATAGCTCTTCTTCGGATCCTTCACCGACTTGGCGACGAGCTGAGCGTAGGTGACGAGCGAGACTGGCGCGCCCTTGACCGGCTCGCCGTGGCAGGACTGGCAGTGCGCGGCGAGCAGGTCGCGGACCTCGCAGGGCAGATCACCGGTGACCGGATTGCCGCCGTCGGGCGTTACGCCTGCGTCGTCGCCGCCTCCGCCGCCCGTCGTGCTCATGTCAGGCGAGTCGAGATATTCGCTGCCCGGCTCGCTGCAGCCCTGAGCGGCCCACAGCAGACCACCCGCCAGGCACATTGCCGAGAGCCGCGCTGCGACACGCAGAGAGAGTCGCGGAGAACCAAATAAGCGAAGGGATTTGTGCAACATCGCGCTGTCCTTTTGCGGTCTTGCGACCGCCTGAGAGGCCTTACGGATACGAACGCGGCGCACCTTAGCGAAAAATTGCTGTCTGGTCAGCCGCTTAGCGCACACCGTGGCCTTTCCAAGCGGACGACCATAGAGAGAGTTCTCAAAAACGGCCCGCCGCGATACAAGATTGGCAGGCAATAAGAGGCTGCAAAGGACCCGCAGATGAAGTGTGCACACCGTAGGAACCCGCTGTTTTCCGTGACGTTGGCGCTGTGCCTGGCCGTGCTGGGCATCGAGCAGCCGGGTTCAGCCCACGCAGCCGAGCCCACCACGAAAGCCGAACCTGTCGCCGCTGAGCCGAGCAAAGCCGAGCCAGCCAAGGCGGCTGCTCCGGCAACCGGGGGTGACGACTTCAACTTCGACCTCATGGGCGAGACGCAGAAGTCGCCGCAGCAGCAAAAAGAAGAGCAAGAAAAGGCGGCCGCGATTGAGCGAGCGGGCAAGATCCGCCGCTCGCTGCTGACGACACACCAGATCGTCGGCTTCGTCGCGCTGGCGGCGCTGACAGCGACGGTGGTGGTCGGCCAGCTAAATCACTACGACATGTACCTCAGCGGTGATCAGACGGGCCGCTATCGCTCGGCGCACCTGGGCCTAAGCATCGGCACGTCGGCGCTGTTTGCCGGCACCGGCTTTATGGGCGTGTTCGCGCCGAACCCTTACCCCAAGCCGATTCGCTTCGATACTGCGCTCGTGCACAAGGTGTCGATGATCCTCGCCACGGCGGGCATGGCGACGCAGATCATCCTGGGACCGATCACCGCCGACCGCGCCGGCCGCACCGATCAGGCTCGCCTGGCGCTGGGTCACGTTATCGCCGGCTACGCCACCTGGGCCTTCATGACCACCGGCATGATCGCCTACATGTTCTAGCGCTGCCGTCGCTACAGCAGGTAGCCGTGGGTCCATAGACGCAGGGCAGACTTGCGCAGGGCTTTGTCATCCTGCAGCCGAAAGCCCATGGTGTCGGCGATGCGGTCGATGGCGTTAAACGCAGCACAGACGTAGATGGCATCGCGCAGCTCGGCGGCCGTGCAGCCAGCCCGCAGAGCAGCTTCCGCGTCGGCAGGCACCAGCTCGCTCGGGTGCAAGGTCATCTTTTCAAGGAACGTAAGCGCAGCCCGCAGGCGATCCGAGATCGCGGCCTTGCGATAGTCCGAAAGAATCTCGGCCGTCTTCTGTTCCCCCAGCTCGATCGACGCGACCGCGCCGTGGATCTGGGTTCAAAAGTGACAGGTGTTCATGCGCGAGGTGAACGCAGCGAAGAGCTCTCGTTCGCCCTGCGTCCAGCTCGATGGTCCGCGCAGTAGCACCTGCACAAGCTGCGAGAACGGCTCGCCGAACGTCGACGGTCGATACAGCAGCAGCTTGACGACATCGGGCGCCCCGCCGCCAAACAGCTTGATGATCTGCAGCATGAACTTGTGCCGCAGACGGTGACCACTCTCTACGTTCTCTAGGCGCATGCGCCTTCCCCCTGCCCGGCTACGAAGTCTTCGGGCTGGCTGCTGTCTGCAAGACCGCGAGCGCTTGCTCAGCCATGCTGACGGCTCGCCCGACTGAGGCGGCCACGACAAGCTCGAAGATCTGGTCTTCGCTGTACCCCGCCCGCTTGATGGCTTGGATGTCCTCGTCCTGCACGCGATAGGCGTGGTGCGCAATCTTGTCCACCAGCCCGGCTAGGGCTTCCGGCAGACCCTGGTTCGCCGCCGCCTGCCGTCGCAGCTCAGCGGACAGCTCGCCCCCTTCGGCCAGCGCCGCCTGCAGCATGTCCATGAGCAGCGGTCGGTGCGGATCGGCAAGCGGCGAGCGACTCGCGTTGGTCAGGGCGGGCTCGACTGAGCCGGCCTCCCCCGGGGCTCGACGGTCACGACCGAAATCCGACATCGCAGACTCATTATCGACTAGTAGCCCTCGGCGCGGGCGATAATCTCGTTCATGATCTCGCGCGTGCCCCCACCTATCGGGAACAGGCGAGCATCGCGATAGAGGCGCTCGACCAGCGTCTCGCGCATGTAGCCCATGCCGCCGTGCAGCTGTACAGCCTGGTCGCACACAAAGCTGCACATGTCGGTAGCGGCATTCTTGGCCATCGCCACCTCGGCCATCGTTGCTTGCCCACGCGACAGTCGCGTCGCCAGATCGCCGACGAGAGCCCGCACCGGCACGATCCGCGTGGCCATATCCGCCAGCTTGTGCCGCGTCACCTGGAAGCCAGTCAGCGCTTTGCCGAACGCCTGACGCGTACGGGCGTAGCTGACCGACTCGTCATAGGCCAGCTGAGCCACGGCGATGCACTGCGCGGCCAGCAAGAGGCGCTCGGCAGCGAAGTTTTGGATGATGGCGAAGAAGCCCGCGCCCTCGTCGCCAAGACGATTCTGCACGGGGACTCGGCAGTCCGAAAACGACAGCTCGGCGGTATCGGAAGACCACCAGCCCGTCTTCTTCAACTTGCGGCTGGCACTAAACCCCGGCGTGCCACGCTCGACGACCAAAAGCGACAATCCGAGGTGGCGCAGCGACGCATCGGGCGAGGTGCGCACCGCCACCACCACGATGTCCGCCCGCACGCCAGAGGTGATGAAGATCTTGCTGCCGTTTACGAGGTAGTGGTCACCGTCGCGCACCGCCCGCGTCGTCAGGTTGGCGACGTCGCTGCCGGCCCCCGGCTCGGTGATGGCCAGCGAGGCGATCATTTCGCCACGTAGCACGGGGGGGACATAGCGCTCTTTCTGCTCAGCGCTGCCGAGGTTGAGGATAAGCGGCAGCGATATCGCGTGGCTGCCCAGGCTGCCCGCCGTTCCGACGGAGCGACCGTGATAGACGAGGGCGTCAGCAACCACCAGTCCGTGCGTCAGATCGCCCCCTGCCCCACCGTACTCCGGCGGATAGCTGACGCCCAGGATGCCGGCGGTGGCGGCCTCGCGATACAGCTCACGGGGAAACTCCTCGTCCTCTTCGAAGCGGTGCGAGTGCGGCGCGATCTGCGCTTCGGCAAAGCGGCGGATCTGCCGGCGCAGGTCGGCGTGCTCTTCGGTCTCGAACGAATAGGTGGTGGGCAGTGACATGGCAGGCTCCGCTTAGCGACGCAGGTGGACCCAGAACAGCGACAAGCTCAGGACCAGGCCCAGACACAGGAGCAGCCCGCTGAGCAGCAGTGCAGAGGACATTGGCGGACGGAAAGAACGCTCGACAGCGGGCAGCACAGCGCGGGCGATGTGGTCGAGCGTGGTCGGCAGTACAGGCCAGAACGCCGGTCCCAGCGCCGGCGACGGAAGCTCGACCCCCGCCAGCGCCAGCTGCTCTTCGCCGGCCCCCGCCCGCTTCCCGACTGCGTCTTCAGTGGCGCCCAGCACGGCTGCGACCTCGGCCAGCGAAAGCCCCAGCCAACGCTGCAGCACGACGACCTCGCGATAGCTGTCGGGCAAGCGGCGCAGCGCAGCCGCCAGCGACGCGGGATCGGTGACTGGCCTCGGCTCCCCCGGTTGGCTGGCAACAATCGCCAGGTCGCGCTCGACGGCACGGCGATTCTGCGCCGCCAGTCCGAATAGAAAGCAGCGGAACGACTGCGCACGGCGATAGCCACCCCGCAGACGGTGGACATCGCGCCAGGTCTGACTGGCTACGGCGACTGCTTGTTCCTCGTTGGTCAGCAGGCAGTACAGGGCGCAGTACAGCAGGCGCGCGTGCCGCACAAACAGGGCCGCGAAGGCCTCGCTGTCCCCCGCCTGGTAGAGGCGCATCAGTTCTTCATCGCTGAGCTCGGCCATGGCGCGGCTCAGGTGCTCTCGGGCTGCCAGAGCACTTCCGACTGCCCAGTGGCCATCGCGGCAAAGCGAGCCCAGACGAACAGAGCATCGCTGAGGCGATTGAGATAGCGAATCGCGACCTCGGGCACCGTCTCTTTGTGGGCAAGCGAAACGGCGATGCGCTCGGCCCGCCGACAGACGGTGCGACACAGGTGCAGGTGGGCGCCCAGCGCCCCGCCGCCGGGCAGGACAAAGCTGCGCAGCTCGGGCAAGTCAGCATTGTGCGCGTCGATCTCAGACTCCAGCGCCTGTACGTGGCGATCGGCGATCACCGGCTGCGTGGGGCGCAGGTCTTCAGCGCGCGTCGCCAGCTGCGAGCCCAGGTTGAAGAGCTCGTTTTGGACCCGGGCGAGGATGACATCCAGAGCCGCGATCGGGGCCGGGCCGCCGACGCAGTGCAGGCGGGCCATGCCGACGGTGGCGTTGAGCTCGTCGACGGTGCCGAAGCACTCGATGCGCAGATCGTCTTTGTCGACGCGATGACCGCCGACTAGGCCGGTCTTGCCGCCGTCACCGGTGCGCGTGTAGACGCGATTGATTCGTATGGCCATATCGATGGGGACTCGGGCGCGCGGGGCGCAAAGGGGGAAAGCGATGGGCTGCTGACGACCAAAGTCGGCGGACAAGATCCGGCAGATAAGCTCCGGCGAGACGCAGGCCTACTCAGGTGCGGCGACCTTGGCCTCGCCCGCCGGACCTACCAGGATGACGCCACGGCTGGGATCAGCCGAAACACCGAGGCGCTGTTCGTCCTGGCCGGCAAGTGACACTTCGGTCTCGGTCACGGCCGGACCGACGATGGCAACGCCGTCGATACGTCCGCCAGGACCGATCATCGCCAGGCGCTGCTTGGCGACGAAGCGGCCTCCACTAATCACCATCCAGGGCTCAAGCTCAGCCGCGGGGCCGAGCAGCGCCCGGCAGTGTTCAGCACTCAGGCGGACGTAACGCGGCCGATGGGGCTTGTGCAGCATACGGGGACAACCTCCAGGCTTGATGCTATGCGTCGGAGAGGCAGGGGTCAATCACACTTTGGCCCCGGCGCTTCACGCTTAGCGCCACCAAGTGCCCAGTAGCTCCAAGTCGACGTAAAAAAGCGTTGCGTAGCTTGGCACATCGGTCAGCTCAAGCTCGTTCACGCGGACGTGGGAATGCGTCAGCTCAGCGGGAATGTCGGCGATAAGTCCCGATGGCTGCACCCGCACCGCGATCGGCGTGCCGTTCCAGCGCAGGCCCACCGATGAGGCGCCCGGTCCCAGATCGGCAACCAAGCGCAGGCGCAGCGGCTCGCTATCGCGCAGCGGAATCAGGACCCGTACGGTCGGCTGGCTGGGATGCACGCCAGCTGCGACGGTGCCCGGGCCGGTCACGGCTGGCGGCAGCACCCCCGAGACTACAAAGCGAAAGTCATGCTCCGCGAAGCGAATGCTCTGGCCCAGCACGCGCGCGCGGTAGCGGTTGTCGCGCTCGAAGGGATAGTTGCCGACGATGCCCTCGAACGTGGCGGGGGCGACGCGGTACGCCAGGCTGAAGATCAGGCCGGCAGGCTGGGTAAAGGGAAAGCCGACCCGCTCGAAGGCTCGCCCCAGCCAGGCCGGTCCGCCCGCCCAGCGCACCCAGACCGAGGCCGGAAACGCCCCGCTGCTCGACGACTTAATACGCCGCGTCCGCACCAACTCGATAAGCAGGCCATTCCACAGCGTGGCGCACAGCGACAGCACAAGCAGCACCATCCGCCCCCACCGTGACAGCGCCTGCCACAGCCCAGCCAGGCCCAGCGCAAAGATGACCACACACTCGGTAAAGCGGCGCGGACCGAAAGCCCACGACGAGTGAAAGTCATAGACGGCGGCATTCACCCATAGCTGCGCCAAGAACATCAGCCCGAGCACCAGCGGCAGAGCCAGCCCAGCAGCACGTCGCCACAGCAGCCACAGCAGCCCCGGCAGCACGAGGTACAGGCTGGGAATCCAGGGAAACAGGCCGGCGCGCATGGAAAACAGCATCGCCAGAATCGTTGGGTTGCCCCAGCGCATCGGCCCGGCGTGCGTCGGGGCTCGGAAGCGACCGTAGTAGTGCTTCCACAAGAGGAGCTGAGGCGCAAAAACCAGCGCCACACAGACGATAAGCACCAGCCCAGAAAGCAGCTGCTGCAGCACCGCCTGCCGTCGCTGTTCTGCGCTAAGCAGCGGGTCGCGCAGGCTGCGCCACAGCGCCGATACCACATCCAGTCCGGGCAGGATCAGCCACAGACCCTGCTGCGTGCGCATCAGCAGGCAGAGCCCGCCCCAGACACCCAGCAGCGCCGCCTGGCGCAGCGAGTAGCCAGTCGGGTTTTCGCTGCGATAGGCATCCCAGCGCTCGACGAAGACGGTGACCGCGAAGAACGCGCAGGCGTGCTGATAAAGCGGCTGCGTCGTGATGTACCACCACAGCGGCGAAGCCAAGACCGCCGTCGCCACACCAAAGCGCGCAGCCGGCAGCGATAAGCGACGAACCAGCAGCACATGCATGCGCCAGATGCCAATCAGCCCAAAGACCAGCGAGCCCAAGCCCGTGACAAAGAAATCAAACTCACCGGCAGGCACAGCGACGTAGGCGTGCATTGCCGCGAGGAGGGCCGGCGGATGCCCGTGAAAGCTCTCGGTAGCCACGATCACCAGCCGCTTGAGCGCCAGTCCAAAGACGAAAAACGGCGTCCACAGGATGGGCGGACCGATGGGATTGGGATTGGCGACGAGCCCGGTGTGCTCTCGCCCCAGCGAGGCGAGGTACGACGGTGCCAGCGCCGGCGTCATATCGAAGGTGTGATGCTGCAGCAGGGCTGGGTAGTAGTGAAAGGCGATGAAGCCATCGCCCGAAGCCTTGCCCTGAAAAATGCCGCGCGTACCGAAGTAGTGCAGTAGCAGCACCGCGCCGATCAGCCACAGGATGGGATCAATGGCGCGAGCCCGCTTGGCCAGTCGTTGTAGAGCCCCCCGCTCCGTCTCACCCGCTGCAGCCAAGGCGCCCTCGGCTAGTACTTGTAGAAGCCGCGGCCGGCCTTCCGACCTACCCAACCCGCAGCCACGTAGTTTCTCAGAAGGGGCGCGGGGCGGTACTTATCTTCACCTAGCTCGCGGTGCAGCACCTCGGCGATGGCGAGGCAAGTGTCGAGACCAATCAGGTCGGCGAGTGTAAACGGCCCCATCGGATGATTCAGGCCCAGCTTGATTGCCTTGTCGATGTCCTCGACGGTCCCCAGCCCCTCAGCCAGCGCGAAGCAGGCTTCGTTTAGGAAGGGGATCAGCAGGCGATTGACGATGAAGCCCGGCACGTCGCGCGCCGTCACCACTTCTTTGCCGAGCGACTTGGAGAGCTCAACCGTCGTCTGATACGTCGCGTCGCTGGTCTGCAGGCCGCGGATGATCTCGACCAGGGTCATGACCGGCACCGGATTCATGAAGTGCATGCCGATGACCTGCTCGGGGCGCTTGGTGGCAGCGGCCAGCAGGGTGATCGAGATCGACGAGGTGTTGGTCGCGAGGATCGCGCCAGGCAACAGCACGCGGTCAATCTCGACGAAAATCTTCTTCTTGAGCTCCTGATTTTCCGTCGCTGCTTCGACGACCAAGTCGCAGTCCGCAAGCGCTGCGTACTCGCCCGCCGGGGTGATGCGCGACAGCAAACCATCGCGAGCTTCCGCCGCCAGCTTGCCCTTCTGCACCAGCTTTTCCAGCGACGCGCCAAGCTTGCCCTTGCCGCGCTCCGCGACCTCGCGCGAGATGTCCACGAGGACCACTTGATGGCCCTTGTCGGCGGCCACCTGCGCGATACCGCCGCCCATCTGACCGGCGCCCACGACGCCAATTTTCTTGTTCGCGGTGCTCATGGCTAGACCCTCTCGACCACCAGGGCGATGCCCTCGCCGCCACCGATGCACAGCGACACCACGCCACGCTTCTGGCCGCGCGACTTCAGCGCGTGCAGCAGCGTGACCAGCAGGCGGCATCCCGAAGCACCGATGGGATGCCCCAGCGCCACCGCGCCACCGTGGACATTCACCTTGCTGGCATCAAGGCCCAGCATGGTGTTGTTGGCCAGCGCGACGACAGCAAAGGCTTCGTTGATCTCGAAGAGATCGATATCGGTCGCAGTCAGGCCCGCACGCGCCAACGCTTTTTCGATCGAGCCGGCTGGCGCGGTCGTGAACCACTCGGGAGCCTGCGCGTGATGGCCATAGCTCACGATGCGACCCAGCGGCGCGAGCCCGCGGCGAGCCGCCTCCGCTGCGGACATCAGCACGACGGCAGCCGCGCCATCGTTGATCTTCGAGGCGTTAGCGGCCGTGATCGTGCCGTCTTTTTCAAAAGCCGGGCGCAGCGTGCCCATCTTCGCCAGGTCGGCGCGCGTCGGTTCTTCGTCGACGGAGACTACCTTGGCGGGACCCTTCTTCTGCGGTACCTCGACCTTGACAATCTCTTCGTCGAACTTGCCCTCTTTTTGCGCGGCCAGGGCGCGACGGTACGACTCGGCTGCAAAGGCATCCTGCGCCGCGCGGTCGATCTTGCGCTCGCGGGCGCAGAGCTCGGCCGCCGATCCCATGTGGAAGTTGTTGTACGGGTCCCACAGGCCATCGAAGATCATGCCGTCGGTGGCTTGCTGATGCCCCATGCGGAAGCCGTTGCGGGCCGACAGCAGGTAGTAGGGCACATTGCTCATCGACTCCATGCCGCCAGCGACGGCCACTTCGGTGTCGCCAAGCGCAATGCCCTGGGCCGCGGTGATGACCGCCTTGAGACCCGAGCCGCAGACCTTGTTGATCGTCTGACAGGGCACCGAGGTGGGCAGCCCGGCCCGAATCGCCGCCTGCCGGGCGGGCGCCTGCCCCTGCCCAGCCTGGAGCACGCAGCCCATCGTGACATCGCCGACATCGCGCCCCTCGACCCCGGCCCGGGCCAGCGCAGCCTTGATCGCAGTGGCCCCCAGATCCGATGCGGTCAGCGAGGCTAGCTCGCCCCCAAAGCTACCAATCGGTGTGCGCGCGGCGCTGACAATCACGACCTCGCGTCCGCCCATACCCTGTCCCTTTGCATCTACGCTGCTCATGACTTCTGATTCCTCCGGCCTCGCAATCTACCACAGCCGGGAGCAGCAAACGGGACCGCGGAGGGGCTGCGCCTAGATCTCGATCTGCGCGCCCATCTCGACGACGCGGTTCGGTGGGATGCTGAAAAACTGGGTGGCCGGGCGAGCGTTGCGCGACAGCACGCCAAACAACGCCTTGCGCCAGCGCCACAGGCCCGACTTGCCGGTGTTGAGCAGCGTCTCGCGTCCCAGGTAATAGCTGGTGTCGCTCTCCGCGGTGACCAGGCCTGCCTCGCGACAGCAGCGCAGCACGTCGGGGACGTTGGGCATCTGCATGAAGCCGTAGTGCGCGACGACTTGATAGAAGCCCTGGCCCATCTCTTTGACCTGGACGCGCTTCTGTCGCGGTACTTCGGGGACGCGATCGGTGACGACGGACAGCAACACGACCTGCTCGTGCAGCACCTTGTTGTGCTTGAAGTGGTGCAGGAGCACGACCGGCGCACCCTCAGGATTGCTGGTCATGAATACCGCGGTGCCCTTGACCCGCGGTGGACGCTGCGACTCTAGGTCCATCATGAATAGGTCGATGGGCAGCGAGGCGGACATGACGAATTCTTCGAGCGCCTGCCGACCGGCCTTCCAGGTTGTCATCAGCACATAGATCGCCAGTGCCAGCACCATCGGAATCCAGCCGCCGTGCGCAAACTTCGCCAGGTTCGCGGCGAAAAAGCTGATGTCGATGAACAAAAAGAAGCCGACCAAGAGCAGCGTGCGCCGCAGGGTCCAGCCCCAGACCTCGTGCGCGACGACGCCAAACAAGATCGAGGTGATACCCATGGTGCCGGTGACGGCGATGCCGTACGCCGCCGCCAGGCCCGACGAGCCCTCGACGCGGAAGGCAAAGACCAGCCAGACGCAGCCGATCATCAGGGCGAAGTTCATCTCGGGCACGTAGATCTGACCTTCGGCGTCGCCCGAGGTGTGCTTGATCGTAACGCGCGGCCAGTAGCCAAGCTGCACCGCCTGCCGCGTCAGCGAGAACACCCCCGAGATCAGAGCCTGCGAAGCGACAATCGCTGCGGCAGTCGCAATCAGCAGCATCGGATACAGCGCGAAGCGCGGGATCATTTCGTAGAACGGATTGGTGATGCTGGCGCCTTTGGCCAACATCAGCGCCCCCTGCCCGAAGTAGTTGAGCAAGAGGGCAGGAAACACGGCGGCATACCAAGCCAAGCGGATCGAGCGCCGTCCAAAGTGGCCCATGTCGGCGTACAGTGCCTCGCCACCGGTGATGCACAACACCACCGAGCCCAGCGCCAAAA
Organism: uncultured Myxococcales bacterium; assembly: GCA_937952145.1. Classification (GTDB taxonomy): domain Bacteria; phylum Myxococcota_A; class Polyangia; order Palsa-1104; family JAEUJZ01; genus JAEUJZ01. The sequence continues at coordinate 42,743 of CALFYE010000261.1, forward strand.
AGCCGTGCAGCTTGTGGTGCGCGAAGAACAGCACCGCATGGTGCGGCGACACTGCCGACAGCACGCTTGGGTAGCGGATGATCCAGGGCAGACCGATGAGCGAGATGCAGGCAAACCACACCATCATCACCGGGCCAAACAGCGCCCCCACCTTCGCCGTTCCACGCTGCTGTACCAGAAACAGCCCGACCAGGATGCCGATGGTCAGCGGCACGACAAGCGGCTTAAACGCCGTCGTCACGACCTCAAGCCCTTCTAGCGCGCCGAGGACCGATACGGCGGGCGTAATGACCCCGTCGCCATACAGCAGCGCGGCGCCGAATAGCCCGAGCAGCACCAAGGCCACGCGCGGCGTGAGCTTTTTCGTTGTCGCTCCGCGCGGGGCCAGGATGGCGAGCAGCGCCAGGATGCCGCCTTCGCCCTGGTTGTCGGCGCGGGTGATGAACGTGATGTACTTGAAGACCACCACCAGCGTCAGCGACCAGAAGACCAGCGACAGGATGCCGAGCACGTTTTCCGCCGTCGGCTGCGCACCGTGCGGACCGGTCAGACACTCCTTGAGCGCGTAGAGCGGCGAGGTGCCAATGTCGCCGTAGACGACGCCAAGCGCGCCCAGCGAGACCTTCAGCAGGTCGGAGGTGTTGTTGATCTTGGGACCGTGGTGTGGCCCGTGCTGACTGCCGTGGGCTGCGGCATTGACCGGTGGTACCTGCTGCGAGTGACCGGCACTGGGTGGAATCGAGGCGGGAGAACGTGATGTCGGGGATCGATTGGACGAGCGCGCCGACGGGGACTGCGAACTAGAAGGAGGTTCCATGACGCAATTGCGAACCCATTATGGACCTCTGCCCGACCCAACTCAATGCCCAGTGGGCGCCCAGCCGGCGAGGATGCCCCGTCAGCCGGGCTCGCTACGACAGGCCGGCTCGCGACGAGCACATGCAGCCTGGCATATCGATTGCTGAAGTCGGCGGCAGGAGGGGAATTGCCACATGAGCCAGCAAGCGATGGAGCTAGGGCGAGTGCTCGCCGGGCGCTACCGCATCGAAGCCGTCTTAGGCCGCGGCGCGGTCGGCGCGGTGTATCGGACACTCGACCTGCAGACCCAGACCGAGTGCGCCACCAAGGTCCTGCACGCGAGCCTGGGGGCCGACGACGATGCCCACGCCCGCTTTGAAAACGAAGGCCGGGTGATTGCCCAGCTCTTCCATCCCAACATCGTCGAGATGCTGGAATTCGGCCGCGACAGCGACGGAACACCCTTTTTGGTGATGGAGCTCCTGCCGGGCTCGACGCTGCTTGATCTGATCCGCGGGGGGGGCCGCCTCCCACTGTCGCGAGTCATCGACATCGCGCGCCAGATCGGCAGCGCCCTGCATGCCGCTCACAGCGTCGGCATCGTGCACCGCGACATCAAGCCGCAGAACATCGTCATGCATCGCGAAAAGACCACGGCAGGGGGCAAGGATGTGGTCAAGGTGGTGGACTTTGGCCTGTCGCGCATGCTGTCGGCTCGCGGGCAACACACCGCGCCCGGGATCATCGTCGGTACGATTGAGTACATGTCGCCGGAAGCCACCTCGGGCAAGCGCGAAGAGATCGACGCGCGGACCGATCAGTGGGCGCTGGCCGTCGTCGTTTACCGCCTGCTGTCCGGCCGCCTGCCGTTTCACAGCAACGATGCGGTCCGGCTGATGTTGCAGATCCGTCGCGATCAGCCGCCGCCGCTCTCTAGCTTGGTGCCGGGGTTGCCCACCTTCGTCTCGACTGCCGTCGAGCGCGCGCTGCGCAAAGACAAGTTCGAGCGCTTTGAGTCCGTGCAGGACTTTGTGCGCGCCCTGCAGGGCCTGCCTCTGCGCAGTGGAGCCGGCGATAGCCGGGGCGAATCCAGCAGCCGAGCCCTCGCCGTACCCCAGACGGTCAGCGTCGAGCCATCCGCCCCCTACGCGGAATACAGCGCCGCCCAGCGCTCTGCCGGGCCAAGTGGACAGCCGGCGGCTCCAGCCAGCTACGACGACGCAACGACTCCGAAGGGAGTGCGCTCGCTCGTGGCCTCTGGCCCAGCGCTGCGTGCACCAGGCGTGCTCGTCTCGGGCTTGCCGGGGGCGGTGGCAGTCTCGGGTGCGCTCAGCCTGCCGCGCCGCATGCCCCTCCAGATCTGGCTGGGCTTGCTTGCGCTCCTCCTCACGGCGGGAACGCTGTTCGGGCTGGTCCTGCTGCAGAGTCAGCGTGGGCGGTCTTACCCAGCTGCCCTGCGTGGCGCGGCCCGCTCCAGCACCGTGGAAGCGCCGCGCTACTTGCCGCTGCTCTTCGGGTCGAGGTAGTCGCGCAGACCATCGCCGAGCAGGTTACAGCCCAGCACCAACAGGCCGATCGCAACGCCGGGAACCACAAGCAAGTGTCGCGCTCGCCAGTAGTAGGTCGTCCCCTGCGAAAGCAGCGCCCCCCAGGTATAGGGGATCGGCGGCCCGAGGCCGAGAAAGCTCAGCCCGGCTTCGACAAGCACCACGCCGGCGGCACCGAATGTCGCCTGCACCAAGATCGGCGAGAGGATGTTCGGCAGGATGTGCCGGCCCATGATCTGCCACGACCCGACACCCAGCGCGCGGGCCGCCAGCACGTACTCCATCTCGCGCACCCGCAGCACCTGCGCCCGCGTTACCCGGGCGTAGCCCACCCAGCCGTTTACGGCCAGCGCAAAGATCAGCACGCCCAAGCCAGCGCGCGGCACCAGCGCCGCAATCGCGATGTTGAGCAGGATGCCAGGGAAGGCCAGCAGCACATCGATGATGCGCATGATGATCTCGTCGAGCCAGCCCCCGAAATAGCCCGCCAGAGTGCCGATCACGACCCCGAACACCAGGCAGATCGACACGACGGCCGAGGCCAGTCCCAGAAGCAGGCGGGCGCCGTAGCACAGCTGGGTCAGAAGATCGCTACCGCTCTCATCGGTGCCCAGAAAGTGAGCGGACGACGGAGGCTCAAGCAGGTGGTCAAGATCATGCAAGGTTGGCGGCCGGCGTAGCAGCAGCGGGCCGACGAGAGCCACCAGAACGAACAGGGCGCATAAGGCCGCGCCGACCCAAGTGCCGAAGCTGATGCGTCCAAGCCTTAGCTCACGCCCTAGTGACGGTCTCATACCCGAATCCGCGGGTCGACGGCAGCGTAGACCACATCGACAAGCAAGTTCACCGCCACGTACATGCCTGCGATGACCAGCGTGCATCCCTGCACGATGCGATAGTCGCGAGCGGCGATGCCTTCCAAGAGCAGCGTGCCCAAGCCCGGCCGCGCGAAGACCTTTTCGGTGACCACAGCCCCAGCCAGCAGTGCGCCAAACTGCATGCCAGCGACGGTAATAACCGGCAGCAGGGCATTGCGCAGCGCGTGTTTAAAGACGACCTTCCAGGTGGGCAGACCCTTGGCTCGCGCGGTGCGGATGTAGTCCTCGCTCAGCGTCTCGATCATCGACGAACGCGTCATGCGGGCCAGCATCGCCATCAGGTGAGTGCCCAGCATCACCGCTGGCAGGAACAGACCACGTAAGCGCCCCGTGTCCTCACCCGGCCCCGGCAAGATCTGCAGCTGCACATAGAACAGGTTGAGCAGCATAGGTCCCAACCACATCGCCGGCAAACTGATGCCCAGCAACGCAATCCCCGTCAGCAGCGCATCCCAGCGGGTATGCACCTTCAGCGCCGCAGCGATGCCGATGAGGAGGGCAAGAGGCACCGCAACCGCCATCGCGGAGATGGAAAGCGCAACCGTTGAAGGCAGCACCTTGGCGACCCGGGCCGCCACCGTGGTCTTGCGATCCGGACAGCTGTAGCCCATCGTCCCGTCGAAGATGCTGCGAACAAAGCGCCCAAACTGCACCGGCAGTGGCTGGTCCAGATCGAGGCACTGGCGTAGCTCAAGCTTGTCCTGCGGCCGCGCGTCGTCACCCAGCAGGTTGTCGACCGGGTCGCCAGGAATGAGGTGCAGGAACAGAAACGTCAAGATGACGGCCCCGACCACCGAGACGACGCTCGACATCACGCGCCGCAGCAAGTAGCGGCGCAGACGCCACGAGGTCGACACCACGCCTTCGACGATGCGCAGGCCACAGGCCACAAGCAGCGTATCGCGCAGGCCGCGACGAGCCATCTAGGCGGCACCCCGGGCACGGAAAGAAACGGACAGACAGCGGATGGACACAGATTTTTTCCTTAGCCACCCGGCGCCGGAGCACAGAAGTTCTCAACGGGTGCGACAGGAGTGCCGTTCTCATCGCGGCGCACCACCGAGACCGCCCCTCCCTGGTTGCTGGCATGGCAGGTGTAGCCGGTGCGACAGTGGGCATCGACTTCGCAGCGATGCATGCACCAGCGGCGCTCGCTGGTCTCGGATGCGCAGTAGGCGCTGGTGCAGGCTTCATCGTCGCACAGGCAGCGCTCGCCCGAACGGCAGGGGTGGCTGGCATCGCAGCGCGGATTCCCCCTCTCTAGCGTGAAGAAGCGAATGCACGTCGAGCCGTCGGGACAGCTAGTCGAATCGCAGCCTTCAATCGTGCAGTAGCCGTCTTGCGAGGCCACGTCGCAGAAGGCGTTAGGGATCGTGACGTTGCAGTCAAGGTTGGTCTTACAGGCGTCCCCAATCTGTCGCGTGCAGCCGCCCGCAAGACCCAAAAGCAGGATTAGGGCAAGAGCGCTCGCTCGGGCCCCGGCGCTCGATAAGCGCACGAACACCATCAAGCGCGACGGAAACGGGAGACTAACAGCACGAAAGCGCATTGGGCGCGCACTATACGCCGCCAGCCCAGGCCTGACAACGCCCCAGACGAGGGCGCCTGCGCGAGCCCGCTGCCAAGAGCGCCAGGCAATCTGGCCATGGCCTCACGGGCCTCTCCAGAAGAGCCAGTGTCTGCATCGGCCATGGAGTGCCCAGTCTGACAGGTTTGGCCGACACCTTTGCCCGACAAGTTTGGCGAAGCTTGCGTCGGCAGGGGACAGCCGGCGGCGTCGAAAAAAACCGCCGAAAGTCCGCACGCTTGCCTTAAGATAGGCAGCGTGCGTGCAACCACCTTCAGCCAGCTGAGGTCGCTCTGTTCTCCGTCGTCGCAGTCCCGCCCGGGCTGGGCGACGAAATCAGGCTACCGCTGTTCCGCGCTGCTCCTGTCCGCCGTCATTGGCTTGCTCTCGCCAGCCGCTGGTGCGCAGTTCGCCGTGCAGCCCCTGCAGCCATCGCCGCCGCCACCGGTGGTGCCGGGTGCCCCGCCCGCCGCGGAGCAGGCGCCGGCCAAGCCAGCCCCAAGCAAAAAAGCGCCCCCCAAGGAAGACACCAAGGACGCCGTCGCCAAAGAATCCGCCAAAGAATCGGGCAAGGACGGCACCAAGAGCGCTCCCCGTGAAGCCAGCAAGGGCACTGCCACCGACGGAGATAAGCCCTCGGGCAAGCTTGCAAAGAGCGTCACACCCAAGCCCATCCCGGCGATCAAAATGGGCCCTCCCCTTTCGAAGGCCGAGGTCTTCGGACGGGCGGCACCCGCCACGATGATTCTGATCGCGGCACAGGACAACCGCTGGCGCACGACGCTAGGCGTCGTGGTCAGTCCGCAGGGCGTGGTGGTCACCGACTCCCGGCTCGTGTCGGGAATTGAAAAAGGCACGATCACTGGTTTTATGTACGACCCGTCGCTGGCCAGCGACGAAGATCCGATGATGTTCTTGCGTGCCCATAAGGACCAGGCGCTGAAGCTGAACGTCGTTCGAGTCGACGCAGAACATCACCTGATGATGCTGCAGCTACCGCTCTTACCGCCGAAGAAGAGCTATGCCTTCTTGGACCTGAACGACACCCAGGGTGTCAATCCCGGCCTCGATGTCGTCGCGCTTCGCACCCGAGGGGCACAGACGCTGGCCATGGCCACGGGCAGCATTGCCATCAAGCGCCCCGATCTCATCGAAGTCGAGCCCGGGCTGACCGTCGAGAGTGCCGGGGCCCCGCTTCTGAGCATGAGCGGCCGGTTGCTGGCCGTCTGCATCTACGCCGATAAGGCCCTGCACGCCTCAGGAGCGGCTCGTCCCGTCGAGATCATTCGCGATCTATTGGCCGGCAAGATCGGCGGCGAGCTAGCCGCGCAGAGCCTGCCCAGCGCGCCGGAGAGTCCCGCTGAAGCCCGCAATGCCGTCGAGGCAGTCCGCATCGGCCTGGGGACAGCGCTCTCGCAGCGCTATGACAAACAGCCGGCCCTGCGCCTGCACAGCGACTTCGTCTCTGCCATGGCCTTACGCGGTCGGGCGATTGTCCACGGTCTCGACTCCGCTGACGCCCTCAACGGCATCATCAAGAACATCACCAAGGGCAGCGACGCCAAGAGCCGGGCCGTCGTCGAGCTCTTCCCGATGCTGGTCACTGAAAAAGGGGGCGCGGTGTGGATGAAGGCCGGCTCGGCCTACCGCATGGTGCCGGCAAGCGGCAGCGGCGTCGCGGCCATCGACGAGCAGTCGGGCACGCTATACGCCACCGACACGCGTCGCGAGGTGATGATGTACGACGAGACCAGCGCCGGAAAGTCCTGGCGCATGACCGGTCTCAACCAGGTCAGCCAGCTGAAGGCGGGCGGTGGTCAGCTCTATATCATCCTGCTCGACGGCCGCGTTCTCGTCGCCGACCGCGATGGCAAGAACAGCCGCCAGCTCTTCCCGCGCGCGGTCAAAGCACCAGCCACTCTCGAACTCTCACAGGGTGTGCTGTACGTGATCAGCGAAGGCTCGGTCTATCGCTATCGCAACAAGAAGTGGGACGCCAAGCTGCAGCCGATCGCATTTTCCATCGCCAAGCTAATCGTGCGCGGCGAAAACTGGTACGGGCTGGATACTGCGGGGCGCGTCTTCTCCAGCAGCTCGCAGCACTACATCGATCGCGACGGCAACATCGTAGATATGTGGGGCCTGGGCCCCAACCTGATGGTGCTGACGCGCGACAACAATCGCTTCTTCTACAGCGCCATTGACGATAGCTGGGGTGCCTGGACGCGCTGGTAGCAGGTGCCCCGCACAAAAGGCTGACCACCGATGGCCGATAAGCCGCACGTCGTAATCGTCGGAGGAGGCTTCGGCGGCCTCACCTGTGCGCAGTCCCTGGCCGACCAGCCCGTCGATGTGACGCTGATCGACAGTCGTAATCATCACCTGTTTCAGCCGCTCCTGTATCAGGTGGCGATGGCGGGCCTCTCGCCGGCCGAGATCGCGGCCCCCATCCGCAGCGTCCTACACAGCCAGCGCAACGCCAGCGTGCTGCTCGCTGAAGTCGAGAGCGTCGATCTAGCGGGCCGTGAAGTGAAGCTGGTGGGCGCCGAGCGGGACAGCTTGCGCTACGACTATCTTGTGCTGGCCGCTGGCGCCCAGAATCACTACTTCGGCCACGACGAGTGGGCGCGCTACGCCGTGGGACTCAAGGATCTTGACGACGCGATTGAGATTCGCCGTCGCGTACTCGTCGCCTTCGAAGCTGCCGAGTGCACCCACGACCCAGTGGAGCAGAAGCGGCTCCTCACCTTCGTCGTCGTCGGGGGGGGGCCGACCGGTGTCGAACTGGCTGGGGCACTCGGCGAGCTGGCGCGGGTCGTTCTCGCCGCCGACTTTCGTCGCATCAACCCGGCCTCAGCGCGCGTGCTGCTCATCGAGGGCGGCCCGCGCATTCTCGCCAGCTTCCCGGAGCGCCTGTCCGAGCGCGCCACCCGCGATCTAGCCAGCCTCGGCGTCGAGGTGCGCAGCGGGGCTCATGTCAGCCGCATCGACGAGACCGGGGTGTTCTTGGGCGCGCAGCACATTCCCTCGGCCACCGTGCTGTGGGGCGCTGGCGTGCGGGCCTCAAACCTGACGCGAGGGCTGGGCGTGCCTCTCGACCGCGGCGGCCGCGTGCTTGTCGAAGCGGATCTGACGCTGCCTGGCCATCGACGAGTGTTTGCGGTCGGTGACATGACCAGCTTTCTGCACCAGGGGGGCTCGCCCTTGCCGGGAACCAGCCCGGTGGCGATGCAGCAGGCCCACCACGTCGCGCACAACCTCGCCGCGGATCTTCGCGGTCAGCCCATGCAGCCCTTCCATTACGTGGACAAAGGCAGCATGGCGACGATTGGTCGGGCGGCGGCGGTGGCGCAGCTTGGTCGGCTGAAGCTGGGCGGCTTCATGGCTTGGCTGCTGTGGCTCGCCGTCCACATCTTCTTCCTGATCACGTTCCGGAACCGCCTAGCCGTGATGTTCAACTGGGCCTACTCGTACTTCACGTACAAGCGAGGCGCCCGTCTGATCACCGGGCATCGATTGACGGCCGGCCCCGCTCGGTCGGCTCTGGCGCTGGCCCCAGTGCCGGCGAACCCGCCCTCGCCTACTGCTCCGCCGGATGGGACAGCGACGGCACCGGCGAAGCCAGCTCTGCAAGGCTGACGCGAATCACCTCGTGAAAGCCGCTTCCGGCATCGCTGGCACGCACGACTAGCTCACGGCCGCCGCTCCGCCCGAGGGGCAGCAGCGGCACCCCGTGCGAAGCAGCCAGCAGCATCGCATCTGCGTAGCGCTGCGCGGGTATCGCCAAGAGAACCCGCCCGGCTGACTCGTGAAACAGCTGCGCCGCGACGCTGGGAGCCCCCTGCGTCCCGATCGCTCGCGGCGCTGGCAGGACCAGAGCACAGCCCACGACAGGCCCCTCCGCTCCGCTCCGACAGAGCCGAGAGACCGCCAACCCCAGACCGCCGACCCCCACCTCTTCGGCAAAGACACAGAGCCCGCGCGCCACAAACTCGGCGCGGCACGACCGCGTCATCTCGGCACGCTCACGATCAGCCACCGACGGGGCGGGTGGACTGCCTGGCTCACCTACGGCCAGACCAGACCGCGCATAAAGTGAACCGCCCAAGCTCGCGCGTTCGTCGTCGAAGCCCAGCAGGGCCAGCAGCAGTCCGGCTTGTTGAAGACGCAGAGGCGACGAAAACAGAGGCGACTCACTCGCAAGCGACATCGCGGCATCCAGCACGACAAGGAGCGCGCGGTTTAGCGGCCCCGCTTCGAGAGATGGCTCAGACATGGGGTGAGATCGCGACTCAAAGGATGCTGCGAACTACTTTGCGAGAGCAATGCTGGCGTCGTGGCGCTGCGTCAAATCGACGGTGGTGCTACCCGTCTTGACCGCGACCCGCGCGGTGTTCAGCCCCTCGACGCTGATGCCCAGCTGCTTGGTCCCCGCCGGCACTTCGACCCCGAACCGCCGCATGTCCTTGTAGACCGCGAACGAGGTCGTATCCGGATTGTCGGCGGAGGGCATGGTATTCCGCGCCGCCGCGCCGTCCAAAGTCAGGCTGACGCGCAGCTCGGTAATCGCCGACTCCAGGCCGCTGACATTGACCAGCACCAGATTGTCCGGCGTGCCACACGCCGGCAGAGCACCGAGGGCGACGACGAGGGCCAGCAGCACGGCTCGGCCCGAGTGCACACCCGAAAGAGCCAGGCGCCGTCCCAGCTCCTGTGCTCGTCGAGACCACCTGCCTACAAAGGAAGAGGAGTTTGTCATCGCGCTCACTTGACGGGCTTTAGGATCTCAGACGGCAGGGCGTTGGCCTGGCCAGCCCCGACGGCAACCCCAGTAATGATGGCGACACCCGCAACGCCGCCCACCACGCCCCAGAACCACGCCTGCTTGTAAAAGGGCTTCGCCGCCGTCGCTGTCTTGTCGGGAGGCGGGGTCAGATCAACCCCTGGCGGGTTGACCACAGGCGGCGGTGTGGTGCGAGCCGCAGCCTGCAGATCCGTGGCTGGCAGGAGGGGATGACCTGGCTCTCCCGGCTGGGCTGGCGTTGCACCCGGCGGTGCAACGAGTGCGGTCCCCTCGGTCCCGGGACGCGTCGGGCTCTTCCCTGGCCCAGGGGGCGTCCGCGAAGGATCGCCGGCGCCCTCTTCCAGATACAGCTCGGGCACCGTGACCGATGTGACATTGGACGGCGCTGCCGCCACGGCCGCCGCGGCTTCCTCGGCAGCGGTCGGCTTGCGACGCTTGCCTCCCTTGACTGGCTCAGCGGGGGCAGTGGATGTGGGTGCCTCAAACTCGGGCGGATCCAGCATGGCCTGCGTCATCGCAATGTAGCGATCTACCTCGGCTTTGACGTCCGGCTTGGGGTTGGGATCGACCCGCAGGTAGTGCTGATAGAACTTGAGCGCCGTGCTCGCCATGCCGAGCTTGCGATAAACTTGGCCGATTAACAGCAGGATGCGGGGGAGCTGCCGTGCCCGGTACGCCGCTTGAAACTCGCGGATCGAAAGCGGGTATTCTTTCGTCTCATAGGCCTTCAGGGCCCGCTTGTAGTGCTGGTCGGCTAGGTCGGCCCGAGCCGAGGCGGCGCTCAGGACCAGCACTAGCACGGCTAGCAAGGAAGACAGCCTGTAGCGCAGCCTGCGCCGACGTGGCTGCCTGGATCCAGAGCTGAGCGAGGCTGGGTTCATGGCTTTCGTTATTATATCAGCCAACTTACCGAAACTTGGATGATAATTAAGCAGGAGCGCCCATTTCATGAAAGGGGAGCGCATCGGTAGCTACCGCGTGGAGCGGCTGATCGGTCAGGGCGGCATGGGCGCAGTCTACGAGGCTGTGCACGAGCAGCTAGGCCGACGAGCAGCCATTAAGCTCCTGCGCCGTGAGCTATCGCAGGACCCACAGATCGCCATGCGCTTCTTCCGAGAAGCGCGGGCGGCCAATCAGGTCGATCACTCGGGCATCGTCGCCATCTATGAATTCGGCCACCTGCCCGACGGGACGGCCTACATCATCATGGAGTTTCTGCGCGGCGAGGCGCTGTCGGCGCGACTGCGCTCGCGCGGTGGTCGTTTGCCCTATGGCGATGCCGTGCGCATCGCTCGTCAGATCGCTTCGGCGCTGGCGGCGGCGCATGCCAAGAACGTCATCCATCGCGATCTCAAGCCCGACAACGTCATGCTCGTCCCCGACTCCGAAATGCCGGGCGGCGAGCGGGTGAAGATCCTCGACTTCGGGGTAGCCAAGGTCGAGACCGAGGTCGAAGGTCCAGCAGCGGAAGACTTCAAGACCGATACCGGCATGGTGCTGGGAACCGCCTCGTACATGGCGCCTGAGCAGTGCAAGGGAGCCGGCAACGTCAACGACAAGGCCGACGTCTACGCGCTGGGCGTGGTGATGTACCGCATGCTCTGCGGCCAGCTTCCCTTCCGGGCCGAGGGCCAGGGCGAGGTGATGGCCATGCACATCTTCTCGACGCCCAAGCCGCTGCGCGATCACGATCCCAACATCCCGACACCGCTCACCGCGCTCGTCGAACGGATGATGTCCAAGGATCCCACCGAGCGACCCAGCATGACCCAGGTCGCGGCCGAGCTAGAGCGGGCGGCCGGCATCCTCACCCCCGGCGCCCTCCCCGTCATCGTCGTCGGTGGTAGCGGCCCGATCACCACCGGTCAGACGCCCACGCTATCGAGCGGCGGCCCCGGCCCAGGTGACTCCCGCGATCGCAGCGGCCCCCAGAGCAGCACACAAGCGGCGGAAGCGGCAGCAGGCCCCCGCCGTACCGGGCGAAGCGTCCTTCTTGGGATGCTTCTGCTCGTCGGTATGGGCCTTGGTGGCGCGTTCACTGCACAGCGCCTGGGGCTCATCAAGCTGCCGATCGCCCTGCCCGCCGCGGTCAGCCGGCTCATTCATCCGCCGCCGCCGCCGCCGCCGCCCGTCAAGCTGGTGCGCTGGACGCTATCGAGCGAACCCGCCGGTGCCGAAGTCCTCGACAAGACTAGCCGCAGCGTGCTCGGCACCACCCCGTGGTTTCGCGAACAGCCCAGCGCCGCCGGCAAGCAGGCGCTCATCGTCCGCGCTGCCGGCTACCGCGACGCCGACTTAGAGCTGGATCAAAGCCAAGACGCCAGTCCACACATCCGCCTCGCCGAGCGTGGCGATCTGGGCCCTGGCGAGCTCGCCGATGCCGGCACGAGTGCGGCGCCGCCCAGCCAGCCCGCCGCCGCCGTCGTCGATCTGGGGACGAGTGCCCGCCCCGTGACGCCGCCGCCGACCAACTCCGTCAAGCCAGCCGTCCCCGCGGGGACACCCCCACTGCGACCTCCTCAGCCGAATGGGCCGCGCAAGAAACCGCCGACCGCGGGCGGGCTGCGCGACGAAGACCTGCCCACGTCGCTGCCCGACGACTAGCCGGCTCCGACCTACCACACCTTGCAGATGTTCTTGCGCACCAGCTTGGCGGTGGGCTTGCAGGCAAACGCGCGGGCAAACTCGGGCATGTTGGCGACGACGCCGTTGATGCGATAGATGCCGGGCGAGTGCGGGTTGGTAAGCGCGCTCACCCGCTTGTCTTCATCGCGCTGGTTCTCGCAGGTCCACTGGGCGAAGCCGACGAAGAAGCGCTGCTGCGGCGACAGGCCATCCATCGGTTGCAGGCGCTGGTTGTGCGTCGCGTCCTGCCAAGCTTCCCAAGCCAGGATCAGCCCGCCGAGATCCGCCACGTCTTCACCCAGCGTCAGCTGGCTGTTGATCTTGATGTCATCGACGATCACGTACTGCGCGTACTGGTCGGCGATGCAGCTCGATCGCGCCTCAAACTCTTTGGCATCGGCCGGCGTCCACCAGTCGCGCAGATTGCCCGCGGCGTCGAAGTTGCGTCCTTCGTCATCGAAGCCGTGGATCAGCTCGTGACCGATCGTGCCGCCGGTGTTGCCATAGTTCGGCGCATCGTCGAGCTTCAGGTCAAAGAGCGGCGGTAGCAGCACCGCCGCCGGGAAGTTCATGTCGTTCATCGAGGCGTTGTAGTAGGCATTCACCGTCGGAGGAGTCATCCCCCACTCGCCGCGATCAATGGGCTTACCGATCTTCGCGAGCTGACGCCGAACCTCAAAGGCATAGGCGCGATCGACGTTGCCCAGAAAGTCATCGCGCTGGATCGAAAGCGCCGAGTAGTCGCGCCACTTGTCGGGGTAGCCGATCTTGTTGCGCATCGAGGTCAGCTTGGCCAGTGCCTGCTTCTTCGTCGCCGCGCTCATCCACGAGAGCGCGTTTAGCCGCTCGCCCATGACCTTTTCAATGCGCTGCACCATATCCAGCGCCTTCTTCTTTACCGTCGCCGGGAAGGCCCGCTCGACGAAGACCTGCCCCAGCGCCTCGCCGAGATCGCGATCCACCCACCCAACACAGCGCTTCCAGCGGGGCTGCTGCTGCTTCACTCCGCGCAGGTAGCCGCGAAAGAAGTCAAAGTCGGCCTGCACAAACGCCGACGACAGATACGGTGCCCGACCGCGCACCGCATGCCAGCGCAGATAGGTCTGCAGGTTCGGCAGCGGCTCGCTCGCGATCAGTGCGGACAGCGCCGAAAAGAACTTCGGCTCGGTCACATTGACCTCGGAAATCGCTGGTGCCCCCAGGCTGCCAAGGTAGTCGTTCCAGCGGATCTGCGGGGAAAGCGCCGCCAGCTCAGCCAGCCCCATCTTGTGATAGGTCTTGTACGGATCGCGCTTCTCAACTCGGGTAAGCGAAGCCTGGGCCAGCGTCGTCTCGATGCGCAGCACCGTCGCTGCATCGCGATCCGCCTGTGCCTTTTGCACCCCCGATAGCACCAGCATCGCCGCGACATGCGCCTGGTAGCGCCCGCGCGTCTCGACCGACTTGGCGTCGGTCTTCGTGTAGTAGTCGCGATCGGGCAACCCCAGCCCCGATGCACTAGCCCAGGCGATCACCTGCTCGGAGTTGCCAGGGTCCTGATCAGCGCCAAAGCCGAACAGCGCCGCCGAGTGCCCCGACGGCATGCGCTGGTGCATGGCGCCCAAGAAGCGCGACAGATCTTCTTTCCGACGCACGGCCGAGATCGCAGACAGATCGCCAGCCAGAGCCTGAGCGCCTCGTGCCTCGACCGCCGATTCGTTCATGCAGGCAGCGAAGAAGTCGCCGATCTTCTGCTGGGCGGGCGGCCGGGCGCCCTCCCGGCTAGCGTCTTCTAGCAGCCCCCAGAGAAACTGCTGGTTCTCGTCGTAGAGCTTGCCGTAGACCGTCCAGCGCGCCTGATCCGGCGGCACGGGGTTCTTCTGCATCCAGCCGCCACAGGAATAGCGATAGAAGTCGTTGCAGGGATCGACGCTGCGATCCATGAAACCGGGCTCCAAGCTGGGGGTATAGGGCAGGCTGGAAAGCGGGCGCTTGGCAGGTGGAGGCGGGCTCTCTGCCGCGGCGGGCACGGCCACGACCGGCTTGGCCGCCGCCTGGGTGGGCTCCGCAGAGGCGAGCTGCGGGCTAAGCGAGCCAGCAAGCCAGACCGCGGATGGCAAGACGAGGAGCGCAGGGCGATGGGGTGTGTTCATGGGCGAGGTATAGCAAATTCACCCGCCTGCCCAGCCTGTGCGAACTTAGAATGGTCGCGATTAATGCCCCTCATCACCTTTGACGCGCTCGACATGACCATCGACTGCCCCGAAGGCGAGACCGTGTTTGCGGCCGCCCGCCGGCAGAGCGTGCCCATTCCCACAGCCTGCGTCGGGCGCGGCACCTGCGGCCTCTGCCGGGTCAAGATCCTCGCTGGCGAGGCCAACCTACCCCCGGTCAGCGAAGTCGAGAAGCGTCACCTCGGCAACACCTACTTCATCACCAAGCTGCGGCTGTCATGTCAGCTCAAGGTCATGGGCGATGTCACTCTCGGCATCCCCGATGCCCCGCGCGGCGCCAAGCTCCTGCCGCTGGGAGTGGGTTCTGCAAAGTTGCCGGGCCCTGGGGGACGCAGCCCCAAATGAGCCTGCGCCCTGCCCTGCGCTGGCTGCCCCCGCCCCTTTGGCTGCTCGGCGCCTTAGCTCTGTGCAGCGCCCTCAGCCTGCCGGCGAGGGCCGGTGCCCCGGAAGAGATCACCCGTCGCGACTACGCCATCTCGGGCTTCAAGACGCCGCCGCGCTGGGAGCTGCGCCCTCGTGATCGCGCCAACTATCCCCAGCTCTTGGCCTGGGCCGAGCGCAGCCAAGGCGGCGAGCGAGCCGTCATGACCCTCGTCGGCAAGCGGCTGACCGAGGGCACCACCCTAGCCCAGTTCGCCGAGCAGACCCGTGCGCTACGCGACAGCGGACGCGTGCAGGGTCTGCGCAGCCAGGTCCAGCGCGCCAGCCTGTGGCCCAGCGGTCAGCGCATCCAGATCGACGCCCAGCTTGTCCCGGTGGAGGGCCAGCGCACGCAGGTCATGCGCCAGTACCTATACGTCAACCCGCCATTTGGCTACGTCCTTACGCTCGTCGCCCCGCCGGAGCAAGCCGCCGCCCGCCTGCGCGACCTCGACGACACCGCCCAGAACCTCGTTCCCCTGCCCCCCGCGGCCACGCCTCCTCCACCTGCGCCGGTCGCCCCGACGACACCCCCTTTGCCCCCAAGTAGCGCCCCCTCAGGCTAGAAAAATAGGGATTCCCCGATATCCCGGGACATCAAAAACAGGTCGTCGACCGGTTTAGCCATCCCCCCGGGCATAAAAAACCCGTTTTCACTCCGTTTACCCATTCAACCGGACATCAAGAACCCGTCCTCGCTTCGTTCACCCATTCAACCGGGCATGAAAAACCCGTCCTCGCTTCGTTCACCCATTCAACCGGGCATGAAAAACCCGTCTTCGCTTCGTTTCCCCATTCACCGGGACATCTAGAACCCGTCAACAGGCCGGTGGGCCAGGCGCCTGAGGACACCTACTTTTCCTACAAAGGTCCTAGGGACTGGTGGTATGACAGCCGCACCTTGAACCGAGGAACAGAGGAGGGTGCCATGTGGACCACGGCTGCTGTCCCGCAGAGCGGGCAAATGACTGGCAGCACCCCTAGTGCTAGGGGGGACGAGGCTCAGCGACAGACGGTGAGCCCAAGCCGGACGAAGCAATGGCTGCGTCCGCTAATCGGCGGTGTGATCGGTGCAGTGCTGGCGACCGGCGGAATGGCTGAGGCCGGCTCGAAGATCGCATCGGTCTTCTGCAGCAGCGACTTTTCGGTGCAGACCGACGTCAAGCGCAAGCTGGAGGACCTCAAGCTCTTCGACAAGGTGGATTCCGTCGATATGAGCGCGACGGCTCCGACGCTGGCGACGCTGACGCAGTACGACGCGCTTTTGATCTGGGCGGATAGCAGCCGCGGCTGTAGCGATCCGACGGGCATTGGCAACGTCATCGCCCAGTACATAGATGGCGGCGGCGGCGTGGTGCAGATGCTGCCGTACTACCTCAACTATTCGTACTCGAACATCGGCGGCGACTATTACACCCGCTACGCGCTGGTTAACCAGACCGGCAGCATGAGCTATTCGCGTGGCGCAACCTTCGGCACGAAGTCCGAGATGCACCCAGTGCTCGACGGTGTCACGGCGGTGAATGCCTCGGGCAACCAGTGCTATCACCGGTCGACGCTGGCCACCGGCGACCTGCGCAACGGCGGTCGCATCGTGGCGACCTGGGCCGACGGACGCGGCATTGCCGTGGTCGGCAACCCCAGCAATCACCGTCGCGTCGACTTGAACATGTACGTGTCGAGCACGGACATCGGCTCGCCGGGCTGTCTGGATCCGAAGAGCGATGCCTACAAGCTGATTGCCAACTCGCTGATCTGGGTGGCCAACCCGCTGCAGGCGCAGCCGGGGGTCGTCGACTTCGGGGATGTCCCTGCGACCACGACCTCGCTGCCGCAGTACGTCACGGTGACCAACACCGGCAAGGATCCGATCACGCTGTCGGCAGGCTCGCTGTCGCCGGCTAGCACCGAGTTCATCGTGAACGTCTCGGGCGGCGCGAGCTTCCCGGTTACGCTCAAGAAGGATGACACGCTCGCGCTGGAAGTCATCGCCAAGCCAGCGGCGCCGGGCAAGCGGACCACGTCGTACAAGCTGGATACCTCGACGCCAGGCGCGTTCGGGATCGCGATTCCGCTGTCGGCCAATGGCCTAGGACCGAAGTATCAGGTCGATCCGCAGGTCATCAACTTCGGCGGACTGCCCGTCGGCTCGATGCCCCGCAGCCAGATCGTTACGATCAGCAACGCCGGTGGCGGGCTGTTGACGCTGCGCTCGGCCCCGACGATTAGCGATACGACGAACTTTACTCTGGCCGGTACGCCGTCGATTCCGACGTCGCTCTACTCTGGCGGCTTCGTCAGCTTCGAGGTGAAGTTCAACCCAATGATGGAGCGCGTCCACTCAGCGACGCTGACCATCTACTACAACGACGGCGCCGATCGCACCGCGACCATCAACGTGAACGGCTCCTATGGCAAGCCGAAGATCGGCGTCCCGACGGGCACCATCGTCCTGACGCCGGTGCGCGTGAACATGAAGGGACCGGAGATACCGCTCACCGTCACCAACGCGGGCTTGGCAGACCTCACGATCTCGGCAGTGACCTTCACGGGTGCCAACGCTGGCGAGTTCTCGGTGCTCAACGCCATCAGCATGGGCACACCGCTTGTGGTGAAGCCAAACGGTGGCAGCGAGAACCTGCGCATCCAGTGCAACCCGACGGTAACCGGTCTGCGTCAGGCGACGCTGAACATCGCCAGCGATGACCCGATGACGGCGATGGCGACCGTGACCCTGAACTGCAACGGCGTGGTCGCCAACTTCGACCTGTCGCCGGCCAAGATCGACTTCACACCGGCGCAGCAGACGGGCCAGTGCACGGCCGCGGTGGAAACGGTGATCAAGAACAGCGGCACCGATGCGCTGCGCGTGCTGTCGGTGAACTTCTCGGGCCCGAATGCCCCTTCGTTCTCGCAGCCCATCACCGGCGGACGCTTCGTCGCCGCCAACAACGGCGAGCTGCGCATCCCGGTCAAGTTCTGCCCGAAGGACATCGGCATGCAGACCGCCGATCTGGTGATCACCACCGACTACAGCGCCGGCCATATCGCCAAGGTGCCACTGACAGGCATCGCCACCGGTCCCAAGATCGTCGCCAAGCCGGGCAACATCGACTTCGGCCCGATCTATCTCAAGGCGACCTCGCCGACGCAGATCATCGAGCTGACCAACGAAGGCGATCAGCCGCTGATCTTCGGCAAGAGCACGCTGACACCTGCCGCTGCGATGGGCCCCTTTAAGGTCGTGGCCTTCCCGGCCGAAGGCACCTCGCTGAAGAAGGGTGACGCGCCGGTGAAGCTGGAAGTCAACGTCACGCCGACGATGGCGCAGCAGTACACCGGCGAGATCGCGATTGGCGTAAACGACCTGGTTCAGGGTGGCACGCTGAAGATCGCGCTGTCGGCGATTGGCACGCAGGCCGAGATCACGGTGTCGCCGATGATGCTGACGTTCCCGCAGACCATCGCCGGTCTGCGCAGTCAGCCGATGGCGGTGACGGTGAGCAACACCGGCAAGGCTCCGCTGACCGGACTCGATGTGAAGATCATCGGCATGCACTACAACGACTTCGGCTACGACAGCAGCAAGGTGCCGATGATGCCGGTGCCGGCGGGACAGAACTTCCAGATCCCGGTCGACTTCCGCCCGCAGGCGGCGGGTGCGCGCACTGCCATCCTGGTAGTCAACGCCGCGGGCTTGATGGCCCCGGTGCAGATCAAGCTCGACGGCACAGCCAAGTCGCTAACCCTGGCCTGCTCGCCGGATGAGAAGAACTTCGGCACCGTGCCCGCGGGACAGACCAAGACCGAGAAGATCACCTGCCGCAACAGCGATGGCAGTGACATCGAGTACGTCGCTGCCGTGACCGACTTCGTCGATGAGTGGCAGATTGAAGCCGCCAAGGGCACCATCCCGGCCGCCCAGGGTGGTGAGGACGGCCTGATCTCGCTGCAGGTAACGTTCGCGCCAGCCGGTCAAGGTGAACGCACGACGTCGCTGGTCCTGCGCACCAAGGATGGGCTGCAGCTAGCCACCATCAGCCTCGACGGCAAGGGCGGCGTGATGCCCAAGGACAAGACGATGCCGATGCAGGGCTGCGCCTATAGCGGCTCGACGAGCAGCGGACGTGGTCTGGGTGCGCTGTTCGCGCTCATGCTCGCCTCCGGCTTGCTGCTGTACCGCCGCCGCCGCATCGCGCTGTAACCCTCCCCTCGTTCCCCCTCCGCCCACTTCGGGCGACTCTTCCCCTAGACGTTCAGTTTGCAGTTCACTCCCTAACCCGGCTTGAGGCCGGGTGGGACATCTGCACGCAGCCGACGGCTGGCAACCGACTGCGGTGCACCACGCCAAGACAGCTGCGATACGGCTCTGCGCCATGTGTCCCGCTGCTGCCCTGCCGGAAGGCGACGTAGCGCTTGGGGTTGCAGGGCGCATAGACAATGTGCGCACACATCGTTTGCACAGTGCCCTGGGCCGGAGGCTCTGCGTCGCCCGCGCAAAGGCATTGATGTGGCGCGCCCTCCTAAGGGTAAGGAACGAGCCAAAGACGCCAAGACGCAGACTCGAAGCGCTCGCCTTGAGCGCTGAGGTTCGTCCGACGACGCAGCAGGCCTACTGCCTTTAGGCGAGGTACGAGCCGACGTTCGGCGGCTGTACCTCAAATCCTGCGCAGGTCAGAGAGCGCAACCTGGGTCAGCCTGCTTGCTGGCCGCCTGCGGCCCGCGCTCAGCTCTCTGCGAACCGAGGCGAAACTGCTGAGGTCGAGAGGTCCCCTGACCCCGACTAGGTAACGGGCGACGACAAACCCGCCGCTGTCACCGGAATCGGCGACGAGGACGACGGAGCCGTCGGATCCTGTGGCGGCTTAGCGGTGGCATTGCCTTCAGGAGGCATGGCCGCCTTGAGGCGACGGTACTGGGTCACCAGGACCAGCGCCGCGATAAGCGAGGTCCCAACCAGCAAGCCGAAGAACTCGGCATGGGACCAGGCCTTCCAGAACCACTTGCCAGTCCGCCCCGAAAACCAGTTACCCAGCGACGTCGAGAGGAACCACAACCCCATCAGCATCGCAGTCATGCGCCGCGGCGCGAGCTTCGTCACCATCGACAGGCCCATCGGCGACACGAAGAGCTCACCAATGGTGATGACGAAGTAACAACCAATCAGCCACCACATACTGACCCGCCCGGTGTTGCCGCCCGCCATCGAGGCCAGCACCATGATGCAGTAGGCGGCCGCGGTGAGCAGCATGCCGATGCCAATCTTGGCCGGCGTCGAAGGCTCTAGCCCACGCTCGCGCAGGAAGCCCATCACCCACACCACCACCGGCGTCAGCAGGATGATGAAGACAGAGTTCGCGGCCTGGAAGGCTTCCGTCGAGATCGAACCGGCGTGCCCCAGCAACGTGTACTCGCGAATGGTGTTGTCACGCGCCCACAGGGTCAGCGTGCTGCCGTTCTGGTGGAAGGCCATCCAGAAGGTCATGACAATCGCGCAGATGATGGCGAGGGCGACAATGCGCTGTTTCTCGACGGCGGGTGGGTCGGGGCGATCCTCGTAATCCGGCCCGAGAGGAACATCCAGCAGCGCAGACACCGAAGAGCGCTGGTCAGCAATCTCTAGGTGGTGGCGGAACAGCGCGAAGATGACGAACGATAGCGCCATGCCAACCCCGGCCGTGGCGAAAGCCGCCATCCAGCCAAAGTGGTTGCGCATATAGCCACCCACCGGCCCGGCCAGGCCAGCACCGATGTTGATGCCCATGTAGAAAATGCTGAAGGCCGAATCCCGTCGAGAATCGCCCTGCGGGTAGAGATTCCCAACGAGGGTCGAGATGTTGGGTTTGAACAAGCCATTGCCAATGACAAGCAGGGTCAGCGAGCCGTAAAACATCGTCATGCTCGGGGAACCGAGCAGCGCATAGCCAACCCCCAGCAAGCTGGCTCCGGTGAGCACGGCACGGCGGTAACCGAAGACTCGATCCGCAAAGATGCCGCCGACAAACGGCGTCAAGTACACGAAGAACATGTACCAGCCGTACGCGCCGAGCGACTCCTCTTCTGTCCAGCCAAGCTTCTCGTTCAGGTACAGCGTGAAGAGGGCCAGCATCAGATAGAAGCCGAACCGCTCCCACATCTCAGTGAAAAAGAGAACGTAAAGCCCTTTCGGGTGACGAGAAGCCATATCTATTTCCCAAAATCCCGCAACCGCATCCTCAGAGCAAGCAGAAAGTGAGGACAACTGCCAATTGCTTCCCGCCGACAACTAGCTCTAGGAGATTGAGTTGCGACCTGCGCAAGCTGGGCTGCGATCGGGCACGGAACGCAGCAGCCAAGCGCGGTTCGTGATATACGCGAACGATGTCTGGTCGCGCCTCTACCTCCGACGGGAACACGCCGTCTGCTGATGCCGTCGTAGATCGTGCAGCGGTTGCCGCCCTGGTTCGTACGACCCTGCAAGGCGTCGAGCCTCGGCTGACGGGCAGCCAAGCTTCCCGTCCAGCTACAAGCCATGCAGGACGTCCGCCCCTTGCCGCCCGCTTCGCTCTGCCCCCGCTTAAGCCCGAGGTGCTGTCAGTGCGCACGATTGCCGACCTGCAGCCCGAGCTAGCACAGGCTCTGGGAGTGCCGGCTGACCAACGCGCCGTCGGATTCATCTCCTGTACCTCTGACGATGCGCTTTACGTCGCGCTCGATGAAGGAACCAAGGCCGCGCAGGTCGATGTGGTCTACGCCAAGAGCTTCTACGCGGGAGCCGCCCATGCTTCCGGTCCACTCTCTGGCGAGGTCATTGGCTGCTATGCCAGTCACGACATCGACGAGATCCACGCCGCCCTCGCAGCCTGTCGGCGCTGCCTAGCGGACGAGGCCTGGTTCTACGCCGCGGCCACCGCCGGCTCCAGCCCACAGAGCAGCCCCATCGCTTTCTTCCCCCACGTTATCCGGGCAACTGGCCACTACCTGTCGAAGCAGGCGGGGATCACGGCAGGGCAGCCGATGTGCTACCTGATTGCGCCGCCCGTCGAGGCCTTGGTAGCGATTGATGCAGCGCTGAAGACCGGCGGTGTGCGCCTACTGCGCTTCTTCGGTCCTCCGACCGAAACAAACTTCGCTGGCGCCTATCTGGGCGGCGATCTGCCGGCCTGTGAAGCCGCAGCGGAAGCCTTTGCCGCCGCCGTCTTGGATGTTGGAGGCCACCCCGCCCCCCGCGGCTCGTGGTCAGCTCGCGGAGCCGGCGAGCACCTGCCGAGCCGTTCCCCCCGGGGCTCGGGCCGCACGGCATCGCGACGCTAGCTGCCTGCGCGCGCCGAACGCTGCCCCAAAATCATCTCGCACACTTCGCGAACCGCGCCCGCGCCCCCCGGACGCTGCGTGATGTAGTGCACTGCACGGTGCAGGTCACTCACTGCTTCCGGTACGGTCGCCGCAAAGCCAACCGCGCGTAGAAGCGGAAGATCCGAAAGCTCATCGCCAACAAAGGCCGCTTGCTCGGCAGTGAAGCCCAGCTCTTGGCACAGCGCAGTGAAGCGCGACAGCTTGTCCTTGAGGCCGAAGAAGGCATGACGCACGCCCAGCGACCGCGCCCGCGCCTGCGATCCCGGCAGCGCCCCCTCGGACAGGATCGCCACCTCGATGCCCGCTGCCTGCAGTCGCTTGATGCCGACACCATCCCGCACCGCAAAGCGCATTCCCCAACGCGGACCCGCCTCGTCCTCACCAAGGAAATACAAGTGGCCATCGGACAACACACCGTCGACATCCAGGCACAGCAAACGAATCCGCGCCAGACGCTCACGCAGCGGACCAGGCAGTTCTTCGGCAGCCGGTGGCCACGCGGTTCCTGCCCCACGAGCCGCCGTCGCGACGCCCAGTGCAACCGGCGCCGTGGACGGCGCGCCCGGTTCGGGAGAGACACCAGCCGCAGAGACTGGCGAATGGGATGTTGAGTTCAGCATGTCGGGGCTCCTTGCGAGTCGCCAGCCAGGCTCCAGCACGAGGACCAAGCGAGGACGCGCTAGGCGTCGCAGTATGCCACCAGGCCGTCTTTGGCAAAGCGGATTTGCGAGGAATAAAGTTGAAGCTCGCGTCGTTTTGCGCTCTACACATCGGCACGCGCTCATCCTGGCTTTGCCTGCGACGTCGAGCCCCGCCTCTCTTCATGAGTGACCGCCACCCATGCCTGCTCCCCCTGTAATCGCAATCGATAACCTGAGCAAGGTCTATCAGACCGGCGACGTCGAAGTGCACGCTCTGCGGGGCGTCTCCGTCGAGGTCCAGCGAGGCGAGATGGTGGCGATCATGGGCCAGAGTGGCTCGGGTAAATCGACGCTGATGAACATCGTCGGCACGCTCGACCGCCCCACCAGTGGCAGTTATCGGCTCGATGGCGTCGCGGTTGAGCAGCTCGACGATGTCGAACTGGCCCGGCTGCGCAACGAGAAGATTGGCTTTGTTTTCCAGTCGTTCAATCTCCTCGCCCGCCACAGCGCGATAGCCAACGTCGAAGTGCCGCTGGTCTATGCCCGGGTCGGCAAGAGCGAGCGACAGCGACGGGCGATCGATGCTCTCGATCGCGTCGGGCTGGGAGAGCGCAAGCATCACTTGCCCAACCAGCTCTCCGGCGGCCAACAGCAGCGTGTCGCCATCGCCCGCGCCCTGGTGACGCGCCCCGTGATGCTCCTCGCCGACGAACCCACGGGAGCGCTCGACACCGAGACGACATCACAAATCATGGCGCTATTTTGCGAGCTGCATCGGGGCGGAATGACGGTGGTGCTGGTGACCCACGAACCCCAGGTCGCCGCCTATGCCGAGCGCATTATTCGTTTTCGCGACGGCCGCATCGTCGTCGATGAGATCAACCAAGAGCGAGTCGTACCTTGAAGCCCGCAGTCTGTTCATCGCCATCTGCATTTTCAAAAAAAGGGGCAGCAATGTGGGTCGCAGGAATGGCCACGCTGCTGGAGCTCATCGCGCAAGCGCAAGCTGAGCCGCGCCGGCAAGAGCCCATGGCCAACACCGAGCGCCCCGAGCCGCGCCACGACAGCCCGTCGCCCGCGAGTGCTCCGCAGCTGCAAGGGGAACAGGTCGCAGTCGCTGCCACGCCGCCCGGACCTGCCCCCGAATCGCACGCCGTCCGCACCCTGGGCTTGCGCGAAGCCATCGAGCTAGCCTTGCGTGGCGATCCCAGCGTCGCTTCGGCGGTGGCCACCCGCGAGCGGAGCGACCTGGCGATCCTGCGCGCCCAGCTCGATCGCTTCAGCATTCGTGTCGATACCTTTCTGACCGAGCAGTGGCGCGCGTCCAACCTGGGAGGCAGTGCGCCTCCTGCCAGCTGTTCCACGTTCTTGCCGACAGGCATGGCGTCCGACGGGACAGCGCTGGGGACGCCGGTGCAGCTGTTTGCTGTCCAGGGAACTTCTTACGGCACCCCGACGACCGATCAGTGCAGCTCGGCGCGGGGCCTGTACGCCCAAGGTGACTCGGTGATCACCGGTTGGCAGGGGCAGTTCAACCTCGCGGCCGATCTGCGCCTGCCGCTGTTCACGGGCTTCCGCATCACCGCCAATGTGGCGCGCTCACGCCACCTGCGGGACTCAGCCGCAGCGACGGTTCGCGACAACATGCGCCAGGTCGCGCTAAGCGTGCTGCGTGCCTACTGGACGGTGCGTCGAGTCGAGCTGCAGCAAGAAGTCTCGCAGCAGGCCCTGGCTCGCTTCCAAGAGGCGGTGCAGGTAATCACGGCGCGGGTGCGAGCCGGCTTGGCCGCGCAGGCTGACATCAATCGCATGGAGACGCGACGGCAGAGCGAGCTTGCCCGCCGCGCCGATCTATCGGGCAGCGCCGACGAAGCGCGAGCCCAGCTAGCAGTGGCCTTGGGCCTTGGCGGCACCCCGCTCGCGCTGATTGAATCAGCCGACAATCTACCGCCCCCACCGACCGATGTCGCTGAGCTGAATCAGCTGCTCGGCGTGGCCTACCGCGAGCGCCCTGACTTACGAGCCATGGGGGCGCAGGTGCTGGCGGCGGCGGCAATGGTCCGCATGCAGCGCTCGACGTTTTTTCCGCAGCTCTCGCTGTCGAGCCTGATGCAGTTCAGCAACAACCCCTTTAACCCGCTCATCGGGGCCCGTGCCGCCAACCAGAGCGCCGATCCGTTTGCCAACATCACCGGCTCGCTGTTCGTGGGCGGCACGCTCTCGCTGAACCTGTTCGACACGCTCAACAGCTACACCGGGCTGCGCGATGCTCAGCTGGAACATCGCCGCATCGTCGAAGAAAACCGTCGGCTCGGTCGGCTGGTGGAAGCGGACGTGCGCTCGCTCTTCGCTCGCTTGCAGCGCCTGTACAACACCCGCGAGCCGCAGCTACGCAGCCGCGAAATCGCCCGCGACAACCTCGATATCAGCGAACGCCGATACAAAAATGGCGACATCGGTCTTCTGGACTTCATCGATGCCCAGGTCGAGCTACTCAACTCCGAGATCAACCTGGCCAACACTGCCGCGAACATTGCTCAGACCTGGAGCGAACTGTACCTGGCAAGCGGCCGTCTCCCCCCGGCGGCTGGCGCACAGGAGGCAGGCCCTCTTGATCCTGGACGACGCTCCGGCGACGACGGCAGCAGTGGAGGTGGCAAGTGAGTAGTAGTGGCAAGAAGTCGGGCGCCTGGAAGGTCCTGTTCGCGCTCCTTTTGCTTGGGGGTCTTGCGGCTTCGCTGTGGCTGCTGCGGGCGCGGAGCCACAGCGGCGAGAAGATCGATCCATCGTTGCTCGCCAAGGTGGGCCGCGGGGATCTGGAAGTTGCCGTCGTCGAGCTAGGCAAGATCGAGCCGCGCGAAAAAGTCGCCGTGCGCTCCAAGGTCGCCGGCCAAGTCGACAGGATCTTCGCCGAAGAAGGCATGCCCGTGAAGCAGGGTCAGCTGCTGCTATCGCTGGATCCGACCGAGTTTCAGCGCAGCGTGGTGCGCGCCCGCCAAGACGTCGACAAAGCCGCCGCCGCCGTCGAGCTGGCCCAGCTGATGTTGGATCGCCGGAAGCAAGCTCTGGCCGACCGCGCTGTCGCGCAGATCGAAGTCGAGACCGCCCAGAACGATCTCAAGACCCGCCGCATTCTCTACGACCAAGCCCGTGAGTCGCTGTCAGTCGCTGAAGATCAGCTGCGCTACTCGCGCGTCATCTCGCCGCTGGATGGCACGGTCATCCAGCGCAACATCCGCATTGGCGAAACCGTCGTGCCCGGCACGATGGCCACGTTCGACGAGCGCTCGCTCATGCTGGTCGCCGATATGTCGGTGCTGATTGCTAAGGCCGACCTGAATCAGATCGATGTCGCCAAGGTGCAGCTCGGTCAGTCGGTGACGCTGACCTTGGATGCGCTGCCGGGCAAGACGTTCAAGGCTAAGGTGACGAAGATCGCGCCGGCTTCGATCCTGCCGAAGGGCAAGGACGTCGAAGTCTTCCCCGTCGAAACGACGCTGGAGCCGGGGGCACTATCCGAGATCCGCCCGGGCATGACCGCCGACATCAAGATCCACGTCGAGACAAAGAAGAACGTGCTCAAGCTGCCGATCGAGGCGGTGGTCAAAGAGAAGGGCCAGACCTACGTGAACTGTCTTTTGCCCGGTGAGGCACCGAGCAGCTCACCGATGGGCAAGAAGGGCCCCAACACCAAGCGCATTGATGTCGCAGTGGGGGCACGCAACGATCGCGAGCAGGAGATTCTTTCGGGCATCAAAGAAGGCGACGAGGTTCTGATTCGTCCGCCGTCCGCCGAAGCCAACGAGTTCAAGTAGGCCGCGAAGTCATCACCCCAAAAGGCCGAGGGACCCGATGTGGCTTGAGTACTTACGGATCGCGTTTTCGATGCTGCGCGGGCACTTGTTCCGCTCACTGCTTACGATCTCGTCCATCCTCATTGGCGCCTTCTCGATTGTGCTCATGACGTCCCTGGCCGAGTCCGGTCTGTCGACGCTGTCGTCAAGCTTCGAAGAGCTGGGCGGAGCGCGTCTGATCTCGCTGTGGCGCAAGTCTCCCGAGGCGATGGAGAGCAAGCAGCTGTCGTACACCCGCGGCATCACTCGCCTGGATGTGCCGGTGCTGCGCGGCATCCCGCATGTGGTCAGCGTCACGTCGCTGGTTTCGCTGCGCAACCGCGGCCTGCACACCGACACGGGCAAGCGACGCAATGGTGATGTCGTGGCGGCGGATGCGTCTTTTCTGTCGTTCTTCCGCTATCGCATCGCCGAAGGGAGAGCGCTGGACGCCGATGACATCGCGCAGCACAGCCGCGTCTGCGTCATCGGTCACGACCTTGCCGACAAGCTGTGGGGACGGGGCGAAAAAGTCGTCGGTCGCACCGTCATGCTGTCTGGCCTGTACTGTCGCATCGTCGGACGCCTGACCAAGCTCGATCGCTGGGGCGTCGGCTTCGGCTGGGAGTGGGACGAGGTCTTGGTCATGCCGATGGAGACCCTGGCTGATCACGAGGCCACCGTCGTCGAGACCGGCCGCCGCCTGTTTCTGCTCACCGAAGGCCCGCAGCACAACGAGATCGTCAAGCGCATCGTCAACGCCGTGCTGCTGGAACGGCACCATGGAGTCGATGACTTCGCGATCTTCGACTTCGAAAAGCGCCTCGCCGGGTTCTATCGCGTGTTTCTGATCATGAAGGTCATCGTCGGCTTGCTGGCGGGTATCTCGCTGCTCGTCGGCGGTGTCGGGATCATGAACATCATGCTGGTGTCAGTGTCCGAGCGTGTCCGCGAGATCGGCATCCGCAAGGCTCTGGGCGCCAGCCCCAGCGACATCAGCCGGCAGTTCATCGTCGAGGCCATGCTGCTCTCAGGGCTCGGAGGCTCCATCGGGGTCGCCCTGGGGATCGGCGGCACGCTGCTCGGCGGGACGATCATTCAGCACTTCAAGCCGCGCTGGCAGATCGTCGTTTCGGAGCCAGCGGTCATGCTGGCGCTCGGATCGGCGGTGTTGGTCGGCGTGGTCTTTGGCTATATGCCGGCCAAGCGCGCCAGCCGCCTCGATCCCGTAACGGCAATCCGCGCCAACGGCTAAGCGATGCGCAAACCCGGGCCCGGCCGCGCCGGCCAGAGCCGGTCGGTTTGCTTCACGCCGTCGCTGGACTAGCCAGCGGATGACGCTATCCATGGCTGGTGCTGCGGTGTTACGATACTCAGGCTATGCCGCAACCTAGCGCCAGCCCCCTCCCTCTGGCCTCTCTGCGCTGTACTCTCGACTATCCCGCCCTCGACGACTTCATCGCCCGCTTCGGACGCAATCTGTCGCGAGCCGGCCTGTTCCTGCCGATGCGCGAGCCGCTGGAGGTAGGGAGCGCGGTGCGCTTCGAGGTCGTGCTGAGCGACGCACGGGTGGCCCTGCGCGGTGAAGGCGTGGTGAGTTTTCGGGCGCCCTACGAACCCGGCGCGAACGAGCGCCTGCACGGCATGGGGGTGCGATTCACGCGACTCGATGGACACAGCCGCGAAGTGATCGAGCGCGTCATGGCCTACAAGGCGGCCCATCGCGAGGAATTCTTCGAGCCCGCCCGCGATCCGGTTCTGACCCCGCCATCGCCGTTTGCATTCGTCGCACCGCTCGCTGCTGCGACGCCAGCGCCGACGCCGGCGCCGGCGCCAGCGGCCTCGGCCGTGATTGCGCCCGCCGTGGTTGCGCCCGCCGTGGTTGCGCCCGCCGCAGTTGCACCCGCCGCAGTTGCACCCGCCGCAGTTGCACCCGCCGTGGTTGCACCGGCAGTCACCACGCCAGCTCCGGCGGTCCTCGCACCCGCCCCGGCGCCGACGCTCAACGCAGCTCCCGCCACTCCGATCGCAGCGACGATGACACCACCTGCTCCGGCGCCAGCGAGCAGTGTTCCTGCAGCGGCCGCAGCGACTCCGCCGTCGGCCGCGGCAGCGGTCCCGAGCCCTTCGCAGCGGACGCCGGTGATGTCGCAGCGCACACCGGTGCGCTCGGCTGCCCAGTCGGCACAGACACCGCGCTTGCGCCCCACTGACTCCGCGCAGACGCCGAAGATCGAGCTGCCGGTGCCGGCCGCAGCCACGGGCCCTCGCGCCCCGGCGAGCGACTCGGCTCGCACCCCGGCAACCAGCAGCCGGACCCCAGCCCGCAGCGCACGCACCCCGATCATTCCGATGCCCGCGAGTCGAACCGCCAGTGCCCAGGCCGCAGACGACGAGCTCACCGCCCTGCGTAGCCCCGGCAAGGCCCGCGTCGTTCCAACGAGCAGCCCCGAGGCCGTGGAGCGCCTGCAGGATCTGCTGTCGCGGCGCCCCAGCGGCAAAGAATAGCCCGCGACATCCTGTAGAACTGCTGGACGAGGCCCAGCGACTCCCTCACGCTAGGCGCCATGTCAAACTCGAAAGAGCTCGATCTCGTCCTTTTTGGTGCGACCGGATTTACCGGTGAGCTCGTCGCCCAGCGACTGGCCCAAGAGCCTGCTGGCTTGCGCTGGGCGCTGGCGGGCCGCTCGCGCGACAAGCTGGAGCGAGTCCGCGCATCCCTCGCCCAGACGAATCCCCGCTGCGCTGAGCTACCGATCTTGGTCGCCGACGCCACCGACGAAGCGGCCTTGCTGGCGATCGCCAGGCAAGCCCGGGTCATCTGCAGCACAGTTGGGCCCTACCTTAGGCATGGTCTGCCGCTGGTCGCGGCATGCGCTCGCGCCGGCAGCGACTACTGCGATCTGACGGGCGAAGTGCCATTCATCCACGCCAGCATCGAGCGCAACCTCAGCACTGCGCGGGAAAGCGGAGCCCGCCTGTTACATGCCTGCGGCTTCGATTCGATTCCGTCGGATCTGGGCGTGTTCGCACTGCATCAGCACATGGCCGAGCGCGGCCTGCCGCTGCGCGAAGCTCGCCTGTTCGTGCACTCTGCCAAGGGGGGCTTCAGCGGTGGCACGCTGGCCACCATCATCGACCTGTTCGCCGCCGGTCGCGCCGATCCCAAGCTGCGCCGCCTGATGATCGATCCCTACGCCCTGGTGCCCGATTCCGGCGAGCCACGACGCCGGCCGAAAGAACCACGCGGCGTGGCCTATGACGGCGAAGCAGGTCAGTGGACAGCGCCGTTCATCATGGCCGGCATCAACACCCGCGTTGTGCATCGCAGCAACGCGCTCCTCGGCTACCCCTACGGGCGCGACTTTCGCTACGCCGAGTACGTCGGCTTTGGCCGCGGAGCCCGTGCCGCCGCGATGGCTACCGCGATGATGGCGGGCATCGCCAGCTTCGCCCTGCTTTCCATCAGCGACATCACCCGTCCGATGCTGGCTCGCCTGTTGCCGCAAGGAGGCGAAGGGCCCAGCGAAGAACAGCGCACGCGCGGTCGCTGGCGCGTAATGCTGCGCGGTTTCAGCGAAAAGGCCGATCAGACCGATCCTCAGGCCGCGGCCGTACTGCGGCTCAGCGGCGAAGGCGATCCCGGCTATGCCTCGACCGCGCGCATGCTGGCCGAGGTAGCGCTGCTGCTCGCTGAGACCCACGGTGGAGGTCAGAGCGGCGGGGTATACACGCCAGCAGCAGCCCTGGGGCAGACGCTGATCGCGCGGCTTCCCCGAGCCGGTGTGCAGTTCCAGTTCACAGATCCATAAGCGAGGTGCCCCATGGAATACGGCGTTCTGAAGGCCCGCATCATCAAGGGCTATCGCGAAGACGACGACGGCAAGAGCCCGCACTATCAGGTCGTGCTGGAGGAGCTCGTCAACAAGCAAGAGAACCTGTTCCGCAAGTGGAAGTCGCCGGTCAACGTAAAGTCCAAGGTCGGCTCGGGCCCGGAGTCCGAGCTGCTCTATTTCGTCGACAGCAACCTGCTGAAACAGGCGCGGGCGCATCAGGCGCGCGCCGAGCTTTGGCAGCGCAAGCTGGCAGCGCTCTCGGCCCTGCCCGAGGGGTTCCATCCCAATCCCGCCGAGTCGAAGAATCGCGACCTTGCGCTCGACTATGTACGCGAGCGCTACTTCGAGCGAGACGAGATGAACACCATGCCCGCCACGTCGCCCGGGGCCTGGGATGATCTACAGGACTACATCGACTTCTACTTGCGCCGCGCTGTCGAGGCGGGCGATGCCGTGACCGCCTACGTGTTCGGAGCCTGCTTCCGCGCCGGTGGCTTCCCGATTGGCGTTCACGATGTGCACATGAACCAGGGCAATAGCGGCCCCTATGCGCACGACAACGGTCCATACCAGGATGGCGGCCTGGTCCTGACCTCTCGCCATAGCAGCACGGCGGTTGGCATTTTCTTGGCCTTCCAAGGCCAGTCGTTTCATACCGATGACAATGGGCACCCCATCGCCGGGCCAGCGCAGGGCCAAGGACCGAGCTAACGCGAAAATCACCCGCCGGCTGTGCCAAACAGTGCCCACCGGCAGGGCTACCGCCGTAATATGAAGAAATCGTAAGGAGACAACCATGCAGAGACTCGCACTCATCCTCTCCACCCTGCTGCTCCTCACCCTTTCGGCGCATGCCCGACCCGTGGCCGGGGTCGAGGTGGCCGAGACGCTGAGCGTCGGCGGCAAGACCCTGAAGCTGAACGGTGCCGGCATCCGCAAGAAGGTCTTCATCAAGGTCTACGTCGGCGCCCTGTACCTGGAAGAAAACGCGACCGATCCCAGCGCCATCATCAAGGCCGACAGCGCCCGCGCCGTGCACATGGTCTTCCTGCGCAGCGTCGACAAAGCCAAGATCCTCGGCGCCTATAAAGAGGGCTTCGAGAACAACTCCGGCGACAAGATGGCCGCGCTGCAGGCCGGGCTCGACAAGCTGGCCGGCGTGATCAGCGACGCCAAAGAGGGCACCGCGATCACGATCAGCTACGTCCCTGGCAAGGGCACCACCCTCGCCGTCCAGGGCGGAGGCTCGGTCACCATCGAGGGCAAAGACTTCGCCGATGCCATGTTCCTGATCTGGCTGGGCCAAAAGCCTGCCGACGGCGGCCTAAAAAAAGACCTGCTCGCCGGCAAGTAACCTCGCTCGCCCTCCTGCCCCTCGACGTCGGACCGCGCCGCCCGTCACTGCCCACACGCCACAGAAGCTAGTCGACGGTGGGCTCACACCCAGCGCACACGCACACTTCGCCGTCTCGATCTTGCGATGCCTCCCAAACCCGAGGCGCCTGCAGCGCTAGCGCCGCTCGCGGCGACTGGGACGCAGCCCCAGTCGGACTAGGCCGTGCTCGGCGAGGCGGCGCTCTAGGGCGCGCGGGTGAAGCTCCAGGACGCGACGATATTCGGCGGCGGCGGCTTCGCGACGGTTGGCTGAGAGCAGCGCGTCGGCAAGGGCCAGGTGGGCGGCGGCGCTGCGCGGTGCGAGTTCGACGGCAGCATGGGCGGCAGACAGCCCGGCGCCGTGTCCTCCGCGGCCGGTGCGCGCGACATACAGGAGCTGCAGCTGAAGCTCTGAGCGCGGGAAGCGGCGGGCCAATCCCGCGGGTTTGGCGGAGGCCCGCACGGTGGTCAGGCTGGCGGTGCCGCCCTCGATCGCTAAAAGGGTGCGGTACAGCTCAAAGGCTTCAAGCGGCTGACGGCGGCGCAGGTGTTCTCGACCGCGACGCAGAACCGTGGCGGCTGCCTCGGCCCGCAGGCGGCTCAGATCGGGATGATTGGGCGCGACATCTTCGATGCGGGTGAGGAGCTCAAGCAGGTTATCGCCCGGGGGGCTAACGAAGCGACCGCCGGCGACCGTGCGACGAGCCCACTCAAACAGCATCGGCACCCGCCCCTCAAGCACCTCGACGACGCGAGCGTCGGCTGGCGGCGCGGCCGGTGCGGTGGGTCCCGCGACCTGGCCTGCAGCAGAGCCGGATCGAGACGGCGGAGACGGCAGAACACCGGCCGGAAGCGGCGCTGACGACGGACCGGGCGCGCCGACCAGCGCTGGAGACGGTGCAGGCGCGGGCGGGCTTGTGGGATGCGGTCGCGTCAGGTAGCGCGCGGTGACAAAGCCCACCGCCACCGTGGTCAGCGCCAGCACGAAAGCGGTTGCCGTCAAGCGACGCGAGGGTGGGCGCCGACCCAAGCCGGCGGCAGGCAGCGCTTCCTGCGATGGCGCGGAGAGCCCATGCGAGCTCGCCGAGCCAAGCGGCGAACCCGCAACGCCACTGCCCGCTGGTGCCGACAGCGTACCCAGACGATCGGCCAAGTCCGCCGCCGACACCGCGGGGGATAGCGCACTCGCCGCCGCCGACAACCCGGGACCACTCGTCGGAGGCAAGATGCGCGGCTGACTCAAGGCCCCGCTCTCGCGCGAAAGCTCGTAGAGGTGCAGCTCGACCTCTTCCATGCTCTGCGGCCGCTCACTGCGATCGCGAGCCAGGCAGCGCAGGATGAACGACTCCAGGGGCGGGCTAATCGTCGGTGCGAACAGACGAGGCAGCGGTGGCTCAAAGCCGGTCTTGAGCGCCAACAGCTCAGCCGCCGAGCCGCCGACAAACGGCACGCGCCCGCACAGCATCTCGAACATCAGCGTGCCCACCGCGTAGACATCGGCGCGCGCATCCACCTCCTGTCCAAGTGCCTGCTCGGGTGCCATGTACTCTGGCGTACCGACGGCAAGGCCGGGGTTGGTCAGGCGCGCGCTACCGGGCAGCTGACGCAGCTCGCTGCCGGGCGGGAGGGCTGAAAGCGGCAAGGCTGGCCAGGTTCCCCCCGCCCCCAGGTGCGCCGCGACGCCGAAGTCGAGGACCTTCACCAGATCAAAGTCGCTCTTTCCATCGCCGCTCAGCCGAATGAAACCACTCTTCTGTGACGCCTCGCGCTCGTCGATGCCGCGGGGTCGGGCGTCGGCCGGCTCAGGTAGCGAGGCCCCGGTCCCGGCCCCCCAGGACGACAGCGGCTCAGCGTCGAGAGGCGGCTGCGGATGCACGACAAAGATGTTCTCGGGCTTGAGATCGCGATGGACGATGCCGACGCGATGAGCGGCGGCCAGCGCCCGTGCCGTCTGCAGCCCGATGCGCAGGGCCCGCGGCTCGTGCACGCGACCCTCGTTGCGCAGGATGGCGCCCAGATCGGTGCCCTCCAGAAACTCCATCGCGATGTAGGCGCTGCCATCGCTGGTATAGCCAAAGTCGATGACATCGATGATGTTCGGATGGCCAATGCGCGAGGCAGCCTGGGCTTCCCGGCGCAGGCGCTCGACCAGATCCGGGTGCTGCGAGAACTGCTGGTGCAGCACCTTGACGGCGATCCGCTTGCCAATCGAGACGTGCTGCGCTTCGTAGACGGCTCCCATGCCGCCGATGCCGATCAGGCGCAGCAGGCGATAGCGGCCACCGATGATCAGCGCATCGGCCGAGGAGGCGGGCTCGCCGAGGTTGGGCTGGGTGATGCGTGAAGGGGCGTCGCCGACCGAACCCGGCGGCGTGGGCGACGCCAAAGACACCGTGCTCGGCGAGAGCGCCGGCCCCAACTCACCGGGCGCATCGGGTCGACTCGCTGGGCGCCCCGAGCTACGTGACGCGGTTCGCGAGACGGCATCTAGCCAGCGCGCCGCTTCGTGCCGCTCTTGATCAATCTGCTCGCCGTAAAGCGCCGTCAGATAGTGCAAAAGCGCAGTCGTCGCAGCCGCCGGCTCGTGCAGCCCGCCGGGCAGCAGGGCAAGCTCGCGGCTGAGCGCAGCGTGCAGATCATCGGCCGACAGCGGCGCCACCCAGGGCGGAGCCGAGCCCTTACCACCCGTCGCCTGCTGCAGCAACGAAAGTAGCGAAGACGACAGCCCCATGATCGCGCCACCGGCCACTTCCGAAACGATGGCCGATAGTCCTGCCAGGTCATCCGCCGGCGTCGGCGCAGCGGCCGATGCAACGGGCCGAGCCGGGGGGCGCAGCATGCTCCATGGCGTGCGCAAGCCGACCGAAGAGAACAGCCCAGAGAGGTCGCGATCCGCCAGCTTGACCTCGCCCTCCCAGCCGCACAGCACGTTTTCGGCGAAGAGTGCGCCGTGGGCTAGCAGCGTCGGCGGCAGCCGGCCAGAGCCGGTGACGCGGTGGAGCTGCCCCAGACCTGCCGAGAGCTCGCGCGAGATGTGCAGCAGCAGCGGCAGCGACAGTGCTCGCTGTTTCTCCTCGCTACGCAGCACGATCTCGTGCAGATCGCGGCCAGCTAGGTACTCGGTGACGATGTACAGCGAGTCATCGATCACGCCGACGTCAAGCAGCGCGATCAGTGCCGGGTGCCGGACGGCTCGTCGCGCCTCGGCGGCAGCCAGCCAGGGCTCATCAGCGGCTTGCTGCGCCAGGCCAGGCAGGGCCCCGATGGCCAGCTGAAGCACACACAGCTGTCCCTCGGGCGTAGCAGCCAGGTAGGCCTCGCCCGGCCCGCGGAACGGCCGCAGCAGCGTGTACGGACCGGTCAGATCCAGGCTGGATCGCGCGGGCTGAAACGGGCGGGGTAGCTCGCGCTCGATGCGATGGATGCGATCCGTTCGATCGGTGCGCTCGGGTCGCTCAGCTGCAGCGGTCCGGACTGCGCTGCTCCGCAGAGACGCATCCGGCAGTGCATGCGACACCTCCCCGCCTTGGGGAGAAGGCACGCTGCGGCGGTCGCTTGGGGGCGCAGAAGACAAAACGGAGTCGGTGTACCACCGTCTGCCCCCCGCAAACAAGCCTTACGGCGACGCAGAGCCGCCTAGCGATAGCCCGCCGAGAGTTCGACGGAGAGCAGTTGCGGGCGTAGCGCGACGGGCAGGCAGGGCGAGCAGGATGACGCCTCCGACGATCGCTGCCGATCCGAGGGCCACAGCGCTGACCCCCGAGGCGGTGGTCTTGTAGATGCGCTCGCAGGGGGGATCTGGCGTCGCGCACTGGCCATCGATCGACCAGGCATAGGCGCCGCCCACGACGAGTCCTACGCCAAGGGCGGTCAAGCTGCCGCCCAAGGCCAGCCGCCACAGCGGTCGCTGCGGAGCCGCCGGGGGCAGCGTCGGGATCTCAAGCAGTGGCGCCGGCGGAGGCTCGATCTCAACGATCCGCGCCCGCGCATCTTTCAGGTAGCCCTCCAGCGTCTGTCGGCTCGTCTCGGTGAGCGTGTTGTCAGTCGCCAAGCAGCGCTCCAGATACTCAGCCGCCTGCTGCCCCGGCGCGAGCTTGTACTGGGCGCGCGCCAGGTTGCACACGATCGACGGATCCGGGTCCAGTCGATAGGCAGCCGCCAGCTTGTCGACGGCCTGGGCGTACTGCTTGTTTTTGTAAAGCTCGATTCCCTGGCTGTTGAGACGGGCGACCTCGTCGCGGATCTCCTGCGCCGAGGTGGGGGGCGCGGGCAAGGGGGCGGGCTCTGCTGCATGGGCCCAAAGCGGTGCCCAGAGCGGTGTACAGAGCAGCAGCAGTCCGCTCCAGGTGGCAAGTCGGCCTCGCCGAGGCGCCGCAGGGGAGTGCCGGCTGCGATGGGCGAGCCTTTGTACTTCAGTCTTCGATTCGTTCATAGCCTGTGTTCTTGCGCGGAGTGGCCGAGAGCTTGCTCGAGATCTGCGCTTGCAAGCGAATCAGCTCGGCGGATTCAGGAGCACGCTTGAGGCCTTTGGCGCAGGTCTCCAGCGCGTCTTGGTAATGAGCCAGCGCCAGCTGTGCTGAGGCCAGCTGCACCACCTGCGGCGTCGAGAGCCGACGAATCTTCTGCAGGGCGCGCAGCTGCTTGACAACCGTGCCGTGGTCTCGCTTGGTGGCCGCCGCATCGGCGAATGCCGCCAGGACATCGGGATGGCCAGCATCGGCATCCTGCGTCTTTTTCAGCGCCGCCAGAGCACCTTCGGGGTCGCCGTTGGTTAAGTGCTCGCGGGCGCTGCGCAGAAGCTGGCTGCCCCGTGCCGATAACGCGCGGCTGCCGCTAGCATCCTTGTCGGCGGCAGGATCCGTCGCCGGAGCAGCGGGCCCCCCCAGCGCTCCGGCTCCGCTGACCACCACTGGCATGGGTACCGACGGTCCATCTTGGGGCTTGGTGGGCGGGGCTCCGACCGATGCGGTCGTACCCGGCGCAGTGGCACTGCTGCCGCCGCCTTTGCCGCCTGAGCTCACCAGTCGCACCACCAGCACAATGCCGCTGAGCAACACCACGCCAGCCGCGATGGCCACGGGAATGACAGCGCGCCGCGGAACTTTCACCACCAGGCGCTGGCCGCTCTGCCCGCTCTGTCCGGCAGCGTCACGCAGCGTGGAATGGACGGGTTCGTGGTCGGGCTCGTGAGCGGACTCGGCGGGTTGCAGCGCCAGATCGCCGGATGCGGTCACGGCCAACACCGGCTCGCGATCGAGCAGCGACGAGGTCCCGCGCGGGTTGACCGACACGACAGAGTGCGGCTTGGACGGCGTCGGGGTACGCACCGGCCCCGCCCCCGGCGAGGTGAGCGCGGGAATCGCCAGCATGCTGGGATGGCTCTCGCGGCGTCGGTCAGTAAACAGGTGATCGAGCTCAGCCGCCACTTCGCTCATCGCTGGGCGCTCGACCGCCTTTTTGGCCAGCAGACGCGCCACCAGCTGAGCCACATCCGGGCGGATGCCGGGCACTAGCTCCTGCAAGTCGGGCGGCGGCATGAACATGTGCATGGCCGCCATCTCACCAAAGCCGGGTGACTTGAACGGCGTCCGTCCCGAGAGCATCTCGAACAAGATGACGCCCAGCGAGTACACGTCGGCTTTCTCATCGACCTGTCCAAGCCCGCGACACTGCTCAGGAGCCATGTAGGCCGGCGTGCCGAGGATAAGTCCCGTGCGCGTCCTCACCACACCGCCATCGTCCACGAGGTTGCCGTCAGCACTGTCTCCGGCGGCATCGGCGGCTAACTTGGCGATGCCGAAGTCGAGGATCTTGATGCGCTCGCCGGTCGGCATGTCGCTGTCCGGCACGATCATCACGTTGTCCGGCTTGAGATCGCGGTGGATGATTTTTTTGGCGTGAGTGGCCGAAAGGGCGTTGGCGATCTGGCGAGCGATAAGCAGGCTGGAGCCATCCAGCCGCCCGCCGACTCGCCGCAAGCGAGCGCGTAAGGACTCGCCCTGCAGGTACTCCATGACGATGTAGGCGGCACCGTCGGGAAGGTGGCCACACTCGAAGATGCGCACCAGCCCCGGATGACCCACGATATTGACGGCCAAGGCCTCGTGGAAGAAGCGGTTCAGCATCTCGGGGTTCTGGCTGTGGGTCGCCAAGAGCACCTTGATCGCTGCGCGGCTGCGGATCTGCTGGTGCACCGCTTCGTACACCTCGCCCATCCCACCGGCCCCTATCCGGCGGACAACCTTGTAGTTGCCGATGAGCTGACCGACCTCGATCATCCGCGGACCCTACCCCTAGTGTCTCAGAATTGATGCTATCTGCCGGCCGGGGACGAAGCAAGGCGCGCCCGCCTACATCCGCAGCACACTTAGCCGCCGCAGGTAGGCAGCTGCCGACATTTGCCGGACCCCAGCCCAGTCTGCTCGCCAGCATCCCCCGTCTCGCCTGGGACGATGCAGCCGGCGAAACTGATTAAGCGGGGGCTAGCTGAGGATCTCGGTGATGCGCACGCCGATCTCGCCTTCGACGTCGACGAGCTCACCGTGGGCGAGGACGCGGCCACCTGCCGTCAGATCCACGGGACCCGCCAGGGGACGACCGACGGGCAAGACTGTGCCTGGCCGCAGCTCAAGGATCTCGCGGGCGCTCAGGGTGACGCGGCCGATCTCGCAGGTTACTTGCACCGGCAGCTCGCGCAGGAGCGAGTCAGACAGCGACTCGGTCTCGGGGGAGGGAGCGGCGGGTTCGGTTTGCGGGTCGGCCATGTCGTGCGCTCGCAGGTAGTAGGACCCTAACACGGTGACGCCGGCCCCGTCGAGGTGACCGGGAAACACCCCCCGCCCGAGGCGCAGCCAGACTGGACCGCCGGTGATCGGACGGGGCCCAAAGTGATCCAGCATGACGATGTCCCCGACGGAAAACCCCAGCACTTCGCGGCTGGGCAGGAAGCCGTAGCCGGCCTCGATGACCAGATCGACGACGACACCGGCCAAGCGCTTGCGCATGACTGCGGGCTCGCGGAAGACCCCAGAAACCGACGCGCCCGGGGCAGCCGCTACTCGCAGGGCCGACGAGGTCACCAGCCGACCCCAGCCCGACTCTTCGCCGACTCGCAGCTGCGCATCGACCACCAGCGGCGTGCGCAGCGTCGAATCGGCGAGTAGTGCTTCGAGTGCACTTCCGCCAATGGCAACGCACTGTGCACCGCTGCCGGCTAGCGCCCCTTGCATGAGCTCAGCCAAGCGCGCCGCATCGCGGACCCCGATCGCTCGGCATAAGGCGCTATCGACGGCCAAAAGTGCGCGCGGCGCCCCCGGGGCACTGCGGCTAACCTCGATGCACAGTCCGGAATGCACCAGCGCCGGCAAGCGCTCTGCGCTCCCCAGGTAGGGCGCTTGTGCGCGGACTGTCAGCGGACCACCGAGGCTGCGCTCGAACGCCTGCCTACCTGCCGGGCTACCGATACGCGCCGATGCCAGCATCACCGAAAGGTGCGCGGCGAAGACCTGCGCGAGCTCAACCTGAACCCGCAGGAGACGGGGTAGTAGGTCCAGCGGATAGGGACGGACGCGCAGCGGGCGCTCGGGGGCACCGACTGTCTTGTCACTCACGAACCGCTCCACCCAGGAATGGCAAAGGGCAGGCGACTCGGCTGAATCAGCCACAGGCACACGGCAGCGAGCACCCCGGCGGCCAAATCATCGGCCATGACACCAAAGCCGCCACCCACCCGACGATCGATGATGCGCACCGGACCAGGCTTCCAGATGTCGAATAGACGAAACAACAGGAAGCCGACGGCCAGGTTGCCAAGGCTGCGCGACACTGGCCAGAGCGTGACCAGGATGCCGGCCACCTCGTCGATGACGATGCGCTGGTTATCGTGGCGCCCGGTGGCCTCGCAGTAGCGGCCTGCCGCCCAGGTTCCAAGCCAGGTGACGACAACAATGCCCGTCGCCATCGCCAGTGGCCCCGCCCCCAGAAGAAGCCAAGCCAACGGCAGCGCGGCCAAGCTGCCCATCGTCCCGGGCGCGACTTTCGAGTGCCCAGTGAACAGGAAGGTCGCAATCGCAGCGACGAGAAGCGACGGTTTTTCGCGGATCTGGCTCATGCTTGCGGCCCCGCACTGAGGCGGACTTCGCTCGACTGCGGACCGGCGGCGCGAGCGCGTAGCTCGGCGATGATCTCGGCCTGGCCATCGGCGTGATAGCTGCTTCGGACAAGCGGGCCTGACTCGACATGCGAGATGCCTAGGGCCAGCGCTTCATCGCGCAGGGCCGCAAACTCGTCGGGATGGACGTAGCGCGCGATCGGCAGGTGCGAGCGCGAAGGAGGCAGGTACTGACCCAGCGTGACGATGTCGCAGCCCAGCCCGGCAAGCTCGCGCAGCACTTCACGCACCTCGGCGA
The DNA here is from genome assembly GCA_937952145.1 of uncultured Myxococcales bacterium. Classification (GTDB taxonomy): domain Bacteria; phylum Myxococcota_A; class Polyangia; order Palsa-1104; family JAEUJZ01; genus JAEUJZ01. Next base: position 83,025 of record CALFYE010000261.1, read on the forward strand.
TCTCTTCGCCCAGCCCCAGCATAAGGCCGGTCTTGACGACAGCGCCGCGCGACTTGGCGTGAGCGAGAACGGTGTAGCTGCGGGGATAGCTCGCCTGGACCCGGACCTGACGTGAAAGACGCGGCACGGTCTCAAGATTATGCGCAAAGACATCAGGAGCCGCCGCCAGCACCGTATCGACATCCTGGGTGCGGCCCTTGAAGTCTCCGACCAGCACTTCCAGCGTCATGTCTGGGCAGTGCGCACGCACCTGACGAATCGTCTCGGCCCAGTGAGCCGCGCCAAAGTCCGGCAGATCGTCGCGGTCCACGCAGGTGATCACGGTGTGACGCAGACCCAGCGCCGCCAGGGTCTCGCCAACCCGGCGCGGCTCGTCGGGATCGGGTGGTAGCGGCCGACCAATCGGCACATCGCAGAACTTGCATGAGCGAGTGCAGATCTCGCCAAGGATCATGATGGTGAGCGCGCGGCGACTCCAGCACTCGCCGATGTTCGGGCAGCTCGCCGACTCGCAGACCGTGTGCAGCTTTTGTCGGTGAACGAGCTCGCGCACCTCAAAAAAGGTCTGTCCCGACGGCAGGCGCGCCTTGATCCAGGCTGGATGACGCGGTCGGTTGGGCGCCGCGGCCCCGGCTTCGACAACGGCCGAGGCAGTTCCATCGGACGGCGGGCTCACCGCAGGCCCCAAAGCCCCATCCACGGCCGGCGTGGTCGCAGCGGTCGCCGAGCTGCCAAGAACGGGCAAGTGGCGACGCTGGGTAGAGGAAAAACGCATGCCCCACTATAGACAATGTTGGCTATCCGCGTGTCCATCACAGTCGATTTCGCCGTCGGAAAAAAGGGGCTTCCCGAGGGGAGTCTGGCCAGCTTAGAGTCTGGCTATGCGCACTCATCTGGCCAAGACTCTGCTTCGCATCACCGTGGCCGCTTCGCTACTTGGTGCCGCAACCGGCCGCGCCGACGATGCGCCCCCGCCCCCGGCACCGGTCATGCCCAAGATCCCGGCGCCTGCCGATGTCGGCAAGCCGCCCGCCGATGCCGAAAAGCACGCCTTTGGCCTGGTCAGCAAGGTGCTACAGAAAGGCACCGGCACCACGCATCCCACCGAGGACAACAAGGTCGAAGTGAACTACGTCGGCTGGCAGCAACGCGACGGCTTCATGTTCGACACTTCGCAGAAGCGCGGCACCACGTTCACCTTTCCGCTCGCCAAGGCCATCAAGGGCTGGCGCGAGGGGCTGAAGCTGATGGTGGTCGGCGAAAAGCGCCGCCTGTGGATTCCCGCCGACATCGCCTACGGCAATGAGCCGCGCGGTCCCGGCAAGGCCTACGGCGATCTCTGCTTCGATGTCGAGCTTGTCGCGATCCATCCCGGTGACGCCCCCGAAAAACCGGCCAAAGGCGGCAAGAAGAAAGCGCACTAGCTGAGCCCCCGATGAGCGGCCCGCGTTTTCTTGATCGTCGCTCGCGCCCGCTGGTCCTTGGCCATCGCGGTGCGTCGGCGCATTACCCCGAAAACACCCTCTTGGCCTTTCGTCAGGCGATGCTGGCCGGAGCCGACGGTGTCGAGCTCGATGCCATGCTCTGCGGGTCGGGCGAGGTGGTGGTGGTGCACGATGACGACCTGGGGCGGGTAACCGGCGGCAAAGAAGGCACTGGGCCCGATATCCGCTCGGCGACACTTGCCGAGCTACGCCGCCATGACGTCGGCCGCGGCGAACGTGTACCGACGCTGTCTGAGGTACTCGATGCCCTGGGCGACGATGCGCTGATCAACATTGAGCTCAAGTCGCGTGACGTAAAGACGGCATCGGACTATGCCGGCCTAATCCACGACGACGGCCTCGCGGCGGCCGTGGCCCAGACGCTGCGACGAGGTCGACGTCCAGCGCGGCATACCCTGGTCTCTTCCTTCGACCCCTTTCAGCTCTGGCGCTTTGCTCGCTGTGCAGCGGATCTTCTGACGGAGGTGCCGCTTGCCTACCTATTTCACCGCAATCAAGGACGGCCCCTGCGCGAGGCCTGGCTGAGCCACACCATGCCGCTTTTGGCCCTGCATCCCGACGCGGCGCTGATCGATGCGGCTGCGATGCGACGCTGGCGCCGTCGAGGCTACGCTGTCCACACCTGGACCGTCGATGATCTGACCGAGGTAGCCGCGCTCGCGGCCCTAGGCGTCCAGGCCATCATCACCAACCTGCCGGGAGCCGTGCGGGGTGCTATTGCGACGGCCCCATCGACCACCGCGCCGCTTTCGTCGCCCTATCCGGCGCCCCCCTCGCCTTGAGCTTACGCACCAAACTGGTCGGCCTGCTGTCGGCGCTGCTGCTCCTCGTGCTGGTCACAAGCACGCTGGCCGGCCGCTACCTGATGAACGGCCGCGTCACGGCCCACATGCGCGCCGAGGCAGAAGCCACCGCTCGCGATCTGGCCGTGAGTCTGGAGGAGTATCTCAAGCGCGAACGCTCCGACGACGAAGTGAAAGCTCGCCTGGAGGAATGGCGCGGCCGACACCGCATCTTCGACTTGTCGCTGCTCATCGACAACGAGACCGGCGAGCCCCTGCAGATCGTCCTGCCGCAGAGTGGTGGCGTCGAGATCTCGCATCCCGAGCGAGCCCGCACTGGAGGCAAGGCACGCCCTGAGCGGGCTGTGCAGTACGATGCCCGGCGTGCGCTGTGGGACCACGGCGAGACGACGCGCCCGCCGAGCGCCCGACTTAGCGAGCCGCAGTGGCGCCTACCCTGGCGCAGTACATCGACCCGCTGGGGCCAGGTTTTTCCGACGCTGCCGCAGGCGCAGAGACGCAGCCGCAACATCCGCACCAGCCAGGAGCTGTCGGCCTGCGAGCGCTGCTTCACCGCCATGGTCGACCTTGACCTCGCGGGCCTGCAGCGTGGCCGCCTGCGCGTCACCGTGCCGACCGACCGTTATGAACAGGTGCTCAGCGATCAGCTTCGCATCTCCGGGCTGACCGCTCTGGCGGCGCTCTTAGTGCTGCTCTTGACGACCGCCTGGATCGTCAACCGAGTCGTCGCCAAGCCGGTGTCGGAGCTCGCGCTGGCCATGCGCGAGGTAGAACAGGGCAACCTGCAGCGTCGCGTAGCAACCGCTCGCGATGACGAGGTCGGGCGCCTGGGACGCGGCTTCAACGCCATGCTGGAGCGCCTCGGCGAGGCCGACGAAGCGATTCGGGCCCTCAACAGCCGGCTGGCGGACGACATCGCGGCGGCGACGCGCGACCTGCAGCGCAAGAACGAAGCCCTGCAGCAGCTAAATCAGCTCCTGCTCAGCGTCCAGCGCGAGCTAGGCGACAAAGAGCGCCTCGCCGCCCTTGGTCAGCTGGCAGCCCAGCTAGCGCACGAGATTGGCACGCCGCTCGCCGCTGTTTCGGCGCATCTGCAGCTGGCGACCTATGGCCAAAACCTGCCGAAGGCGGTCAGCGAGCGGCTGCAGGTGGCCTCCAGCGAACTGGATCGGGTGTCGCAAATTATCCGCGACTATCTCGACCACACGCGAGCTGCGAAGCCCACCATCGAGCAGGCCGAGCTCCGACGAGTCATCGAAGAGGCCGTGCGGGTCACGACCTCGGCCACTCGCCGCACGGGCGTACGCATCGTGATCGACGTCGATCCAGAGCTCAACGAAGTGCGGACCGATCCCGGCCTGTTGCGGCAGGTGCTCATCAACCTCCTCAATAACGCGCTCGACGCGACCCAGGCGGCGCGAACGCAGGGCGGAACCCCGTCGAGTCGGATCGTGGTCTCAGCACGCGCAGCGAGCGAGCGCGGCCAGGTCGATCTCGCCGTAACCGATGAAGGCATCGGGATCGCCGGGGACGAAATGGCCCGCATCTTCGAGCCCTTCTACACCACCAAGGGCCGTGGCCGCGGTACTGGCCTGGGGCTGTCTATCTGCCGCGAGCTGGTGCGCTCTCTCGGGGGCAAGATTCGGGTCGACAGCACGCCAGGGAAAGGCTCGACGTTTGCGGTCACGCTGCCACGCATGGCGGCCTAAGCCAACGCGATACCTCGCCGCAGCTTGCGCACGGGAGCGGCGACCAGACGCCGGCATAGAGTGACGCCATCGGCCGTTATGGTCGGCATCGCTGATCCGGTTATACTGGGCCTGTATTGGCCAGGGTCGTTGGTAGCTGCCCCGCGCAGTGCCCCACCCTCGGCGACACGGAGGAAGACAAAATGGGTCGAGCCCTGTTCGGACTAATCAAGGGCCTTATCGTCGGAGGCGGCCTGGGCTACTGCCTGCTCAAGCTCGGCAATCCCGACAATGTGCTCGTGTACATCATCTGCGGTCTGGTCGGCGCCGTCGTCGGCGTGCTGTGCGGACAGCCACCCTGGCGGGCCGAGACTTTCTGGACGCCAATCATCAAGATGGTGTTCGGTTTCGGTGTCGGAGCGGGCCTGTATGCCCTCGGCCACCGCTACATGCCGAACCTCTACGTCAGCGTGCAGGGCTTCGCCGACTCCGTCCCGCTGCGCTCAGGCGCGCTGCTGGCGACGGCGATCGGCGGGATGTACGGACTGTTCGTCGAGGTCGATGACGGCGGCAACACCGCCCCCGCTGGCAACAAGCGCAAGGCCCTGCCCAGCGTCGATCTTACTGATTTAGAGCAGTAATCTGCTTCTGCAGCCGCGCCACGTCGGCGGCGCCGTCAAAGCCGGCGTTGATGTGGCGCACCACACCGGCCTTGTCCACGACATACGTGCTCGGCATCTTCGGCGGATCATAGGTCTCCGCCAGCTTCCCCTCAGGATCAAGCAGCGTTGGAAACGTTAGGCCAAAGCGCTGAATCAGCGCCAAGGCGTTCTTGCGCTCCTTGTCGAGGTTCACGCCCAGAAACACCACTCCCGCTTTGCTGAGCTGGCGGTGCAGTTTCTCAAGCTCGGGTAGCTCGCGCATGCAGGGCTCGCACCACGAGGCGAAGAAGTCGATGACCACCACCTTGCCGCGGAAGCTACTCAGACGGACGGTGGTGCCGTTGGTATCCGGCAGCGCAATCTCGGCCGCCGCGCTGCCAACCCCCTGCCCTGCCCATGCCACGCCGCCCCCGGCTTCCCAAAACAGCCCCCCCAAAAGGGGCAGCAGGAGAGCATCCCGACGCGACAGAGAATGGCTCACTTGGCGGCCTCCGCTTCGATATAGCTACGAAGGTTGTCGAGCGATAGCGGGCCCTCAACCTTGCGGCAGTTGACGAAGAAAGTCGGCGTCCCACCCAGGTCTAGCTTGTCGCCGATCGAGCGCTCACGAGCCACTCGCGATCGGCTGGCTTCGAGATCAGCCTGAAAGCGCAGCACATCCAGCCCAAGCTCTTGGGCATAGAGAATCAAGTCGGCCTGTCGCACCGTGCCCTGGTTTTCGAACAGGCGATCGTGATAGGGCCAAAACTTGCCCTGCTTGCCAGCCGCCAGAGCCGCGGCAGCCAGCGTCGGTGCGTTGGCGTGCATCTGCAGTGGGAAGTTCATGAACACCCACTTCACGTTCTTAAACTCTTTGAGCACCTGCTTGACGATGGGCTCGGCCATGCGGCAGTGCGGGCACTCGAAGTCGGAAAACTCGATGAGCGCGATCGGGGCGCTGGGATCGCCCAGCGTCGAGGCGCCGCTGATGTCGATCTGCACGCACTTGCTGCTGACGAAGCGCTTGCTGTAGCGCTCTTCAACCTCGCTCTCCAGGAATCCGTCGGAGAAGAGCTTGGCCATCCAGCGACCAGCGACCAGCGACAGCGGACAGCCAGGGTCGGTGCGCAGCGAGGTGAGGAGCGAGTGCGGCTTGCCGCAGGGCGACTGGAACTTCTGCAGCAGCCGACGCAGGCCGTCCTTTTCGGAGGCCATCATGCCGTCGGTGGCCAGGCCCGGGAACTCGCCGTCGGCCCCGGGCTTGGCCGGTGCTGCCGCCGCTGCACCAGGCTTCCCGCCAACCGCTGGGGCTGGGGCCGCCGCAGTGCCCGTTTTGGCTCCCGCTGTAGGGGCCGGGGCCGCAGCGCGTGGAGGCTGAGCCGGCTTAGCGGCGGCAGCCGGCGGAGGCGCCGCCTTGGGTGCGACGGCCGCAGGCGGTGCCGCTCCCCCCTGTCCCTGCCCCGCCTGAGCGGAGGAGAAGAGCTGCGTCGAGAGCAGGCCCAGCGCAGCCAGCGAGGTCAGCAGAGAGCGAAGAGACATGCGCTGCTTGGGTCGATTCATCATGGATTCCCTGAGTTGCCCTGAGTGGGTCGTTCCACCGCCAGTCTGCGATCGCCTGACTACAGGCTGCGGTGGCTCCAGTCCTATGTAAGACGGGACAGGAGGCATTTTTTATCACGGTTCGGCACGATTCGTTGCCCAGTGGGTAGTCGCCGGGCGGGCCCGAGGCTAGCGGTAGTGGTGCATCAGCATCTGCCGGAAGGGATTCGAGCAGTCTTCGGCGGCGGCGTACAGCTCTCGCTTATCGAGCGCCACGCGGTGTAGGTGTACCGCCACCCCATCGGCATGTGACTCGACGATGGCGTACTCGGCATGGCACATGACCGTCGGCGCATTGCCCGGGACGAAGTCCTTAAAGGGGAGACCAACGCTGCCCGGGTTGACAAGCAAGATGCCGTGGTGCTGCCGCATCATCTGAAAGTGGGTATGCCCGCCGGCCATCACCGTCGCCACCTGCCCCTCTAGCATGCGGTCCACTTGGTCGGCGGGCGTTGTCGACACCAGCTCTTCCATGTGCGACCGCGGCGAGCCGTGGTAGAGGAACAGGCGATGGTCCAGCCGGCCATCAAGTTCGATCGCCAGCGTCGCCTGGAAGCCGCGCAGGAAGTCGAGCTCCTGCGTGCTCAGCTCGGCCCGACACCAATCGACCGCCTGCACGATGATGGGCACCTCGGTGTAGGTGGACAGGATGGCCGGGTTGAACAGAAATTCGTCGTGATTGCCGAGGATGCAGGGGCAGCCCAGGTCGCGCAGACGAGCGATGATCTCTTTCGGCCGCGGTCCGAGCGTTGCGACATCACCCAGACAGACAATCTGATCTACACCTTGGCGCCGTATGTCGCGCAGGGTGGCGTCGAGTGCCACTTCGCTGGCGTGCAGATCAGAGATCAGGGCGATGCGCATGCGGTCAACTCCTGCAAAATGGGGTTTTCGTAGTCGGGGTGGCGAGCGATCACACCATCGAGGCCGCGGCCACCGGTCTCGGGACGCTTCACATCGGCGAACACGCCCCGAGCAATGGCGGAAAACAAGCCTTCAGCCGCCACAACTTCCAGAAGCTCACAGGCAGCAGCGAGCACTTTCTGGGCTCTGGCCACTACCATGCCGTCGGGCCGCCACATCAGCTCGGAGGCCAGGCTGCGACAGGCCGAAAACGTGTAGTCGGCGCCGGTCAGCGCCGCATAACGATCCTGCAGCAGCGGCGTGTGAATCGACTCGGTCATCATCCCCAGAAGCTCGATGCTCTGCTGCGTGGCGACTCCGACCAGATCGAAGAGTCCATCGACGCGGTGAGACCAAAAAATGTCCCCCGACTTGTGCTTGGTGGCAGGCATCCACTTGATGGGATGGCGCGGGAAGATCTGGCGCACGAGCTGGGCCTGGGCGATCTCCAGGAGGAATGAGTCCTCGATCGACTTGTCGATCTCGAAGGCGTGGCCGTGTCCAGCGGGTCGGCGTGCAGCGCGGGGACCGCGGAGCCTTCTAACGCATCGCCCCACACCCAACACATATGATGCGACAAGAAGCCAAAGTCCTGGACTTCGACGCCATCCGCCCGTTGCTCGCCCTCATCCAGCGCGTGCCAAAGGAAGACACGCATCTGCTCTACGTCGCCCGCCAGTCGCTGCGTGACCAACTCGTGCCGGAAGAAAACTTCCGCCGGCTCGCCTCGGAGAAATTGACTGACGCCGAGGTCGCGACCATCACCGACGTCGCCATCGCGGTGAAAACACCCGCCGCCGCCGCGTTCCTCCTGCAACAACTCCCCACGCTTTCGAAGCAGAAGAACCCGCAGCCATCCATCGCCGATCTTCTCAAGCACGCCGCCCGCTACGCGCCGGAGAACGAGCTGAGCAAACTCGCCGAGTTCGCCAGCCAGCGCATTCCGACGGCCTACGGACTGGAGCAATACCTCGAACTCGAACGCCAGTTCTCGCTCTTCAAATCCATCGACGACGGCCTCCAGCAACGTGGTCGTGCCCGCCCCGAAAGCATCCGCGCCTGGGGCACGAACCTCGTCTGGAAATTCTTCACCGCGCTCGACACGTATCATTCGTGGGAGGCGCTCCCCTACGAACCGAACCCCAGCGACACCGTGCCGTGGGACATCGAGACCCGCACCGACACGACGGGCAAGAAACGCCAGCTCACGTCGAGCCTTCCCG